>JALYJR010000015.1 GCA_030775165.1 bacterium | reverse complement strand
CGGAAAATATTGAATCGCATAAGGCCTGACGATAAGCCTGAAGATGTACCGGCGGAAACCGGAACAGTAGCGCCCACAGAAACAACAGAGGGGCAAGTAGTGCCGCCCGTAACTGCGACTGAAGATCCCTACAGCTCAGGTTTTTCTCCAGATCCTGTTACTCCCACCGTGCCTCCCACTGAGAAAACCCTTGAGGAAATACTAGCCGAACCCGAAGGAACGCCAATTACTTCCACTCCTCCGAGCGCCGCTACCATAGTCCCCGAACAGACTCCTGTAGAAACTGCAACAGCTGCGCCCGTACCGGCGCTGGCTCATACTCCTCCTGTCCCCGCCGAAGCGGCGGCAGAAACCCCTGCCGCGGCCTCGCCAGAATCTCGTGATGCCATACTAAAGAAAATAGCGGACTTAAAAGCGAAAATGGCCGCGGATGTGAAAGAATTTCCAGACGAAGAGGGAACTATCAGGCATGTACTCGGGAATGACATAAAAGTCGAAGAAGATAAGTTGAACGCCCTGCCTTCGGACACTGCCGCGACGACCGAAAGCGGAGCAACCGGCGCAGATACTCCGGCCCCCGAACCTGTTACTACCACCATACCGGATGCCACTATCCCTGAACAGGTTCCTGTTACTCCTGCAACAAATTTAGCCACTGAAGGCATAAGGTTCGAAGATGGAAGTGGAAAGGGCGCCATTCAGGGTATTGAAGAATTGAAGGAACAACTTAAGGAACAATATGAGGACGATTTTTCCAAAGCGCCAGCGGGTGTTCAGAAATTTATGGCGGAAACAGATGCAACTCAGCAAGCTAGAAATCTAGGAATGTATGTTGGCAATAAAAGCGCAGTTATTCCGGAAGGTTCAGTTCTGAAATTCGACGAGCAAGGCAACCTTGTATTCGGCAAGCCCGACAAAATGGAAATTTTAGAAAAATGGAGGGGGGAAATGCGAGATTATGACCAAAGCGATCCGGTAAAAATGCCAAAAGAAGTGGAGACGCCCGAGACGTCTTCTGATACAGCGGCAGAGCCTGAAACACCCGCTACGCAAGTTGCAGAAAGCGCTCAACCCAAACCTCCAACCACTTCTCCGGTAGAACCGGTAGCAACTCCGGATAAGAATGTGACGACTCCGAACGAAGAAGCGTGGCGCTCTAAATCGTGGAGCAGATCTGCGGAAGAGACTTCTGGATTTCGTCCAACCAAAGATTTTAGTCCGGAGGAATTGTCGGCTCATGACGAAGCGGTAGAGCAGGCAAGAGCGGCAGTAGATAAAAACTGGCCGCCCCAAGAAAATAGCGTGCCGGAAAACAAGGATTACGTAGCTCGCGTACGTGGCTATCAAGCGCCGGAGCCAGAACCTTACAGATATCCAGAGCAGGGAGCGCGAGTCAAAGGTTACGGATTTGGGAATCGCGGTTTAGGAAACGTGGGTGAATATAATCAAGGCCGGGGCAATGTTATCGGCTATGATCCGGAACGGGGAATATACGTACGCTTTTACGAGGACCTATCCCCGCACGAGAATAATATAGTGAATAGCCACCAGGAATTCGCTACAGACCCTGACCAACTGAGACTGAGCGGGCAAGATATCATGCGAGCTTATAAAGCCAGCCGGGAAGATCTAAGCGTCTTATTCGGCAACGAGCATTCCCTTGCGTGGAATCATTTTGACGACATGAAGGCAAGTGAATTAATAAAAGCCACAGATGCGGGCATAAACACGAACGAAGGCAAGATGTCAAAATACTTGCAGCTCCTAAAAGATTTTTCCGACACAAAGCCCAAGGGGGGAATTTTGGGCACTAAGATGGGAGCGGAAAGTGCCAAACAGTATATAGCGCGAGCTACGATGAGATTGGTTAAGGAGGGCAAACTCGAAGAATTTCAGCAAGCGTTCGAGACAACTTTCCGAAAGTAGATCTGTGCTATATTGGGTAAGTGCCATACGATAATGAGCATTTGAAGGAGCTCAACCCTCCACAAAGAGAAGCGGCGCTTCATACGAAGGGGCCGCTTTTGATAGTGGCCGGCGCGGGAGCGGGCAAAACCAAAACCATAACCCACCGGATACTCAATCTGGTCAAAGAAGGAGTACGGCCGGATAAAATTCTCGCGGTTACTTTTACAAACAAGGCCGCCAAAGAAATGCGCGAGCGCATCCTGGCTCTTTTGAAAAAAGGAGAAAATGTTGCCGAGCGAACCTCTGCGCAGGCGGACGCGCCGAGCAAAGCAATTTTCCAGCAGGAAAATATGCGCGGTGAGTCCGGAAATATTTTCTCCGGAATTCCCTTTGTCAGCACTTTTCATTCACTAGGAGTCCACATCATAAAAGAGAACGCTCGGCTCTTGGGGCACACGAAATATTTTACGATTTTAGACGAGGGCGATGCGGCTTCTCTCGTAAAAGAATCGCTCCGAGAACTAGAGATTGACCCAAAACAATATGACCCCAAGAAAATAAGAAATATCATCTCCCGGGAAAAGGGGAAATTTGTACACCCGGAAGAATACGTAGCTGAAAGCACTCTAGGTAAAATCGTGTCTCGGGTTTGGGGTTTATACGAAAATAAAAAAATGAAGGAAAACGCGCTCGACTTTGACGACCTGCTTTTGAAAGCGGTTAAGCTTCTCAAGGAAAACGCGGAGGTGCGGAAAATTTATCAGGACAGGTGGGAATACATACATATAGACGAGTATCAGGACACCAACGAAGTGCAATATTTGATGTCCAAACTGCTTTGTGAAACCAGCAAGAACATCTGCGCTGTCGGCGACGCCGACCAAAATATTTATTCTTGGCGCGGCGCAAATTTGAAAAATATCTTAAGTTTTGAGAAGGATTACCCGGATGCGAAAATAGTCATGCTCGAGGAAAATTACCGCTCGACCCAAAATATACTCGAGGCCGCGAATGAAATAATCAAAAAAAACAAAATGCGGCCGGACCGGAATCTGTTCACGAAAAATAAAACCGGCGAAAAGATAGGGCTGTACGAGGCTCTGGACGAAAGCGACGAGGCTGAGTTCGTGGCAACTAAAGTTTTAGAAATCTTAGATGGCTCCGCAAATTCTTCCTCCTCGGGGTCGCTGTCTCCGCGTGCTCGCGGAGCGCTCACTCTCGACCCGTCGGTCTGCGAGAGTCCCCGGGAAGAAAAATCTGCTGCACTCTCGAGTTCAGACCCTACGAAGAGTAATTCGGGGCTTTCAGAAATCGCCATACTATACCGTGCGAATTTCCAATCGCGGGCGCTCGAGGAAGCCATGCTCCGCTATAATATTCCTTATCAGGTACTGGGAGTAAAGTTCTTTGAAAGAAAAGAAATCAAAGACACTCTGGCATATTTGCGCGCCGCTTTAAATCCTGACAGTCTGTCGGACATAAAGAGAATTATAAATTTCCCCGTACGGGGTATCGGCAAGGCATCGCTTGCGAAAATATTTGCGGGACAAAAAGAAACCCTGCCCGTGAAAACCTTGCTCAAGGTAAACAGTTTTTATGATCTTCTCGGGGAAATAAACGAGAAAACCAAAAGTTTGCGCGCGAGCGAAGTCATAAAATATGTCGTGAAAAAATCAGGCATAGAAAACGAGCTTCTGTCTGGAGGGGACGAAGACATCGAACGGCTAGAGAACATAAAAGAGCTTGTGACCCTCGCCCTAAAATACGATAATCTGGAAAACGGCGCTGGGGTGGAAAAGCTATTAGAAGATGCCTCGCTCGCCTCCGATCAAGACAGTCTGATGATAAACCAAGAAGCTAAGGTTAAAAAAGATATCAACGCAGTTAGATTAATGACCGTACACGCTTCCAAGGGCCTCGAATTCCGGCATGTATTTATTACCGGTCTGGAAGACGGTCTGTTCCCGCACCAAAGACAAGGCGATGGCGGAGGCACCTCCGACTGGGAAGAAGAGAGGCGTCTTTTTTATGTGGCACTCACGCGGGCAAAAGAAAAATTGTTCCTGTCTTTCGCGAACTTCCGCACCATATTCGGTTCGCGTTCCATAAATGCACCCTCGGAATTCATTGCGGACATTCCGGCGGATCTCCTCGAGCGGGAAGGGGAAGATAGTGGAATTAAAACAATCTACTTATGAGAGCTAAAAAATCATTGGGTCAGAATTTCCTGAAATCGGAAGCGGCGCTGCAAAAAATTATTGGCGCCGGAGAAATAGGGCCGGATGACACGATATTGGAAATCGGCCCAGGCAAGGGAGCGCTGACAGAAAGGCTCCTAATACATGCGGGCAAGGTCATCGCAGTGGAAAAAGACCGCGAGCTCGTAGAATTTTTACAAAATAAATTCAAAGAAGAAGTAAGTGCGGGAAAACTTGTTTTAATAAATGAGGATATTTTAAATTTTACCGCAAAACAAAAGTATAAAATTATCGCCAATATTCCTTACAACATTACCGGCGCTATATTGAAAAAATTTTTAACCTCGGAAAATCAGCCGGAGCGTATGGTCCTGATGGTGCAGCACGAGGTAGCACAAAGGATAATCGCTCGCGACGGCAAAGAAAGTATCCTTTCTATCTCTGTCAAAGCTTATGGGCACCCAAAAATACTAATGAAGGTGCCGGCGCGATATTTTTCGCCGGCACCCAAAGTGGATTCGGCAATCATAGCTATCACAGATATTTCCCGGGAATTTTTTGAGAGAAAGAATGTGGCCGAAGAAAAATTTTGGGAAATTGTCAAAAAAGGGTTTGCGCACAAGCGCAAAAAACTATCCAGCAACCTACGGGAGTTGGTGCCGTTAGAGAAAACAACAACTTTGCCTAAAAACGCCCGTGCCGAAGACTTAAAACTGGAAGACTGGCTCAATTTTATTTAATTATACTTATCGCCATTCAGTACGGGCATCCTCAAAAAGCGCCTTGAACTCGGGATTCGCCAAGAGTAGCACGAAGACCTGCTCTGCAAGCTTTGCTCCGGCCAGGCTGTCGCTCGGATAATGCAGTCCTGCAATTTCCCTATTTTTCGCTATGGTATCAGCCTCAGCCCACAAACTTTCCTTGTCTTCAGGACGCAATTCTCCTAAAAATAACGAGAGAAAATGGAACTCCGTAGAGTGCCCGCTTGGGTACGCAGGGTGTCCAGGGACCGGAATGGCAGGTTTTATCCTGAAATCAAGCGCACTGGGTCTTACCCGGTCAAAATGCGCTTTCTCGTAAAACAACACGATGCTAAGGTCTGCAAAAGCCTGATTAAGGGCTAAGGCGGTATGGGGACGAAGTTTGGAATGAAAATAACTATCCATTATTTGGCCTCCAAAATAGGTGGTTTCCGGTAAAATTTGGTCATTAATGATGGATATTTGATCTTTTGTCCGTTTTTTTTGATGTACGAGCAGACTATTTATCTCTTCTTTTGTCTCTTGAGAAGAATTGGCAGGTGGCGGGTCAAGTTTTATGTATTGTTTAAAATTCGGGATATAAAGAGGGGTATCGGTCGATTTTGCCAGATAAGAGTCATTCCATTCCATTGTATTCGTAAAAGTTAAGCCCGCTTTCCGTGCCCGGCTCAAGGAATATGCGCCAAATCCTATTAAAAATAATAGGATTGCGGCGAGAAATAGGGTAAGGTATTTTTTCACTGGTTATTTAATTATATCTTTTAAAAAAAAATTTCCTAGTCCCCCGCAAGGCAAAAACGGCGTGTTAAGGGCCGATGACGGATGACAAAATAGGACTTGCTTTTGAAAAAATGTTATAATTAAAACATAACTAAATTATTTTGGGTAAAACACAAGAGAATACTCCTCATAGCTTTTGCGGTGGTTTTTCTTTGTGCTTTATTTTTCATTAAAAATGGTGTGCCTTGGTATAATAAAGCAGTTTATGAGGGGTCGGAAGGCTTGGCCTATGAGAGCGCCCTCGTAGAAGACTTGATCAGGAGAGACACGGACGGAGATGGGGTGCTGGACTGGGAGGAAAGCCTTTTGGGACTTGATCCAACAAAAGCAGAGACCACGCCTGGCACACCAGACATGACGGCGGCAAGTAAATTGCGATCAGAAAATTCTCTAGCAGGCCCAGAAGGATCTCCGCTCGGCTCGTACGAGGAAAACTTGACTGAAACGGATAAATTTTCCCAGGAGCTTTTCTCTACCGTAGCCGCGCTGGAGCAAAGCGGGGCCCTTGACCAAGCAACAGCGGAAAAAATGGTAAGTTCGCTGGCAGAACAAATACAAAATTCTCCGCCCAGAAAAGTTTTTTTTATTTCTGATATAAAAACAACAAAAGAAGAAAGCGCTCAAGCAATAGAAAAATACCTTACCGATTTCGAACGCATTCAAGCAAAGTACCCTATACAAAATACTGTTCTAGACGTTTTGCAAAAATTCATAGTTGATGAGAATACTACCGATCCCAGCGCGCTAGAAGAACTCAGCCCCATCGTTAGCCAAATGAATAAAGTGATAGGGGATATGGCAAATATGACCGTGCCTCAATTTTTAGCCTCTTTTCATTTAGACTACATAAACGCGCTGGAAATGCTTATAGAAAATATAAGCGACATGCAATTTTACGAGACAGATACTTTGGTTTCCTTGGGCGCCATCACTCAATATGAAAAAAGTTCTATATTGCTGGAGTCCGCAGGAAACAATCTTATCGCCGCTATTGCTAAAAAATTGAATCTTTAAAGGGATAATTATATAATACGAACAGTGTAAATAAAGATGATTTTAAAAAATAAAAAAGGTCAAAAATTTATCTCTCTACTCTTGGTCGTAATGATACTTTTGCCGTCCTTGGTCATCTTTTCCACCCCTAAAAAGGTTGAAGCTTTTTCGGACCTCCCAGCTTTTGCTCAAAGAGTTATAACTTTTGGTCAAAAATTATTCTCAAACGTTAAGGACGCGGTGACCGCGGGTTCAACCACATCAACAACCGTTATAAAAGGAAAGGAATTCGCCAAAGACCTTCTCATGGAAGTGGCTAAGGCCGCAGCGATGAAAGCGCTCCAAGAAGTAACTAAAAGTACTATTAATTGGATAAACACCGGGTACCACGGTGCGCCGCTATTCTTGGAAAATCCGGAATCCTTCTTTCAGGACATCGCCAAGTGGGAAGTGCGTACTCTGGTGGACCGGTACGGCTACGACTCGCTCAAGTTTCCTTTCGGAAAAGATTTCGCCTTGAGCACCATAAATGCTTACCGAGGCCGGCTTGAAGAAACCCGGGCCTATTCTTTAAGCAACTATATAACCGACCCGGTGGCGCTTTCCAATTACCAAAACGACTTCAACGTCGGCGGATGGGACGGCTTCTTTCTAAATACCCAGTTCCCACAAAATAACCCTATGGGATTCCAGCTGGAGGCGACCGACGAGCTAGCTAGGAAGATACAGGGCACGTCCATAACAGCCAAAGAAAAAGTACAGCAAACCTTGGACCAAGGCATGGGCTTCCTGTCCCCGCAGATATGCCAAACAAACCCAGGCTACAACAACTTAAAAAATGAATTTAATGCGCCTAGTTTTGATAGGGCTAGTTATGAAAAAAAGTACATGGAAAACATGCCCTATTGCGCGGACGACAATAACTGTACAGAAGAAGAACTAGCCACAATAAAACAATACAGAGAGGAGTATACTCTGGGGCTTGCCGCGGCACGACAGAAGTGGGCAACAACAAATACTTGTCCTCCTCGGAGGGACGGCTCAAGCGGCTTGGTCAACACAACCCCGGGCTCGGTGGTGGCAAATCAGATAATAAAATCGGTGCAAGCGCCTTCGACCCTAAAAGAGCATGCAATCAATTCCGGCAGCTTGATAGTCTCTGCTATTTTCGACCAATTGATAAATAAATTTGTGGATAAGGGCTTGAGTTCCCTCGCAAGCGCCATCAATCCGGACGAGCCTGAGGATGAGTGGAGCTACAATGGGCTGACATTGGGCGGCGGCTCCGCTATCGTAAGCGGCTACGGCGATCCTTGGGATGCCGGTCCGGATGAGGTGGTTACTGTATCCGATTTAAAAATAATGCTGGAAAATGACATTGATAAAACGGAATCAGAAATAAAACATATGACCAACGGCGTTCCGGACAGCTTCGGCCCGGGCACGATGCAAGTCTTTGGGCAGATATGGCCGAAAGTGCAAGAATTAGACGTCTGTCAGCCAGGCCCGGATTTGGGCTGGCAGGCTAGAATAGATCTGGAAATGAATAAAAGTATAGAGAAAATGAGTTCAGCGGGGAGCGAAGACCCCTCGGGCGCCGGCACAGTCTTAAAAGAATTGGAATTTGCGGTGAGCTTCTTTAAAGATTGGACAAGTACCCAACTCAAATATGCTTTGCCCTCTTCCCCATCCTTTATGAGCGCTATTGGCAACTTGGGCGATCTTAGCCAACAGGCCTTGGATATACAACGTAAAATAGACATAAAGGAAGATACCCTCGCGCAGTTAAAAATAATGAAAACTATGCTCGACGCTTTACCGCCGGCACCGGCAGAAGGATCAGATGACGAGGATAAACTTCTGTCTCTTTGGACACAACATAAATCAATAGCCGCCCAGATAACCAATGACATAACTTTGAATGAAGCGAAAAGCGAACGGGACATAGCTTTGGGCAAGACTCACAATCTGGACCAGCTATTAATAACGTGCAAAGAAGAGCGGGTCGCCAAGGGCTGGGAAGTGCAGGGCGGAGCGCAAAGTAAACTGTCCGCAAGAGGTGCAACAGAACAGAACTATTTCTGCGATGGACCTATCCTAGGAGGATACTCCCACAAGATGTTCGTAAATCCGGACGAACCGGCCTATCCGCAGATACCCTTAGTTAATGCTTCGAATGTGCAAGCGGGAGGATCATCAGTCGACATAATGCTGAACTGCAGTACGATTTTCAATGCCAATCTTCTGGACTACAAGGGCGATCTGCCGGGTTTCTAATTAAAATCGGGGATGAAAACCTTACTTAAAAAAATAATCCCGTACTTTCTGTTTCTAATCATCCTTGTAGGGGCTGGATTTTTGAGCGGAGGAAAAAACGTGAGTGCAGATCCTGGCAAATCCCCGCCTGAGGGAATTTGTAAAAACGGCACTGATTCTTTAGGAAGTGACGTAACGGAAGCCAAGTGCGCAGAGCTTGCTGGAAAGCTGGGACCTGACAAGGCTCAGTTTGATACAACATGGACGCCTGATGATCCTCCAAATACTCTCGTGGTAGTCAAACCCGGAACAGCAGAATCTGGGAAACCTCAAGAAGAGACGACCGCATTCGAAGATGCAATTAAAGAAAAAGCCTGTCTGACGTGGCGTCCTAACGGAGGATGTATTTTAAGATTTATGTATTATGGCGTTTACCTCCCGGCCACCGGCTTATTGTGGGTCTCCGCCCATATTTTTAACTACCTGATAATCATTACCCTAGGAAGCGATATGTTCACCAAGTCCGCTTTTATACCGGCAGCTTGGGGCATTGTGCGCGATCTTGCCAATATTTTCTTCATTTTAATTCTTTTATATACCGCCTTTGAATTGATACTGGGCATGGCTCATGATGCAAAGAAAACTATAGTCAAGGTCGTGCTCGCGGCCCTACTCATAAACTTTTCCATGTTCTTTACGGGCATAGTTATTGACTCTTCCAATATCCTCGCCCTAGTATTTTACAACAAGATGGATGTGCAGGCCGAAGGGCGCCCGTACAATCCTGTCGGCCACCGAGATGACACCGGCCAAAAAGATGTGTCCGGAGGACTAGCTAAAAAATTTAATCCCACGGCGCTAATGACTCAGGGTTTTTTCGACAAAGCCAAAGAACAGCCAATACCGGGAACAAGCGGCTTAATCAAAAAGTCAAATGAGGTACCCTTCGGAATATTATACATGACCATTATAATCTCCGTGGCGGTCATGCTCCTTGCCGCTTACGCATTTTTGGTAGTCAGTTTCGCTTTCTTGGGCCGCCTGATCGAACTGTGGCTTCTGTTGATTGCTTCGCCTTTCGCATTCATGTCCTCGACCATACACGGCTTGGAGGGTCTCAAGGACTGGGGCTGGAAGGCATGGCTACACCGCCTGATTACGACGGCTTTTATGGCCCCGGCGTTCATGTTTTTCCTCTATTTCATATTTCTTCTTATTTCTTCAGAAGGATTTTTTGAAAACCTGTACAGGCGAGATGCCAATGAAAGCTTGATACAGAAAATACTGCTTTTCATAATTCCGACGGTAACAATTTTGTTCCTTCTTCTAAAGTCCGTGAAGCTGGCAAAGGCCGGTGCCGGGCAATTCGGAGAGACGGTCACCAAATGGGGAGAAAAAGTCGGCGGGCTTGTCGGCGGCTTGGCTCTAGGTGCTGCCACCGGCGGGGCGGCTATCGCTGGCCGGGCAACCGCTGGAAGGCTTGCCGCTAAAATGGGCAGTTCGCAAAAAGTTAGAGAGTGGGGCTTTGGCGGCGAAGCTATACGCGGCGCTTTGAAAGGAGTAAGTGGTGCAAGCTTTGATGCGCGAGGGGCAAGCAAAACTCTAGCAAAGGCAAGCGCCGGTAAAGCCAAAACGGGCGGCTGGGATCAGACAAGAAAAGACCAGGTGGAAAAGAGAATTAAAAGAGCACACGAGCTTGAGGTCAGTGAAGATGATCCATTACAACAGAATATAAACAATCTGGAAATGTCAAAGCAAGAGTTGCTTCGCCAGGCTGAACACGACATTAAAATGCTGGAAACTCGAGATAAGGTCTTTACTAAGAGACAGAGTGATGCCCGTGCTCGTCAACAATCTATAAAGGCTGAACTTGAAAATATTCCAAAGAACAAAAGCGGGAAAGGCTTGACTCCAGCAGACGAGACTAACAGAGTTCGCGTCCAAGCAGAATTAGACCAAGCCATAAAAGACTATCGAGTTGCTGCCGATGCTGTAAAAGATATAAACGCTCACCGAAAAGCTATCAAGGACGGGGCAAAGTATGAGGTAAAAACAGAAGCAGGAGAATTACATGGCAGAGCAAAAGGAACGACCGTGGATTATGGAAGTGGAATATATAACAGGACTATAAGTGTTGCCGGAGTTGCAGGCCCCGTATCAATAAATAGATTAGAGGATGATCTTATTCCAGACGCCGAACACGATAAACATGCTGAGGATAGGAGAAGAAAGATAAAATATACAGAGACTCTGCAGGGCTGGCCCAACAAGGCTATCAACATGATTATAACTGGTGGGGAATATAGTCTCAATGCCGGCACTCGGGAGGCCGTTCACAAAATAATAATGGACGCAAAGGTAGAGACCAAAAAAGATCATTAAACTAAAATTATGACTGAAAAATCACAACAGACAATAAAAGAGTTGCTCGCGAAACTGCCGAGAGAGACCCAGGATACCATCAACGCCGTCGACTGGGTAAAGATTTCGGAAGAAATAGGAAAGGAATATTTGTTTGACGACGGAGACGTAAATGTATTCCAAACGATAACCGGTTTGGTGCTGGCAGGAATGATCGCCCCTGATTTTTACGCCAAAAAAATCGAGGAGGAGGTCAGTATAGGAACGGAGCTGGCAGAAAAAATAAAAGGTGCGGCATTTAAAAGTATCTTTATGCCCATGGCAAACAAAAAAATAGAAATTCTTAAAACAGCCATGAAGGCCCGTGAGCCAGCTTGGCATGAAAATGTAGATTTTATATTGTCCGGAGGAGATTACTCCGTTTTTTTGAAAAAACCAGAAGAAAGTCACGGCGATGGACCACCGGCAGGTCAAAAAGTTTAAGAGTATAATAAAACCATGGATAACAAAGACGAACTGCAAATAAAAATAGAGAAGGCGAGAATGGGACTTCCGGAAGATACTCGGAGCGCCATTGACGCCGTGGACTGGCGCGGAGTCATAATGCAGATAAGGAACAAGGAGGGGTACGATTTCATCCAGCTTTCCGAGCTCGAGACCGAAACAGAGCTCTTGCTTTGCGGCCTGGCCAATCCGGAGGAATATCCGAAGCATGTCGAAAAAGGCATGGGTATTTCCCGCGAAGCGGCACAAAAACTGGTAAACGAGATGAACGAAAAGGTATTCAAGAAAATAAAAGAAGAGCTAATAAAGATAACCGAAACCAAAAAGGTGGCCGCGGAAAGTGCCGTGCCGCGTGCACCTGTCGCCGTAGCCGTCGATAAGACGCTCGAAGAAGGACTGGGCAAGGCGGGCATACAGATAACCGAGGCGAGGGCCAACGGAAACGCCGCCGCGGAGGCTACGGAAACCAGAGAGGAAATTTTAGAAAAAATCGAGGCCCCCACTCCGGCACCAACCCCAAGCACGCCGAGTCGGGCTTCCGTCCCAGTGGAAACCCATCCCTTGCTTGCCGAGAAGCTCTCGGGGCCCATGCAAATTCCTTCCACTAAAACCGTCCACTCCCTCGACAATCTGACCAAGCCCCCGGTTCCCCCGGCTACTACTCCCGCTAAACCCACAGCTAGCGCTCCACAAAAATATAGCGAGGACCCTTACCGCGAAAAACCTGAGTAAGTAGCTACGAAAATAAGAATCTTTAGGGTATAATTAGCTAATGCAGTTTAAAGTACCGCAGTTTCTCGATATTGAAGATAAAATTTTCGGGCCTTTCACTTTCAGACAATTCATCTACCTTGCCGGCGGAGCGGGATTGTGTTTTGTATTGTATAGAGTGCTCGGGCTGCTGTTGTCGGTGATACCGATACTTATAATAGGTGGCGTGGCCGGTTCGCTTACTTTCTACCGCCCAAACAACAAGCCGTTCATCAATATGCTGGAGGCGGGTTTTAAATATTTTACCCAAAGCAAGCTGTACATCTGGGAGAAAAACAGGGAACTCGAAGCAAGCCAAAGAGCCGCGGACAAAAAACAAGCAACGGCAATGGCTCCGCGCGCCGAAGAGGGCTTAACCGGAGGCAAACTGCGCGACTTGGCATGGAGCCTGGACGTGCTCGACCTAAGCAAGCAAAAAGAAAACTGATATGGTCCCGTTAGAAGCCGCGATCGCAGTTTAATATAAAAAAATGTTAAAGGAAAAAATAAAAATTAATAGGATAATAAAGTATCGTTACGGTTTATCGACCGCGACCTGCTTCTAACGGGATGGCCCTAAACGCAAAAGCAACTCAAGATTTCGTTCCCATTAAAGAAATCCGCGATGGAATTATCGTGCTCAAAGACGGCGGCCTGCGGGCCATCGTTCTCGCGAATTCGGTCAATCTCTCCCTCAAATCCGAAACGGAACAGCGCGCCACCATACTTCAATTTCAAAATTTTCTGAACACTCTGGATTTTTCCGTACAGCTCTCCATACAGTCCCGCAGGCTGGACATTCGACCATATTTGCTCCTTTTAGAGAACAGAATGAAGGTCCAAAACGAGCCCTTGCTCAAACTTCAGACACGGGAATACATAGAGTTCATAAAAAATTTCACCGATACGGTAAGCATAATGACTAAAAGCTTTTTCGTGGTGGTCCCTTATACGGAAAAGACGTTCCGTTCGAGCGGCAGCCTGCTCGATAAATTACTTTCGGGGAAAAACAAGGCGGAAGCGGAAACCGCGCGGCAAGTGGCTTTTGAAGAAAAGCGGTCCCAGCTCGAGGAACGAGTAGCGGTAATTTCCCAAGGTCTCGGAAGGTGCGGCATAAATTCTGCCCAGCTGGGCACTGAAGAAGTCGTGGAAGTGCTTTATAAGGTTTTCAATCCCGGAGAATTGGAAGGAAAAATAAAATTGCAATAAATTATGTCTTTTTTAGATAAATTATTTAAAAAAAATAGGTCGGGCAGCGCGGAAGCGGAAGCGACTACTCTCGCGGTCTTGCCGGAGGATATTTATCGAGCCGGCACTCTGGAGCTCCAAGACGTCATAGCTCCGTCTGCACTCAAGATTGAGCCCAAGGCGATAAACCTCGGCGAAAAAATAGCCAGAACTTTTTTCATAATTTCTTATCCCCGGTTTTTGTCGGACAACTGGTTTTCTCCCATCATAAATCTGGACAAGGTTTTTGACATCTCCATTTTCATCCACCCCGTGGACACTTCTCTGGTACTCCGGCAATTCCAGAAGAAAGTGGCTGAGGTCCAAAGCCAAATAAGCGTCCGAGAAACCAAAGGCATGGTCCGCGATCCTATGCTCGACACCGCATACCAGGACTTGGAAGAACTCCGAAACAACCTGATACAGGCACAAGAAAAAATGTTCGACGTCGGGGTTTATATCACTATCTATGCCGACAACGAAATGGAGCTTTTCAAGGTGGAGAACGAGATAAAATCCATACTGGAATCCAAGCTTATTTACATAAAGCCCGCGCTTTTCCAGCAGGTAGAGGGTTTCAAGAGTGTCTTGCCTATCAACACCGACCTTCTGTCCATCAACCAAAAACTCAATTCTGAGCCACTTTCCAGTATTTTCCCGTTCATTTCTTTCGACCTTACCTCCGACAAAGGAATTTTGTACGGTATCAACCGGCACAACTCGAGTCTGGTTATTTTCGACCGCTTTTCGCTGGAAAACTACAATTCCGTAACTTTTGCGAAGTCCGGTTCCGGTAAATCTTATGCGACCAAGCTTGAGATCCTGCGCTCGCTCATGTTCGACACAGACGTTATCGTCATTGATCCGGAACGGGAATATGAGTTCCTGTCGGAAACAGTGGGCGGCCGGTATTTCAACATCTCGTTGTCTTCAGACCATCACATCAATCCTTTCGACCTGCCTATCCCGCGCGAAGACGAAACCGCGGAGGACGTCCTGCGCTCAAACATAATAAACTTGGTGGGGCTTTTCCGGCTGATGCTGGGCGGCTTGAGTCCGGAAGAAGATTCGATGGTTGACCGCGCCATCTCGGAAACTTATGCCATGAAAGACATCACTCCCGAATCCGATTTTTCAAACATAGAACCTCCGCTCCTGTCCGACTTTGAAATGGTCCTCTCAGGCATGGATGGGAGCGACAGCGTGGTCCAGCGTTTGGTAAAATACACCCGCGGTTCCTGGGCCACATTCCTAAACCGGCCGTCCAATGTGGATATAAATAAAAAATTCGTGGTCTTTTCAGTGCGCGACATGGAAGACGAGCTAAAACCGATAGCTATGTACATCATCATGCACTATATCTGGAATACTATACGTAAAAATCTCAAGAAGCGCATCCTAGTAGTGGATGAGGCGTGGTGGATGATGAAATCCGAAGACACGGCATCGTTCCTATACTCCATAGCCAAGCGCGGAAGAAAATACTACCTGGGGCTGTCTACCATCACCCAAGACGCTGCCGACTTCATGAAATCCCCGTATGGCGTACCGATAATAACCAACTCTTCTATCCAGCTTCTCCTTAAACAGTCGCCCACGACTATTGACATACTCCAGCAAACCTTCAACCTAACCGACGAGGAGAAATATCTGTTGCTTGAATCCAATGTCGGAGAAGGTATCTTCTTCGCTGGGCTTAAGCATGTGGCCATCAAGATAGTCGCTTCGTATACTGAAGACCAGATCATAACTTCAGACCCCTCCCAGATACTGTCGAACAAAAAGGCGAAGCAGGAGCAGGAAAAATCGGACCTTGCACAAAAGTAACCGATAAGTACTAGGCAACTAGGCGCTAGCTCTGGTATAATACCTAGAATGAGAGTAAGCATTTTTTTATTGCTTTTAACCTTTTTCCTTCCTTTAACCGTACGGGCAGTATCGTCTGCGGATATATCGGTGAACGTCACTCCGGAAAATCCATCTCCGGGAGAAACTGTCACTATTACCTTGAAAAGCTACCTGGCTAATCTAGACAGTGTTTCAATCTCCTGGGCGGTAAATCAGAAAACTTCGGCCGTAGGCGTAGGTAAAAAAACCTTCTCGATCATAGCCCCTGACAGGGGAGCGGAGATACGGGTATCGGCAACCATTGCACTGCCGGACGGAAGCATTGCAAAGGAGGTGATCATAAGACCTGCGGTTATGGCCCTCTTGTGGCAGGCAAATAATGCCTATGTCCCGCCTTTTTATAAGGGCAAGGCCCTGCCCTCCATTGGTAGCGAAGTAAAGCTCGTGGCGATACCTGAAATAAAGGTCAGCTCCCGTACGGTAAACCCGAAAAACATGGTATATGCTTGGAAAAAAGATTATACGAATGACCCGGGCGCCTCGGGCTACGGCAAGAATTTTTACACCTATACAAATGACTACTTGGAAAATTCAAGTTTCGTAAATGTTGTCGCTTCAACCACGGATCAAAAATATTCCTCGGCAGGAAGCTTAGCCGTGGGAACATTCGAGCCGCAAATTTTGTTTTACAAGGCCGATCCGGAAGTTGGAATACTCTGGCAAAACGCGCTACGGGGCGGACACAGAATACAGGGGGAAGAAATAGTAGTTGCTGCGCCATACTTCCTTTCACCAAAAGACATACGTACTCCTTCTTTATCTTGGAGCTGGTCAATAAACGATACTTATGTGACTGCTCCCGAGTTCAATCCCAATTTTTTGCCGCTACAGGCGCAAGCGGGAACCTCCGGAACATCCATAATTAAGCTCGAGATTACTAACAAATATAATTTGCTGACGTCGGCTCAAAAAGAACTGGCGGTGGAATTTTAAAACATGTCCCGTACTAAATTTTTGATTATAAACAATGACAAATAAAATATTACAGTTTAAAATTTTAGTACTGGGATGAAAAAAACTTACCTGATCTTAATACTCCTAATTTTGAGTGCTCTAGGAAGTTTCGTGTATACGTATTCTGCGCAAGCGGCTGATCCTGTGGGAACCTGCACGATAACTTATGCAATGGTGACCCCTGTGGAAAAAAAAACAGAGAACAATGTGACACAAGCGGCATGCAATGCAAAAGCAAGTCCGACCGAGGAAATAAGTGTGGACTGGCAACCAAAAACAGTCGTCCCAAACACTTCTTACAAACTTCTTTCTCCATTGCCGGGCCTGGAGGGCACCTATGAAATAATCCCGGATAATCCAATAGGCCGTTATATGAACACGTTGATTACTATTTTTATTGGAATTTGTGCGGTACTGGCAATGATAATGATTGTGGTAGGGGGACTGGAATACATGACCAGCGAACTGGTATCAAGTAAAGAAAGCGGCAAGAGCAAAATCACCCAGGCAATTTTTGGGCTACTCTTGGCGCTGGGTGCATGGACCATTTTAAATACCATAAATCCGGACTTGCTGAACGCTGATTTGAAAAATATGGAGGCCGTGGCAGTAACGGTAGAGTTGGGCGGTGAAGGTGGTGCTCCTTTTGTTTCCAGAACACCGCAAGCGCTACAAGCTATCGGGATTACTTGTAGCGGCGGGAGCTCCAATTTGGTCAACATAGCACAATCATTCGTGGATAAGTCTGTTTACAGCAGGGACCATCGTAATGATATACGCGAGGGAAAAGCGTATGTAGACTGCTCTTCTTATGTAAGCCAGGTTTACGCCTGTGCTGGCTTGGGAAACCCCGGCGGAACAACTGCGAGCATATTCGGCTCAGCGGGCACGCCAGTCACAAGCATCAGCGCGGACGGAACAAAAGTAAACGAGGTAGAGTTAAGAGTTGGAGATTTGTTGGGGTGGAAAGCTGGAGATGGGGGCATAGAGGTCGGGCATGTTGTTATGTATATCGGCGACGGGAAAATAATAGATGCTAGCGCCAGCCTGAAAGGGGTAACAGTGAGGTCTTTGAGTTCATATAAATACCTAAAGAGTATAAAATATATAAACAGAAGAAACGCAGGCAGCTCAGGAAGTTGGTAAATTTATGTCCAAACGAAATTTCATTCTTTTAATAATAATCCTTGTGGCAGTACTAGCGACGTTCTTCGGATTTTTATTTTTGCGTCAAGGGCCGGTTGCACCGGGAGAAGAAGGCGGGGGCACGAATTTTCTCTCACAATTCAACCCCTTTGGCAGAGGCGATCAGAAGCCCGGGGGCACAACCCCCCCTCCGGTGGACATATCCGGCTATGAACCTCCTCCGGAACAAACAGGGCTCGGGCTTCTCAAGGTATCGAGCATGCCGATAGCCGGCTATACGGTCTTTCAGAAAGAACGCTTTAAGGAAATGCCCGTTGTGGTACCTGTGCCTCCGGCAGAAAGCGCTACGCCGACAAAAACCGCGGTCCCTGCCCCAAAGCCCACTCCTCCACAAACAGAGTTCGTCGCGGCGCTACGGTATGTGGATAGGGCAACCGGCAATATTTACCAAACCTTCGCGGATAAAATATCCGAAAGAAAATTTTCCGGCACGGTCATTCCAAAAATATATGAGGCCTTCTTCGGAAATTCCGGAAATTCCGTGATAATGAGATATTTGAAGGGTACCAGCACCAAGATAGAGACTTTTGCGGGCACTTTACCTCCCGAAATTCTCGGGGGCGACAGTACGGGCGAAAACGAGGTACGGGGAACTTTTCTGCCGGAAAATATTACAGATATGAGCATTTCTCCCGACGGCAAAAGCGCTTTCTACCTGTTTAATTCCGGAGAAACCACTGTAGGTACAATTCTCGATTTTGCTTCTGGAAAAAAATCGCAAACGTTCGACTCGGCGTTCAATGAATGGCTGTCTTTCTGGCCCGGAGCGAAAACCATAACCCTCACGACCAAGCCTTCCTATGTCGCGCCCGGCTACATGTATAAAATAGATTTGACCACAAAAAATTTGGTTAGGGTTATGGATGGCATGTATGGCCTGACCACACTCCAAAGCCCCGACGGCAAAATGGTCCTCTATGCCGATAACACCCTGACTTTGGGCATTTATCACACCGACACAAAAATCTCGGAGTCTCTGGGTGTACGCACCCTGCCGGAAAAATGCGTCTGGAGTAAGAATAGCGACATCATATACTGTTCCGCGCCAAAGGTAGTAATAGGAACCAACTATCCCGACTCTTGGTATCGCGGTGAAATTTCTTTCGAGGATCAGATCTGGAAAATAAATCCCCTGCTCGGTAGCGCTTTAATTTTGCTTGACCCGGTTACGGTAGACGGGGGAGAAGAGATGGACGGCATAAAACTCTCCTTGGACTCGGAAGAGAAATATCTATTTTTAGTCAATAAAAAAGATTCTTTCCTCTGGAAAGTGGAGCTCCGGTAGTATCCTATTTAAGCTCACCGATATATTTTATGACTACGCGGCGGGAGTGCCCGACTCCTATTGATTCTGTCTCTATATCTCTGGCTTCGGACAAAAATTCGTGGATTATCCTCCGTTCAAATGCCGTCATGGGGTCTACTTCTACGCTGGATTTAAAATATCTGGCTCTCTCGGACATCATATGCGCGACGGCTCGGATATTATCCACATGTTTTTTTTGAAAACCGTTAATGTCTATCAGTACTCCGGCACCGGGCTTTGTCCTGTTCTCTGTTTCTTCAAAATTTCTGGCCTCTAGCATCCGATGTACCAAATGATTGAGTGCTTGCAGTCCCTCTCCTTCACGCGAGATAAAATAGTGAGGCTCGGCAACTTCGACAGATATCCAAACACTACCGGGCCCTTCCTCTGTGACAGAAATGCCGTGAAGGTCTACTGTGGTTTTTTCCACCAGTTCTTTTATCAAATTTTGAATCTCTTCGTTTTTCATATTGCATGAGTGTCCGGTGTGTTAAACTCCTTTTTCTTTACATAAACCTGCTGAATAGCCATAAAAACATTCGAGGTTATCCAGTAAAGCGCCACCGCTCCAGAAATATTGTACGCAATAAGGGCCACCACGAAAGGGAAGACGTACTTCATCTGAAGATGCATACTTTTGGCGAAACTTTCCGCAAAAGATCCTGCCTTGGAAGGGTCCTTGCTTCCCACCGGCTTAGGCATAAAATATGCCTGTATAAACTGGGATATTCCCGCCAAAACCGCGAGTACCGCGCTTTTTTCCGTTATATCCAGCAGCCCTAGAAACATATGGCTCGCATTCTCAGGAACATGCACAAAAGAGTACAAGTATGCGGCGTCAAAGCTTATACCTTTTAAAAATACGTAGTATAGGGCAAATATTATAGGAATCTGGAGCAACATCAACAGGCATCCGGAGAAGGGATTTACTTTATGTTTTTTATATAGCTCAAAAGTAAGTCTGGCCTGTTCTTCTTTGGATGCTCCGCTTTCTTTAATCTTGTTGAGCTCGGGCGCGAGCATGTTCATCTCCGCTTGGCTAGCAATAGAACGGTGCGACAGGGGAAGAAGGAGGAACTTTACGATAATAGTTAGTATGATAACCGCGAGCCCCATGTCCCCGCCGGGAATAATGGAAACTAAAAACGCCAGGGCATTGACGAGCGGCTCGTATAGAACGGTATTCCAAATATTAGAGAGCATAGTCTCATCTTATCTTAAAATCGCTAAAAGTCTAGGCGTAAGGTAGGTCCGAACATGGGGCGCCCGTTATAGAAGCGGGTCCATATGATTCTTCTGCCAAGGATGGCAACGCAGGATACGCAAAAACCCCAAGCGCGCGCCTTTGCCCGCTCCATATTTTTCTATGGCTTGCTTCGTATATTCCGAGCAGGTCGGAAAAAAGATGCACGCAGGTTTTAGAAACGGGGATATGCGCTTTTGGTACAAATTAATTAGCCGCAATAGCAATCTTGCCGATAATTGTTTCGATTTCTCTCTTGAGTTTTTCCGCATCGTCTTCATTTTTTTTAAAAATAAACACCCCTGCAAGGCCGCGGGGCAGCCGGTAAAGCTCTTTTTTTAGGATATTGTACCCGAGCCGCCTAAGCGCGTTGCGCTTCACCGCAAGCTTTGCCGTGCTTTTTGGGGCAATAAAAGAGACTCGCACAGCGCGGGCGTCTGTCAGAATATACTTAAAAGTGAGTGTCTGGGAATTGATAAATTTCCCGACGGAAAATATCGTGTCTATGGTCTTTTTGTCCGCCCGGTTTGTTTTAAGAAGCATTTGCCTGATCCAGACTAGCCCCGACGCTAAACAGAGAGTTTGGCGCGTCCCTTCCTCCTCCTTCGTACCAGAACCTTCTGGCCGGTCTTGGTCTTGCCGCGCGTTAGAAATCCGTGAGACCTTGCTCTTTTGCGTTTTTTAGGTTGGTATGTTTGTGACATATGTAAAGAGTGTATAATAAAATATCACATAAATCAACTGCTCGACGCGGGAAGCTCTACGGACCGCGACGCGGGGCAGGCACGTACCGTTATCCACATCTTATTAACAGGTTTAATAAACTTACAAAGGTGCCGTTTAGTTTATAAAGGTTATAATGTTGTCTTATGAATACAAAACAGTTGTGGAAAAATTGCCTTCTTGAGATAGAAGCGGGCATGTCTAAGGCAAATTTCAGCACCTGGTTCAAGAATACATCTATTGTGAGAGAAGAAGCGGGGGTTATCTGCATAGGGGTACCAAATGAGTTCGTGCGGGACTGGCTCATGAATAAATACCACAAGCTCATAACCAAAACCGTCGCAGATGCTTATGACGGTATGCGTGCGGTAGAGTACATAATCACAAAAATAGAGGTGGAGAAGGAGGCGCCGCTCTCGGTGCCGAGTGAAACTTCAGAAAAAGAACTTCCGCTTAAAGATTTGTATATAAATCCGGAAGATAATCTAAACCCTCGTTATCACTTTAATTCTTTTATTGTCGGCACTTTCAACGAACTGGCCTACGCGGCATCACAGGCAATAATAGATTCGCCGGGAACCAAGTACAATCCTTTTTTCATTTACGGAGGCACGGGCTTGGGTAAAACACACCTGATACAGGCAGTAGGCAACGCCATTAAAGAAAAGTACCCGAACAAAAAGGTTCACTATATGACTCTGGAGAAATTCGCCACCGACTTCATTAACGCTCTTCAGGGCAACAAAGCGAACTCATTCAAGGAAAAGTACAGAAAATACGATCTCCTGATTATTGACGACATACAATTCATCGGAAAAATGGAAAAAATACAAGAGGAGCTTTTCCATACCTTCAATACCTTCTACGAAAACAACAAGCAAATAATCTTTTCTTCCGACAAACACCCAAATTACATCCCGGAGCTGGCTGACCGGCTTAAATCGCGCTTTGCCGCGGGTATGATTGTGGACATTTCCGAGCCGGAGTACGAATCTCGTCTGGCAATTCTTAAAGTAAAGCTCCGCGACCTTCAGCTGGATTTGGAGCAGGAGGTGGTGGAATATATAGCCGCACAGGTATCCGGCAATATCCGCGAGCTGGAAGGAAGCTTAAATTTGGTAGTTATGCAGTACCGGTTAAAGAATAAACCGCTTACTGTGGTAGAGGTAAAAAACCTCTTAAAAAATAACATGCGTCCAAAGAAAAACATTGCCATAAAAGATGTGGTGAAAATGGTGAGTGAATATTACAAACTTGAGGAGATGTCTGTCTATGAAAAAACCCGCAAGAAGGAGATTGTGAAGGCGCGGCAGGTAGTCATGTATCTCTTGCGGGAAGATTTTAATGTTTCCTACCCTTTAATTGGACAGAAGCTCGGGGGCAAAGACCACACCACAGTCATTCACTCTTGTTTAAAAATAAAAACAGACCTAAAAACAGACCCTCAACTTTTACAAGAACTGGAGCAGATAAGAATTATGTTTAAATAGGTGTTGATAAGTGGACCCATAGAGCTGATAAGTTTAAATTAAGTGTTGAAAAAGAAAAATAACCAAATTAAGTCTGTGTTAAATAAAAAAAATTTAAATAATTATCATTAGTTGTTGGTAAAAAATAAAAACGTAAAATTAAAATAAATTCATATGTGGTTAGGTTGAAAAAAATTATCCACTTTTAAACACATATAGTATTAGTAGTAGTTTAAATATATAAAGATATAAACATATGAAGATAGAATGCTCGATTGAAAAAATAAAAAATGCTATATCACAAACCGAAAGGGTTACCGGTAAAAACCTAACATTGCCGGTTTTAAGTTCTATATTACTTATAGCGTCCAATAAACATTTAAAACTTAGAGCAACCAACTTAAGTTTAGGAGTTGAGATAGAGGTTCCGGCTAAAATAGAGAAGGAAGGTATTGTCGCTGTTTCTGGTGCGGTTTTAAACGCAATGTTTTCAAATTTTTCCCAAAATGAAAATGTACAGCTTGAAGACAAGGAGGGTAATTTAATGGTAAAAACAACTAAAAGCCAAATAACCCTTAAGGGACAGCCTTGTGAGGATTTTCCGACAATTCCTACTGTTTCCGGGGCCACTTTTGAAATAGAGTCTAAAAAATTAACAGACGGTATAAAATCGGTTTATTATAGTTCTTCTGTTTCGGATATTAAACCCGAGATATCCAGTGTTTATATATATACCGACGGTGATAACTTAGTTTTTGTTTCTACGGATTCATTTCGGCTTGCAGAAAAGAAAATAAAAGTAAAAGGACTGGAAGAGATATCCGGCATAATAGTTCCTTTTAAAAACGTGGTAGAGATACTTCGGATATTTGGAGAATTTTCTGGTATGGTTAAGGTGTGTTTTAATAAAAATCAAATTTCTTTTTCTTCGGACAACACCTATTTGACTTCCCGGGTGATAGATGGAATTTTTCCGGACTACCGGCAAATAATCCCAAAAGAATCATCCACAGAGATAGTAGTGCTCAAACAAGATCTCTTGAACGCGCTAAAACTTTCCAATGTTTTTTCCGATAAGTTTAATCAGGTAAATTTGCGGGCAGAACCCAAGCCAAAAGTTTTTGAATTGTCTTCTGTGAATAATGACGTGGGGGAAAATAAAACTCGTCTGGACGCAGTACTCAAAGGGGATAGTGTGGAGCTCGGCTTCAACTATAAATATTTTTTGGACTGTTTCCAGTCCATCACCACTGACAGTGTCGCCATAAAAATGTCCGGCTCCGGCCGGCCGATGGTGGTGAGTCCGGTTTCCGATTCGTCCTTCACCTATCTTATAATGCCGATGAACAAATAATGATAGAGATAAAAAATCTTCTTGAAAAATTCAGTCACATCCTCCTTTCGGAGGAGAACAAAAAGGAATCTGTCCGCCGCGCCGTGTCCGAAGTTCTTAAAACCGAAATAAATT
Organism: bacterium; assembly: GCA_030775165.1. GTDB lineage: Bacteria > Patescibacteriota > Minisyncoccia > Phycocordibacterales > UBA9973 > UBA9973. The sequence goes on along the minus strand of JALYJR010000015.1, from coordinate 39,753 downwards.
CGGAAGACGTAAAAATAAAAAACAACGTAATTTTTCTCAACATAAAGCCGATTTATAAAAACGAGGTTTTTTTAAAACAAGAACAGATACTGGGAAGACTGCAAGAATTGTTTTTAGGAAAAAATCCGCCGCTAGAAATCCGATAGTTATTCCGCGCTAATACTGAAAATGACCGTAGTTTCTCCGCGGTTGTAGACGCTGTCGTAATACACAAGCTTGAGTTCGTTAAATTCTCGCAGGTTTTCGATATTTTCCGGCACGAAAGAAAAATTCCACGGCGGGGTCAGACTGTCCATGAAGGAGTCATTTATGAACACCTCTATCTTCTGGATGGGGTAGGGGCCCGAACTGGTCAGGCTGAGCGGTATACGCTGGCTCTGGGGGTATGTGGTGCCGTTTTTAGGTGAGACTATGGTTACCTTGGGTTTGCGTAAATCGGTGTGCACGTCGTCGCTCGATACCGGCTTGTCTCCCCAAGTGGTCACGGGATAAGTCTGTCTGTTTTGGGCCCACCAGTTTTGAACCGCGGTTTCCCAGTTGTTGAATTGGTAATCACTCTCCGGATTTGCCGGAGGCGGGCCAGTGATATCGTCCCTATCTATCCAGTATAAGATACTGTGCACTTCTGTTACGGTCTTTTCCACCAGAGTCTCCTTCGGTGTGTCCGGCGTGGCCAGTTTTCCTGAAACTTTGTCTACAAAAAAGACCTGGTTGCCTTGCCAAGAACCTCGCAGAACCGGCTTGGTGTTGTATACGTCCATGGTTCGGTCCGGCTCCTCGAAACTCTCGTTCGGCAGTTTTGGCAACGCTTCCTTCATAAATTTATTCCAGATAGGGCCGGCGAGAGCCGCGCCGCCTTTTTTCATTGGGACGTTGTCGTTGTTTCCGGCCCAAACGCCGACTGCAAGCGAGGGAGTATAACCCAAAATCCACGCATCCTTGTTATCGTTTGTGGTTCCGGTTTTGGCGGCCACATCGTACCCCGGTACGCTGAGCGGGGAGTTTGCGCCAAAGGTCGGCGTGCGGGCACTGTTGTCCGAAAGTATGTCTGAAATTGTGAGTGCGGTATTTTTGGGCAAAATTTCCCGGGCATTCGGACGCCATTCTTCGAGAGTTTCGCCGCTTAGGTTTTCGATTCGGAGGATGCCGGTATAAGGATTGCGTATTCCGCTATTTGCAAAGACACCGTAAGCGGAGGTCATATCCAAAAGAGAAACTTCGCCGCCTCCGATAACCAAGGTAAGTCCGTAGCGTCCCGGCTCCTCAAGCGTAGTGATGCCCATGGCCTCCGCGGTTTTTAGTGAGTCGGACATTCCCGACAAGTAGAAAAGTTTTACCGCGGGTATGTTTATAGATTGCGCTAGGGCGTCTCGGAGTCTCATCGGCCCGCGAAAAGCGCCGTCATAATTTTGTGGTTTGTAGCAGTCGGATTGGCTGTGTCCCGCGCGGGCGCGGCCGTAAGGATCGCAGGTAGACTGGAACTCTGTCGGTACGTCAAAGAGCACGGTGTTTTCCGTAAAGCCCTTGTTGAAGGCGGTCGCATATATAAAAGGCTTGAAAGAAGAACCCGGCTGGCGCGCCGCCGTGGCGACGTTGAAGTTGCCGTCAATATTTTTATCAAAATAATCTCGCGAGCCGACCATTGTGAGTATCTGTCCGGTTTTAGGGTCTATGGCCACCAGTGCCGCGTTCTTACCGTTCCAAGCTTTCTCATTTTCGAGCGCCCCCGCCTTCACTATTTCTTCCGCTTTGGCTTGTAGCCCTGCATCTATGGTAGTGATGACCTTGAGACCCCCGAAGCCCACCGCTTCCGCGCCGTATTTCTCCTCCAAATATTCTTTTATGAAAAACACGAAGTGTGCGGCCTTGATGCCGGATTCGGCTTGGGGAATAAAATTGACCACTTCGCTTTTGGCCGCGGCAAATTCTTCTTCGGTAATAAAGTCGAGTTCCAGCATGCGGTCAAGCACAAGATTTTTTCTGGCTTCGAGCCGGTCTTTATTTTTTCCGTAAGGCGACAGAATAGTAGGTGATTGCGGGATGGATGCCAAGTACGCTGCTTCCGCAATCGTCAACTCCAAGGCGCTTTTGCCGAAATAAGTGTTGGCAGCGGCTTCTATGCCGTAGAGAGTTCCGCCGTAAGGTACCTCGTTTAGATAATATTCCAATATCTTCTCCTTGGACATGGACTTGTCTATTTTGACCGCGAGCACCCACTCTTTTATTTTGCGTATGTATTTTTGATAACCCCTGCCTCCGGTCAGCAATGTATTTTTTATGAGCTGCTGCGTAATAGTCGAGCCGCCTTGTGTCCTGCCGGTGCCTATGTTTGACAGCACGGCCCGGATGATGGAAGTTATCCGGATTCCGTTGTGGTTATAAAATTCCGCATCCTCTATGGCCACAGTTGCGTTTTTGATGCTCGCGCTCATTTTATCGAAAGAAATATATGTGCGCTTGATGTCATCGTGTATATCGTAAAGCAGAACCTTGCCGGTGCGGTCGTATATCTGGGTTGAATTTACTACTTTGCGGTTGGCAAAATCTTGAAAATCCGGTATTTTCATGGAGAAAAGAAAGAGAATGGCTATACCCACGAGGAAAATAGCTACGCTTCCCAGGAGCATCGCGGCGTTTTTCATCAACCTTTTATTCGTTAAGATTTTTCGCATAAACCAACTCTAATCATAGCAGAAAATGTGCTATATGGCATACCATATAACAACGGCATTCGGACACCGAACAAGCAAGCTTGTTTGTGCTCCTCATTTGTTGCTATAATTCGAACCATACATGAGTATTAATACAGACGTAAACAAGATAGAAGAATTACTGAGCCGGGGGGTAGACAAGATCTACCCTTCCCGGGAGGCTCTGGAAAAAGAATTGCGTTCCGGCAAAAAGCTCCGATTGTACCAAGGATTTGACCCCACGGGTGACAAGCTCCACATAGGCCACATGGTGGGCCTACGTAAGCACCGGCAGTGGCAGGACCTGGGACACGAGGTAATCTTCCTCATTGGCGACGGCACGGGTCAGGCGGGCGACCCTACGGGCAAAAAGAAAACACGGGAAAAATTCTTTACTCAGGAAGAACTGCGGGCCAATGCGCGTGACTACTTGGCGCAAGCGGCGAAAATAGTGCGCTTTGAGGGCGAGAATCCTATAAAAATTCTCTACAACGGAGACTGGCTCAACAAACTTTCCTTGGTTGATATTCTCGGCATTGCTCAGAATTTTTCGGTGCAGCAGCTCATCGAACGCGACATGTTTCAGGAGCGCATGAAAGCGGGGGAAAGTATCAATCTGCGGGAATTTTTGTACCCTCTGCTTCAAGGCTACGATTCGGTGGCCATGGACGTGGACCTCGAACTTGGCGGCACGGACCAGACCTTCAACATGCTCGCCGGCCGCACGTTAATGAAAGCCATGAAGAATAAAGAAAAATTTGTTATGACCACTCCGCTCTTGTCCGACTCCAAGGGGATAAAGATAGGCAAAAGCGAAGGCAATACCATAGGGCTAACAGACGACCCCAATGATTTGTTTGGCAAAATCATGTCTTTGGGCGACGACGCTATACTACCCATGTTTACCCTGCTCACCGATGTGGGGCCGGAAGAGATAAAAAGTTTTAACATTAAAAAAGAAGCCATGGCGCTCAAAAAGCGGGTCGCGCAGATATTGGTCGCGACACTGCATTCGGAAAAAGAAGCGGAAGAGGCGGCAAACAATTTCACAAATACTTTTCAGAAAAAAGAAATCCCCGAGCAAACGACCGACATTGCCGTGGAGGGGAATACGACTCTCATGAAACTGTTAGTACAGCACGAAATCGTTTCTTCCAAGTCCGAATTTCGGCGATTGGTGGAAGAAGAAGCCATAACCGATCTGACCATGAATGAAAAACTCAAAGACGTGAACCTGGTGCCCCTGACCGGCACGACATTTAGAATCGGTAAGCACCGCTTTGTAAAGATAAAATAAAATGCAATAAAAAAAACCGCGAGCCGCGGTTTTTTTGTGGGTCAACTAATGGAATCTGTCGTCCGGATCATAACTGTCCTCTTCCTCTGGTTCAACCACCGGAGCGTCTATGTCGGCATCGTCCGTCATTTCTAATTCATCGCCCACTACTTCATCCTCGTCATGCATATAAAGATACTAATCTTTTATAGTTACCTAATAATGCTTCCTTTGTATCAAAAACCCAAAAGCTTAGCAATACCAAATGTGGATAACCCTTCGGCAAGCTCAGGGGAGGCTAAAATTTCAAATGCGCCAGACCGGTCAAAGCTATGGCGATGGCATCGAGCTCGTCGTCTGATTTTTTGGATTCGTCTATTTTAACCAGTATTTTGACCATTTTTATCATCTGAGCCTTGTCGGATTTGCCGTAGCCGGTCGTGGCTATTTTTATTTGGGGCGGTGTGGCCTCGAACATCCGGAGGTCTGCACGCGCTGCTTCGTAGAGCACCACCCCGCGCGCTTCGGCGACACGCATAACAGTTTTTTGGTTGGTGGTCATAAACAGTGTTTCAATGGCGAGAATTTCCGGATTATATTTTTTTATTATTTCGCGCACCCGTTCTCCTATCAATCGGAGCCTTTCCGGAAACTCGATATTTGCAGAAGTTTTAAAGCATTCCGAAAACAGCACCACTTCTTTCTGGCCCGGTGCTCTTTCGAGGACGGCGATACCCAATCTTTCAAACCCGGGGTCTATGCCTAGTATTCTCATCCCGTTAGAGATAGGAAGCGCCCAGCCTATTTTTTAAATAGCGCTTACCCATACCTGATTTTAAAAATAATTCTCTCGACCTAGCCTTATCTTCCGACAGGCACGCCTCGTAATAAATTATACTAAAAGGTCCTCTACCTTTTGTATATGTTGACTTACCTTGGTTATGTTGCTGGAGGCGCTTCCGTAGATCCTTGGTACTTCCCGTGTAAAGCTTACCATCCTTCTCACTTTTTAATACATAGGTGTAGTAAAACATGATTAATCTCTAACGGGACTCATAAATTATTCCGCATTGGTAAATATTTCCTGCACGTCGTCGTCTTCTTCCAACTCCTCCACTAATTTATCCAATAACCCCAAAGCCTCATCCGACAGGGCGAGGGTGCTGGTCGGTTTCCAGACCAAGCCTTCAGGAGAAATTTCTTTTTGGAATGCCCAAGTGACCGAACCGATGCCTCCGAGAGCAAAACCATTCTTGGCTAAAATATGTTTCACCTCCTGCGCCGTGCGGTTTTTGCTGTCGGTTAGAGTCTCTATCAATATGCCTGCGCCGCCGGGGCCGTACGCTTCGTAGAGAATATTTTCCATCTGCGCAGAAGGCTCTGCCGCTTTTTTTATGGCGCGGTCGATATTTTCCGCGGGCATGTTTACTTTTTTCGCTTTCTCGATAGCCGCGCGGAGGCCGGGGGAGTCCTTGCCTCCGGAGAGCTTTGCTTCCACGGAAATAAAGCGCACTAGCTTGGAAAAGATCTTGGACTTTTTCGAATCCGTAATCGCCTTTTTGTGTTTTATCTGCGCCCACTTATTATGTCCCGACATGTCCGAATTCTAGCATCTTTTAACCCCGTTGATAATTGTCTTGCTTTTTTTGACTGTCGTGGTATGGTGGGAATGACACAGCTCTTTCTGGCAGTGTGCTCAAAGCTACACAATCATAAGCGCGTAAGTCACGGCCGACCGATAGGTCCGCACGGATTTTCTTCAGCCGCATACAAAAGACGGCAAGGTAGAAATACCAAGAAGAGCAAAGCGCTTAAGTTGTAGACAACAGCATACGAATAGGGGGAAACTGTGTTTGGGTAGCAGAACTGTGTAGCGCGTTCGCGTTGCACTCCGACAAACTGTCGGACGGGACAACACCGTCCGACCAAGGAGATACAATGAATCGACATCGCAGCTCCATCGCTCTCATCGCAGTGCTTCTCATGGCCACCGCAACGTTCGCGTTCGCGGACAACAACGTCCCGATCGCGCAGCCGCTGACGGACACCGGCTCGATCACCCTGACGCTCGCACAGGCGTCCGGACAGGTGACGGACAACTTCGACGTGACGCTGGTCCTGCAGGACGATTGGATCACGCAGGCCAAGACGTTCCGTACGAACCAGCAGACCGCAACGACCCTCGCCAAGATCGGTGAGCTGAAGATCAACGGCACCGCCTTCAACATCCTTCCGCAGTTCACGAACAACGCGCAACCGAAGACGGACACCGGCTCGTTCAATCTGACGCTCGTCGAGAACCGTGATCAGCAGCAGGTGCAACGCGTGACCGCCGGCATCAAGGCCACGCTGACGATGGCGAACAACTGGACGGAGCAGGTCAAGACGCTCCGTCAGAGCCAGAGCCAGCAGACTGCGATGCCCCTCACCGAGACCATCGGCGTGCTGCGAATCGCCGACTACACGTTCAGCCTGTCGATGACCGATGTGACCCAGCCGACCGCTTCCGCTGCCAACAACTCGAGCCGCGTGAACCAGGTCGCCCAGGTCGAACAGAAGCAGCGACTCCGTGGTGCCCCCGTCACTGAGACGACGGACATCACGAAGAAGTAGCTTCTGCGTTCCTTCCCGTAGTGCTGGCAGCCGGGTTTCCCCCGGCTGCCAGTGGGAATCCAAAACCTTCGGGTTTTGGTACAAATCAATCTTAGGGCTGTACTCGAAAAGAGCTACGGCTCTTTTTCGTTGTACCCAACTTGTGCACAACCGGCCTTGTGTTTTGGGACAGTTGTGGTATTAATAACCTTATCAAGCGGCAACACGCGCTTGTACTGGATTCGGGGCTCTGTGCCCCAAACACCAGTGTCGCGTCTTGCGACAAAACAGTAGTTCTTCAACCCGTTTACAATGCTGCGCAACAAAGGAGGGCGCGGCACATTAAGGCTACCAAGGGGTAGTCGAGCTCTTTCACAAAGTCAGGCGGTTTAAAAAACTGGTACTGACGCACGTATCGTACAGACCAAGGAGGGTCTTGTATGAAACAGCGACCGAAGATTCTCGGTTTCACGCTTCTAATCGTCACGATGATGGCTCCTGCCATGCTCGCCGACAACAACCACGTCGTCGCGCAGCCGCAGGCTCCGCAGGTCCTCTCTGACAGCTGCTACCAGGTCGACGCGTCGTCGTCGCTCGTCCCGCCGCAGGTCAACACCGGCGTCACGATGATGCCGGTCAACGTGACCGGCATGCAGCAGGCGAACCCGACGTTCATCGAGACGAACTCGGCGAAGATCACCGCGAAGAAGACGTTCCAGTCCAAGGGCAACACCGAAGTGGCGAACGAGCAGACCAACGCGAACAACTTCGTCGGCGCGAACTCGTTCAGCGGCTTCACCCTCGGCCTGGTGGAAGTCCGCGACGACGGTTCCTCGTTCAGCAGCAGTGGCTTCACCCTCAACGGCGCGGACGCTACCAGTCCTGCGACAAACGACGCGATGGCGATGAAGCAGGAACGCAGAGCGACCCTGACGACCGCTACGACCGCGAAGAAGCGCAGCTTCTAGGTTCCTCGCAGTACGCCCCAGTCCTGGCGGCCGGGTTCTCTCGGCCGCCAGTTTAAACCCAAAACTTCGGTTTTGGTCGCTTGATTCTAACGCAAAAGGAGAATCAACTGGTTAGTTCCAGCATTTGCATTTTATATCTGAGCGCTGTTTGGCTCTGAGCAAGAGGCATCCAGCGCTCTTACTCTGTCTGGACGATTTTTATATAAGTTTAGTTTGCTTGTTTTCTTTTAAATCAAACCCGGTAGTAGAGCTTTGATTAGGGCACAACTTTTATTTTCATATAATCTTTCAATCTTCTTTTGAACATCCTTCTGCCCATATTAGTTTTCAAATATTTTTCACGCCTGCGCGCGTCACTTTCCAACAAACAAGCTTCGTAATAGATTAATTTCCAGGGCAGGTATCGCTTTGTCGAAAAGTTGTGCCCAGAGTTATGTTCTTTTAGCCGATTTTTAAGGTCACTGGTGAAACCGAAATATAACTCTTCCTTTTTCTTTTCGCTTTGTAAACAATAGTATAGAACATAACAAATCAAAGTCTCACTACCGGGTCAAATCCTAGATGCGTGTATGCTTTATCGGTGGCAACGCGTCCGCGGGCAGTGCGTTCGAGCAACCCTAGTTGGATAAGATAAGGTTCGATGACTTCTTCCACAGTCGCTTCTTCTTCGGACATGGCTGCGGCAATTGTTTTTAATCCCACCGGTCCGCCGTTAAACTTTTCAATAAGAACTTCCAGAAATTTTCTATCGGAAGAATTAAGTCCTATGTCGTCCACCGCGAGCATATTCAAAGCTTCGCGCACTGTTTTCTTATCCAGACTTTTTTTGTGCACTTGCGCGAAGTCGCGACAGCGTTTCAAAAAATAATTTGCAGTACGTGGAGTAAAGCGGCTGCGCTTGGCAATCTCTTCCAGTGCCTCTGTTTCGAGCTCTGCTTCCAAGAGCTTGCTCGAGCGCTCGATAATTTTCGCAATTTCTTCGTCGGAATAAAATTCCAAACGGAAGACTCCGCCGGAGAAACGCGAGCGGAGGGGAGAGGATACGAGGGCGACCCGTGTCGTCGCGGCAATCAGTGTAAACGGCGGCAGGTCGAGCTGTATGGTCCGCGCGGAGGGGCCTTTGCCGATGATGATGTCGAGCACGCCGGATTCCATTGCGGGGTAGAGGATCTCTTCCACCATTTTGTTTAGCCGGTGGATTTCGTCTATGAACAGGATGTCTCCGGGGGCTAGGTTTGTGAGGATAGATGCCAAGTCGCCCACTTTTTCGATGGCGGGCCCGGAAGTTATTTTCATCTGTTTGCCGGTTTCCTTGGCGATTAGGTGCGCGAGAGTGGTCTTGCCCAAGCCGGGAGGACCATAGAACAATATGTGTTCGGGAATATGTCCGCGCTCCTCGGCGGCTCGGAGGAGGATTTTAACGTTGTCTTTTATGTGTTTTTGGCCGACATACTCGTCCCAGCGGGTTGGGCGGAGGGTTTGGTCGAGGTAAATGTCCCCATTGTCGCTGGTTTTAGGCGTTTCAGGAGCGTCTGTTTTAGAGGGTTTGGTGCTTGACATTGATTTAAGAATATGCTATACTGTTTTTAAGTGCGGTTATCAACAGAGTTTCAACATAGCTATCAACATTATAGCACTTGTTGTTTTGCGCACATAGTATAATGGTTTTCGGGCTAGCAAAGTACTTTAAAAGAGGGCATTAATCTCTAAGCGATCAGCCACAGGTTATACAAAATTGCATAGGACGTTCTGGTGCTATTTATAGTTTCTGGGTCCATCCTATAATATTTTGTTACTTCCGGGATATACTTCTGGAAGGATTGTTTAGAGATTAATGCTTTTTTTGTTGCCAATTTTTATTTAACAGATATTACAAACACACCGAAACTCGAAAGAAACCTTAAAAAACTTCACAGCAGGGCTTTTTAATTGTTAAGTTAAAAGTGGAGGAACGAACATCATGCGAGAACGTCTGCATCTGCTTTTCCTGTCGCTTGCCGGTTGCTTTGCGCCACGGGACCTGAAGGCTCCCGAATATCTCTGGCGCCCCGAAGTGCCGAGTGCCGCCGCAGCAGAAATCCCCGCCAACCAGTTCTTCAGGGCCGCAGATAGTGGCGCGGCCATAACGGGGATCGACGGAACGACCTGGGAGGGAGGGCGACTGTTTGCCCTGCAACCTCTCGGGAGATTCCCGAAAAGGACGATGTGAGAGATCGGGCCGCCGCGCACCCCGCGGCGGCCCTTCTTAACTTTTCACTTATGCTTTATAATAAAGCATGACAATCAAGGCAAACCAACTGTATTTCGGTAAATTTTCCGCTCAAGTTCTCGCGAAGAAATTTAAAACGCCACTCTATGTTTACGAGGCGGAAACTATCCGCCGGCAATATTTAAAACTGGCGCAGAATATTGCCTACGAAAAACTCAATATTCACTATGCCTGTAAAGCAAATACCAACGTTTCTATTTTAAAAATTATCCGAAAACTCGGAGGAAAAATCGAGGCCGTCAGCCAGGGGGAGGTAGAGCTCGCATTCAAAGCGGGATTTAAGCCGAAAGAAATAATATACACTTCCACCTCCATCAGCCGCGAGGAGTTCTCCTTTGTCATAAAAAATAATATCAGCGCCAATCTCGACTCTCTTTCCCAGATAGAGCTTTACGGCAAGATGAATCCCGGCGCGAGTGTGGGCATACGCGTAAACCAAGGCATAGGGGCGGGGCACCACAGCCACGTCATCACCGGCGGGGAGATGAGCAAATTTGGCATTCCCATAGAGCAGTTGGGGCAGGTTCAGAAGCTCGCGAAAAAATATAAATTAAAAATCACACGCTTGCATCAGCATATCGGCTCGAACGTCTTGGATGAAAAGATTCTACTCCAAGCCTTTGACAAGCTGCTCGAGACCGCGCGAAATTTTCCCGGGCTCGAAGCGCTCGACTTCGGAGGAGGTTTTGGTGTTGCCTATTTACCAAAAGAAAAAGAACCGAATCTGAAAATTTTTGGCGCGACAGCTACAAAAAAAATGAAAATGTTCTGCAGGGCATACGGGCGGGAACTGACTATGGTTTTGGAGCCTGGGCGCTTCTTGGTCGCCGAGTCGGGAACTTTACTCGCAACTGTGACCGAGATAAAAAATAATCCCACCCGGACTTTTATTGGCGTAGATACCGGGTTCAATCATCTGATACGCCCGATTTTGTACGGTTCTTATCATGAGATAGTTAATACTAAAAAAAGAAACGGAAAAAACATTACCGCAGACATAGTCGGAAACATTTGCGAATCCGGAGACGTATTTGGAAGAGACAGGCAGATTACCCTTACTAAAATCGGAGATATCTTAGCAATAAAAAATACCGGAGCCTATGGCTACGCCATGGCCTCACACTTTAACAGCAGGCTCTTGCCCGCGGAAATCCTAATTGACGCAGGAAAAGTTTTTAAAATCTAAAATTCGAGTTATTCTTCCCGTAGGTCGACGACGCTGCCCACTTCCTCGAGCGAGGTGACGCCGTTTAGTATTTTTACCAAGCCGTCCTGGCGCATGGAGAGTATGCCCTGCAGAGCCGAGACTTTTTTGATTTCGCGCTCGCTCGGATTTTCCGGAATTATTTTTTCGATAGCTTCGTCTGTCCTTACGGCCTCAAATATGCCCATGCGGCCCTTGAAGCCGGTCATGTTGCATTTTTCGCAGCCGACCGCCTCGAAGACCTTGATGGGCGCGTCCGGATTTATATTGTAATTCGTAAGACTTTTCCCCTCTGTTTTGATGCCGTCCATTATTGTCTTTACGAGCGCGGTTTCTTCCGCAGTTAGAACCTTTTCTTTTTTACAGACTTGGCAGAGTTTGCGCACCAGACGCTGAGCGATGGAAAGCGACAGAGCGGAAACCAAAATTTTCGGGTTAACGCCCAAGTCTATCAGGCGGGGGATGACGCCGGCGGCATTGTTGGTGTGGAGGGTCGAGAAGACCATGTGTCCGGTAAGCGCGGATTGCACGGCAGTCTCGGCCGTCTCGCGGTCGCGAACCTCGCCGACCATCACCACGTCCGGGTCCTGCCGGAGGGCGCTGCGCAGGCCTTCCACGAAGGTGTAGCCACGCTCGTCGTTGGTCTGGGTTTGGGTTATGCCGGTCAAGTGGTATTCCACCGGGTCTTCAATGGTTATTATTTTTATTTCCGGCGAATATATTTTTCGCAGAAACGCGTAAAGAGTTGTCGTTTTTCCGGAACCGGTCGGCCCCGTAACCAGAATCAAACCGTTTGGTTTGGCGATTTCTTCCTGTACCACGGAGAAAAGAAAGGGTTCAATGCCCATCTCTTCCAATTTTACTTGTATGGACTTGGGGTCCAGAATACGCATGACTATCGATTCTCCGTATGCTCCGGGAATAAGGGAAGTACGAATGCTGATTTCTTCTTTTTCTTCCATGATGCTAAATCTTCCGTCCTGCGCCACGATGGAAGTCAGCTTCATGCTGGAGAGAAGTTTGATGCGCGAATTTAGCAAGCGGTACACCTCCAATCCGAAGAAACTTACGTCCTGCAGTACGCCGTCGAGCCGGAGTCGCAGTCGGCCGCGGTCCTTTTCCGGTTCGATGTGGATGTCTGAAGCTTTGATGGAGATTGCGCCGGCCAGAATTATTTCCAAGAGGTGTGATATTTTGTGGGTTTTATTGCCTTCCAGCGCCTCGGTCACCATTTTCTGTATATCCTGCATCTTCTCGATTTGTTTGGCCGTCTCTCGTAGGACCTCGCCCGAGATATCTATACCGCCGACCATAGTGCTTTCCGCCATGGAGATTTCCTTGTAGCGTTCCCAGACTTTGTTCAAGCTGCCGGTGGAAGCCATGTAGAAAACAGGCACCAGATTTTTCCTCAGCATGTCTTCCTTGAGCTTTCCCATGAGCGCGTCGGAAGGGGAATGTATGGCAATATATATGTTTTTACCAAAAAGCTTGAATGGCGCCACGGACAGTTCCCGCGATTCCTTCTCGGAAATGGCGCGAAGGGCTTCGTTGTCGACTCCCAGCCGATATAGGTCGACATAAGGCAGGCCGTATTTTTCTTCCGCAAGAGTCGCTACCAGTTTCTCTTCTTCCTCTTTATGCAGATCTTCAAGCTGTTTGTTTTGCTTTTCTTCGTCAAATGAAGATGTCATTGTACTAAATTGTAGCAATAATGCAGTCCAATTGCTATACAGGAGCGTCCGCATTATTTTATGCTATATTCTACATATGAAAATAATCGCTAAAACAAGGAAAGATACGGCGGACACAGCGAAAATATTTCTGGATAAAATTTTGGAAAAGAAATATCCCGCTCGAGCGACGGTCGTAGGACTCTCAGGTAATTTAGGCGCGGGCAAGACCGCCTTTGTTAAAGCCATAGCAAAACATCTCGGGATAAAGGCCACTGTGAATAGCCCCACTTTTGTGCTGATAAAAAAATATTCTCTCCCGCACGCGAATTTCAAATTTATGTTTCATATTGACGCTTATCGCTTAAAGCACGAGAAAGAGCTTAAATATTTAGGTTGGGACGAAATAATCGCCGACCCTAGGCACCTAGTCTTCATAGAATGGCCGGAACAGGTAATAGCGGTGATGCCCAAACATTCGCGGTACATTCATATCGCGCACGAAAAAGGCAGGCACCGGAGCCTGAAATTAAGCTGAGTTAAAGCGGGCTAAAATGCTATACCCGGTAGTGAATTTTGACGATGCGCGAAGCGCGCCCTAGAAGGCTTCGTCAAAATCTACTAACCGGGTATAATTGGCTTAATGCTCGAAAAAACCACTAAAAATAAAAGACTGGTTCTGCTCGACGCGCATGCCATAATCCACCGCGCGTACCACGCCCTGCCGGAATTTAGTTCGTCAAAAGGGGAGCCTACCGGCGCGCTGTATGGACTGTCGAGCATGCTCATCCGCATAATTTCCGACCTCCGACCGGACTATATCGCGGCATGCTATGATTTGCCGCAGAAAACTTTCCGCCACGAAGCTTACGAGGCCTATAAAGGCACACGGGCCAAGACCGACGAAGCGCTTATAAGCCAGCTCAAAGAATCCCGCAGTATATTTGAGGCTTTTAGTATTCCCATATACGATGCCCCGGGGTTTGAAGCGGACGACGTTTTGGGCACTATCGTGCACAAATACAAGAAAGATAAATCCCTCGATATAATAATTGCCTCCGGGGACATGGACACTATGCAGCTGGTGGACAACAAAAAGGTTCAGGTCTATACCCTAAAGAAGGGCATTAACGACACTATAATGTACGACGAAGAAAAAGTTTTGGAGCGGTTCGGCTTCAAGCCCGTGTTTTTGCCCGACTACAAAGGCTTGCGGGGCGATCCGTCCGACAATATCATCGGAGTTAAAGGCATCGGGGAAAAGACGGCGCAGACTTTAATCGTGAAATTCGGAACTATAGAAGAAATTTATAAAAAAATAAACCCCGTTAGAAATCGCGAGGGCTCGCAGCATGCCTCTATTTCTAACGGGGTAAAAAATGACGGGGATTTAGCAAAAGAAATGGTAATTTCCCCGAGGATGCTTGAAATTCTTCGGGAAAACGAAGAAGAGGCGTTGTTTTCGAAGACGCTCGCGACCATTCGCATGGACGCTCCTGTCGACTTTGAGTTGCCGCAGAAAACCTTTTGGCAGAACGCGGACCGGAAGAAAATAGAAGAAGTTTTTAACCACTTTGAGTTTAAGAGCTTGGTCTCGCGTTTGCAGAACTTTTTTACGAATGCCAATGGACAAGCCCCGCAAGGCCAAGCCCTCCGTCGTTCGCCCTCTGTTCTGGAAGGGCAAGAACTATCTGTTGGAAGCAAAGACTCCTCCGGACTTGACCTTTTGGGGCAGGACGTAGACCCCAAAGAACTGCAGGAAACCAGCATCGCGCTCTGGCTCATAAATTCTGAAATTTCGGACCCTAAGATCGAAGATATCTTGGAATACGCGCGCATAAAATCTTTTAAAGAAGCGCAACAAGTTATTTTAAAAAAGCTTAAAGCGGACAAATTGGAAAATGTTTTTGAAGAAATCGAAAAGCCGATTATTCCTGTGGTCAAGGCAATGGAAAATTATGGAATATTGGTAGACCGTAAATATTTTGAAAAACTTTCCTTGGAATATCACAAAGAGCTAGACATACTGACAAAAAGCATATGGAAAACGGCGGGCACGGAATTTAACATCAATTCCCCGAAGCAATTGGGCGAGGTTCTTTTCGGCAAGATGGGCATCAAATCCGGCAAAAAAAGCGCTGGCGGGGCATTGTCCACCAAGGTTTCGGTTTTGGAAGAATTGGAAGAAGCAAATCCCATTATCACGGACATTTTAGCTTATCGCGAACTGCAGAAGCTCTTGTCTACCTACATAGACGTGATTCCCAAGATGGCGGGGGAGGACGGCCGGCTGCATGCGCGGTTTATACAAAACGGCACCACGACCGGCCGGTTTTCTTCGCAGGACCCCAATCTTCAAAACCTGCCGATAAAATCCGAGCTTGGCCGGCGAATCCGCGGGGGATTTGTAGCGGCCCCGGGGCACAAGCTTGCAGCTTTCGACTATAGCCAGATAGAACTGCGCGTGGCCGCCATGCTGTCGGGCGACAAAAAAATGACCGCCCTGTTTCGGGAGCGCAAAGACATTCATCAAGGCGTGGCTTCCTTTGTTTTCGGCGTGCCTCTCGAGCAAGTGGACGCCGAGATGCGCCGCAAGGCCAAAGTGATAAACTTCGGCATAATTTACGGCATGGGCGTAAATGCCCTGCGCCGGAACCTCGGCGGCACGAGGGCTGAGGCGCAAACATTTTACGATAATTACTTCAATCAATTTTCCGGCGTGCGCGATTATTTGGAAGAAGTTAAAAGTTTTGCCAAGAAAAATTTATATACGGAAACTCTTTTTGGCCGCCGCAGGTATTTTCCAAATATAAATTCCCGCCTGCCGTTTTTGCGCAACATGGCGGAGCGCACCGCTACCAATGCTTCCATGCAGGGCACCGCCGCGGATATAATCAAGCTTGCCATCCGGTTTGCGCACGAGGATCTCTTCGAGGCCGGTATTTTGGAAAAAGCCCGCCTCGTGCTTCAGGTGCACGACGAGCTGGTGTATGAAATAGACGAAAAAGTACTGGGAAAAGCGGGCGAGATTATAAAAAACGCAATGGAAGGCGCGCTCTCACGTTCATATATCCATTATAAAACCGATATCCCCATTCTGGTGCACGAAGGCGCAGGGGACAATCTGGGGGAGGTAAAATAGCAAATTTATGCTAGAATAAGCGTATGTTTGGCGGAGGCAAAACGGACCCTAAAAGAATGAGCGTGCACCGTATCGCCGCGCACTCGTATATGGTAGCGCTCCTTTTCCTCCTGCTCGGAGTCTTTTGCGACGTACTTTGGAAGCCGGTTATTTTTGACGAAAGTCTTACCGCGCCCCTAGGTACGCTTTTCTTGGGAGCGGGAACCATACTTATACTCTGGGCGCAGCATGCCTCGCACCACTTTGTGAAAGAAAATCTGACCAAGGAAAGTTTTTGCCGCGGCCCCTATTGTTTTACCCGCAACCCCACGCACTGGGGGCTTTATTTTCTTCTCTTTGGATTTAGCATGGCGACCAACGCTTTTTTCGTGACTCTCTTTACGGTCATTTCTTTCTTCGTGACCAAGATGGTGTTTTTGAGCAGGGAAGAACAACTGCTCGCCTCGAAATACGGCGAACCGTATCTGGAATACAAAAAATCCGTAAAATTTTAATATGCTCTATCTTTTTTCCGGTGACGATACCAAAAAAAAGCTCGCAAGCTACGAAGCTTTCCTTGAAAAGCAAACAAAAAGCAAAGAAGCGCGCGAAACTTTTTTCATAAACAAAAACGATTTTGACCCCGCGCAAATCGAGAGTTTTTATTCCGGCTCATCTCTTTTTGCCGCCCTGTCTTCTGTGGTTTTCCATGATATTTTGGCCGACGACGAGGCGCGGGAATTTATTTTGCCCCGGCTTAAACTAATGGCCGAGTCCGAGAACTCATTTATATTTGTTGAGGGTAAACTCGGGAAGCCCGCGTTGGATGCTTTTAAAAAAGCTAAAGCGGAGCTCAGTGTTTTTGAGGCGCCGAAAGAGAAAAAAGAAAAGTTTAACAGTTTTGTTATCGCAAATGCCTTTGCGGCGAAGGATAAATTTAATACTTGGTTATATTTTAGGCAGGCGGTGGACAGGGGCGTGGCCCTTGACGAACTTTCCGGAATTCTGTTCTGGAAGGTCAAAGATATGCTGCTCAAGCGCAGTTTTGGCAAGTGGAAAGAAGAAGAACTTAAAACCATAGCTGGCCGCATCTCCTATCTCTTGCCGCAAGCCCGAAAAAAAGGCCCTGAAGCCGAATCCGCCATGGAGCAGTTTTTACTGGAAGTGTTCTAGGCTATCTTGATTTTTAGCCTTATTTCCTATATATTTTGTATTCAAGCGCCCGTAGCTCAGCTGGTAGAGCAGATCCCTTTTAAGGATAAGGTCCTCGGTTCGATCCCGAGCGGGCGCACAAAATTGTTTTTTAGGCAGCTTATCAAATTATCATAACATATGAAGAATTGGCCAACGTGGTTGAAAAGATTGGGAATTGCGTCATTGGTTATCGCCGCACTCGATATCCTTCTCTTTCTGCTTGTCTGGATTCCTTGTTTTACCAGAGGATGCGACGGCTTAGGAGAATTTGTGTTCACAGCCATTTTACTGCTCCCCATTTTTTCCATTCTAATCGTGTTTTGGGGATTTGTTTTTATTCTTTTCCATTTCTACAATAATAGAAAATGGTTTAATGTTGCGCTTGTGACATCAGCCTGTGTGGCGGCCGTCGTCCTAATAGGGATTTTGGGATATTTTTCTTTTTCCATCCTTTTTCATCCAAAAGTGGAGAGACAACCTACTCCAGCTCAGCCAACCAACATTGGAATATTGCAAGGCAAGGTTACGCAGAGCCCAATTTGCCCTGTAGAAACCATGCCACCTGATCCTGCCTGCGCTCCAAAAGGATACGCCACTGATATCTTAGTGTCGGGCGGGAGTTTAACAACTCCCAAATTAATAAGTACTGACGCGGAAGGCTATTTTACCGCGCTACTTTTGCCGGGAACTTACTTGCTTTCAGTGGGAGGAGAAAATAAATTCCCAAAATGTGAAGCTACGCAAGTAGAAATAAATTTACAGCAAACAAGTAACGTGAATATTTCTTGCGATACTGGAATTAGATAAAAGAAAGAGGCACTACCCCTGTTTCTTGAGCCACTCGATCATTTTTTTGTAGGTGGCGGGGCCGGTCTCGCCGTCGGCGGTCGTGCCCGCTGCTTTCTGGTAGGCGGTGACGTCGGTTTTAAGTCCGGGACCATAATCGTTGTCTACGGGCTTTGAGGTTTTGTTATACAGATTTAGGAATTTCTGAATAGTGCCCACGCGCGTGCCTTTGGAGCCCACTTTCATGTAAACATTATCCCGGACCAGTTTATCCAGTTCGTTTATGAGAGTTTGATTTTTGTACGTAGTGACCGGAGCGGGGACCTCTTCTTCTTTTTCGGGAGCCTCGGCAACTTGTTCTGGTTCCGGCTGTTCCGCCTCAAGCGTGCCGAGTTCGCTTTTAAGCCGGGCTATTTCTTTCTGGAGCGCCTCGTTCTGCTCTTCCAAAGTGTTTTGTTTTTGTCGGTATACGGAAACATCTCCGCGTTCAATAGTCGTAAAAGCCCAAAAGCCCAAAAGCCCAATGCTGGCGATGATGATGATAGATACGAGTATGAATTTAAAATTCTCCACAATATTTATATTGTAGTATAATGGTGCTTCTTTGTAAAATGGTGGTAGTATAAACATCTGTATGAGCAGAAACATTTTTAAACTAAACAATAAATTCCAACCTGCCGGTGACCAGCCCAAGGCTATTGCCGAGCTTTTAGAAGGTCTAAAGTCGGGCCTGAAGAAGCAGACGCTCTTGGGCGCCACGGCTACAGGCAAGACTTTTACCATGGCCAATGTAATAGCGGAGTGGGGCAAACCCGCGTTGGTTATAGCGCACAATAAGACTTTGGCCGCCCAGCTTGCGCAGGAGTTCAAGGAGTTCTTTCCGGAAGCCGCGGTCCACTATTTTGTCTCCTATTACGACTACTATCAGCCGGAGGCCTATATGCCCGTGTCGGATACTTATATTGAGAAAGACGCGCAGATCAACAAAGAGATAGACCGCCTGCGGCACGCGACCACGCAAGCTCTCCTGACCCGTCCGGATGTTATTATCGTCGCTTCTGTGTCCTGTATTTACGGGTTGGGTAGCCCCGAAGAATACGAGAAGGTAAATCTCAAACTCGAAGTCGGGCAGAAGATGGACCGTACTTTGCTCATGAGGCGGCTTATAGAAATCCATTTCGAACGCACAAATGCGGACCTCACCCCGGGGACTTTTAGGGCACTGGGTTCCCGTGTCGAGTTTATGCCCGTGTCGGAAACCACAATGTATCAAGCGGAACTTTTGAGCGGGCAAATATCCAGAATAATAAAAGTAGACCCGGTTTCTTCGCGAATAATTAAAGAAGAAGAAAACATTTTTATTTTTCCGGCCAAACATTTTATTACTGAAGAGAGTAAACTCAAAGTCGCACTCGTAAATATCAAGAAAGAATTGCAAGCACAGCTCAAGAAATTTGAAAAAGAAGGCAAGCTCTTGGAAGCGGAGAGAATAAAACGCAGAACCAATTACGACCTCGCTATGATCCGTGAAGTGGGCTATTGCAACGGCATTGAAAATTATTCCCGGCACATGTCGGGGAAATCGGAGGGCGAACCGCCGGAGACGCTTCTGTCGTATTTTCCGAAAGTTCGTCGGGAACATATTCACCGTCGTTCGCACTCTGTTCTGGAAGGGCAAGAACTATCGGTTGGTAGCAAAGACTCCTCTGAATATGTTCCCGACTTCTTGACCATCATAGACGAATCGCACGTGACCTTGCCGCAATTGGGAGGCATGTATGCAGGGGATGCTTCCCGCAAAGGCACGCTCGTGGAATATGGCTTTCGTTTACCTAGCGCGAAAGATAACCGCCCCCTTAAATATGACGAGTTCGAGGAGCGTATAGGCCAGGTTATATACACCAGCGCGACACCGGCAGACAGGGAGAGACAAGAGAGCGACCAGATAGTGGAGCAAATCATCCGCCCAACAGGATTGGTTGATCCCGAAGTTGTCGTACGCCCGGTTTCGGAACATGCCCTCCGTCATTCGCGCCCCGTCTTGGAAGGGCAAGATAGCTCTGGTTATAGCGAAAATTCCTCTGGGCATGTTCCGAAACCGGGAAACTACCCCGGCCAAATTCAGGACTTCATCACCGAAGCGGAGAAAACCATAGCTAAGGGTTTTCGCGCCATGGCGACCACGTTAACCAAAAAAATGGCAGAAGATCTGACCCTATACCTAAAAAATAAAAAGATAAAAGCGGAATATTTACACAGCGATATAAAGACAATGGACAGGATAAAAATCTTAACGGAGTTTCGGCGAGGCACTTTTGATGTCTTGGTAGGAGTGAATCTTCTACGGGAAGGCTTGGATTTGCCGGAAGTTGCGCTTATAGGAATTTTGGACGCGGACAAGGAAGGATTCCTTCGTTCAGAGACCTCGCTTATCCAGATTATCGGCCGGGCCGCCAGAAACTCGGAAGGTAAGGTGGTGCTGTACGCGGATTCTATGACTGGTTCCATGGAGCGGGCCATAGGCGAGACAAGCCGCCGCCGCAATATTCAGCTCGCGCATAACAAAAAGCACGGCATAACGCCTCAGACCATACTAAAGAACATCAAGGACATCACCGAAGAACTGGAGAGCGAGCACGGCAAGGCCGTGAACGCGGAGCTTGCGCTCGACGTGGAGTTGTTTAAAAAAGCATTTGCCAAAGATAAAAGCAATAAAGGCAAAAACGAATCCGATACTATAAAAAACATCGGGCTTTCGGACGAAGAAAGAAACAAAGTGGTTTACGAAAAAATAATAAAAATAAAAGAAAAGGAAATGAACAAAGCAGTCAAAGAACTCGACTTCGAATCCGCGGCGATACTGCGAGACGAGATTCAAGTTCTGCAAAAAAATATTTAACTGAAGACGGCGCCAACTTTTTGGTTACGTCATTACACCTGAAACTAGAATTCGGGGCTATTGACATAATAGTCTTTGATGTGTTATCCTTATAAAAGGAGGTTCCTATGAAAAGGCGCATAATTTTGGTTCTTACGGCCGCCGCGGCAATCATTCTCGTTGTGGTGTATGTGGCATATGTCACAATGCACCATGTTAAAGAAGAGGCCGACCGTGTAATTTTGACGACGGTCGATGCTCTACTTGCGGGCGAGGGCGTTTCGTCAGCGGACTACAACGAGTTTCACAGCATCGGATGTTGGCAAACAGGCCAGTTTGCGGCTGGTTACCAGCGTCGCGTGTTCTATGGGCTCGTGGATAAGCGGGGAATTCCCCGCAAGACAGTGGAGCAACTCTGCACGGAGGTCAGAGTGGTTCCCATGAAATAGTCGCACTTAAGGCGGGGCGGCGTAAACATTTTAGTCTCGACAGGGAAAAGCGCTCGACGCCGCCCCGCCGAGACTTTCCTTTTTGTGTTGATTTGTTAGTAAAATAGTTTATACTCTGAATAGTTTAATATAGATATACACCCCCATACGGCAGAGCGGGGTGGATTTGCGTTGTAGGACAAACCCCCATGAAATCTGACAAAAATATAGACAAAATAATAGTCAAAGGTGAGAAGCGAATACTTGGAGCTTCGCAAGGCCGGAGCGCGACGGCGCGAGGCGGGGCCGAGTAAATTTTCAGCAGAAAATTATAAGTGGCCAAGGACGCACAAAAGCATGAAAGAAAAATTACAAGAAAAAATTATAGTACGAGGTGCTAGAACCCACAATCTGAAGAATATCAGCGTAGAGATGCCGCGGAATAAGATGGTGGTTATCACCGGAGTGTCCGGTTCGGGCAAGTCTTCGCTTGCCTTCGATACCATTTTTGCGGAAGGGCAGCGGCGCTACGTGGAGTCGCTCTCTTCCTACGCCCGGCAGTTTTTGAACCAGATGCCCAAACCAGACGTGGACGAGATTTCAGGGCTGTCGCCCGCGATTTCCATCGACCAAAAATCCCGCTCCAACAATCCGCGTTCAACGGTCGCGACCATTACCGAGATTTACGATTACCTTCGGGTCATGTATGCGCGTATCGGGCATCCGCATTGCCCCGTTTGCGGCGAGGAAATAAAAAAACTTTCAAACGAGGAAATTTTGAATTTTATTTTGGGCAAGATAAAAACTTTGGAAAAAAGCAACAAAAGGAAGGTCATGGGTGTGGAATGGGACGAGACCATGATAACCATATTCTCGCCGGTAGTGCGGGGCAGGAAAGGGGAATACTATCAGCTCTTGTATGATCTTTTGGGTAAGGGTTTTGCCGAGATACGGCTCGACGGGGCCATGAAAAAGCTTCGGGAGGCGATAACGCTTTCCAAGAACAAGGCACACAATATAGATATCTTGGTAGACAGCTTTGCGGCGCATGAATTTAAAGATGACCCGGATGGGGCCCGTATGCGCCTAGCGGAAGCCGTTGAGCGCGCGCTTATAGAGTCTGACAATCTGGTCACTACGAAAATCGGTGAGGAGGAATTTATTATGTCCGCCAAGTTTGCCTGTAAGAATGACGGGTTTTCTTTTCCGGAGGTGGAGCCGCGTCTATTTTCCTTCAATTCCCCGTACGGCGCTTGCCCCGCTTGTAACGGTTTGGGCACAAAATATTTTATGGGCGATGAGCCCTGCGATGTATGTCATGGCGCGCGCCTGCGCCCCGAAGCGCTCCATGTTTTCCTTGTTTCCGAACCTCCCAAGTCGGACTTGGGGGCAAAGTCAAAAAATAAGTCCCCAAGTCCGACTTGGGG
Source organism: bacterium (assembly GCA_030775165.1). Classification (GTDB taxonomy): domain Bacteria; phylum Patescibacteriota; class Minisyncoccia; order Phycocordibacterales; family UBA9973; genus UBA9973. The sequence continues at coordinate 17,250 of JALYJR010000015.1, read as the reverse complement.
CAAGAGGATAAACATTCTGGAGCTTTCTTCGCTTTCAATCAAAGACGCGTATGAATTTTTCAAAAACCTTAAACTTTCGCCGCAAGAGAAAGAAATTTCCTTACCAGTAGTGCGGGAAATCTCGGATAGGCTGAAATTTATGCTAGACGTGGGACTTGATTATTTAGAGCTTTCCCGCAAGGCCAATACTCTATCCGGCGGCGAAGCACAGCGTATCCGTCTGGCGTCTCAGCTCGGTTCTCGCCTGGTAGGGGCGTTGTACGTTCTAGACGAGCCGACTATCGGGCTCCACCAGAGAGACAATGACCGGCTCATAAAAACTCTTCAAAATCTCCGCGACTTGGGCAACACCATACTTATCGTGGAACACGACGAAGACACTATCTACGCTTCGGATTACATAGTGGACATCGGCCCCAAGGCCGGCGTGCACGGAGGAGAGGTTGTCGTTTCCGGAGACCTCGAGGAACTTTTGACCGCAAAGAAAAACCCGAGTCAGTCGCGGACACTTTCATATCTCCGGGGCGAAACCAGGATAGAAATTCCGGAAAAGCGCCGGGCGGCGAAAGGAGTGCTCCGCGTCGCTGGCGGAAAAGTTTTCAATATAAAAAATATGAATGTGGAAGTGCCCCTCGGCGTCATGACCTCCATTACCGGCGTTTCCGGATCAGGCAAGAGCTCTTTTATGTACGAGATACTTTACAAAAACCTGCAGGCCCGCTACGAGCGCAAATACCGCACGGCAAAAATTTTTAACGCGGCGTCTTTTTCCGGCACGGAATACCTCTCCCGCGCGATTTTAATAGACCAGTCGCCCATAGGCCGCACGCCGCGCTCTAACATCGCGACTTACACCGGTTCCTTTACCCAGATTCGTGATCTTTTTGCCGAGACTGCCGAAGCGCGGCTCCGCGGATGGAAGGCGAACCGCTTTTCTTTCAACGTAAAAGGCGGACGGTGCGAGGCTTGCGAAGGCAACGGTGAGATAGCGGTAGAAATGCACTTTTTGCCGACCGTGTATGTCACCTGCGACGTATGCTTGGGCAAGCGCTTCGACAAGGAAACGCTGACGGTAAAATATAAAAAGAAAAATATCCACGAGGTTCTCAGGATGACGGTTGAGGAAGGACTAAAATTTTTCAAAGATATTCCTGCGATTTCGGATCGTCTCGAAACGCTTTTTAATGTTGGTCTCGGCTACCTTGAGCTGGGACAACCGGCTACGACGCTTTCCGGAGGGGAAGCGCAAAGAGTAAAGATATCAAGCGAACTTTACCGGCCACACTTGGAAAAGACCATATACTTATTGGATGAGCCCACGGTCGGGCTTCATTATGACGATGTGCATAAGCTTCTGGAAGTTTTGAATAAGCTGGTGAGCAAAGGCAACACCGTTGTCCTGATCGAGCACAATCTGGACATCATCAAGAGTTCGGACCATATAATAGACATAGGACCGGAAGGCGGAGTGGCAGGCGGAAACATTGTCGCCAAAGGCACTCCGGAAGAAGTTGCCAATAGTACAAAAAGCTACACTGGCAAATATCTAAAAAAAGTTTTAAGGAAATAGCACCTGTCCCGTACTAAATTTTTTATTACGAGGCACAAAAATAAAGTTTATTATTAAAATTTTAGTATCTGGATGGAGTATAAAAATCTTAAAAAACTCAACATACCCGATAAACCCGGCGTCTACTTTTTTCTCGGGCCTAAAAAGGAAATATTTTACATTGGCAAGGCCACATCGCTCAAAAGCCGGACCCGAAGTTATTTCAGTCATGATCTGCACCGGACTCGCGGGCCTATAACCCTGGAAATGATTGCGCGGGCTCGTAGTATAAAATGGGAAGTTACCGGCACGGTTCTCGAAGCCCTCATCTTGGAAGCCAATTTGATAAAAAAATATCAGCCTTATTACAATATAAAAGAAAAAGACGATAAAAGTTTTAATTATGTGGTAATTACAAAAGAAGAATTGTCGAAAGTAATTGTCGTCAGGGGGCGAGTTTTGGAAAAATATAAAGGCTCCGTCTTTGGTCCATACACCAGCGGCCGAGAGCTTCGGGAGGCGCTGAAGATAATTCGCCGCATTTTTCCTTATCTGGACGAGAAAAGCAAAAATTATCTGGAATTCTATCGTCAGATAAATCTCGCGCCGGACTTGAACGATACGAAATTATACAAACAAAATATAAAGAACATAAAACTATTTTTCTCCGGCAAGAAAAAGCAGATATTAAGGGATTTGAAAAAAGAAATGAAAGCTTATGCCAAGGCGCGGGAATTCGAAAAAGCCGGCGAGATTAAGCGGCAGATTTTTGCGCTGGAACACATCAACGATGTGGCTCTTTTAAAAAATAATCCTGTGCGCGACCCTTCATCCTTTCGCGTGGAAGCTTACGACATAGCGCACATGGGCGGTAAAAACATGGTCGGTGTCATGACGGTGATTCTAAATGGCGAGGCTGCTAAAAATGAGTACAGAAAATTTAAAATAAAGACACAGAAAGACGCGAATGATACGGGGGCGCTTGTGGAAGTGCTCGAGCGAAGGCTAGGGCATAGCGAGTGGCGCTACCCCGACCTCATAGTTGTCGATGGCAGTACCGCGCAGATAAATGCGGCGCGGAAAGTTTTGGACAAGGCGGGGATAAACATACCCGTAGTGTCCGTCGTGAAGGATGAGCGTCACCGCCCTAAAGCTATCAGCGGAGACCGCGTACTATCGCGCAAATACGAGGCGGAGATACTACTTGGCAACAGCGAGGCGCACCGCTTTGCCATCGCCTATCATAAAAACATGCGGGGCAAAAATTTCCTGCCGTAGTATAATTAACAAATGGATCCCGTTAGAAATAGGAAATCCTTAGATTTCCGTCAAGCTAACAGGAGAGTGTATTATAAGCTTAATTTCTAACGGGATGGACAAGGACACTGAATTGAAAAAACTGGCAGAAGAAATGGCGGGGGACACGAGCTTGCCGCTTCGGGAGGCAAATCTGGTGTTTGGCGAAGGCAGCCCCGATTGTCGTGTGTTATTCATCGGCGAGGCGCCGGGCATGAACGAGGACCGCGAGAAACGGCCTTTTGTCGGGCGGGCGGGACAGCTTCTGCGCAAGCACATACGCGAATTGGGTTGGCAGGAAGAAGACGTTTACATAACCAATATCGTCAAGCGACGGCCGCAGGAGAACCGCGACCCGACCCCCGAAGAAATCCAAAGCTATAAGCCATATCTCGCTCGGCAGATAGAGATATTGAATCCGAAAATAATCGTGCCACTGGGAAGATTTTCCATGAATTATTTCCTGCCTGTTGCCAAAATTACTCGCGACCAAGGTAAACTTTTCAAGGCGGGGAATTATTTTGTCCTGCCCATGCTCCACCCGGCGGCGGCCCTTCGCGGCAATGAGAACATGGCGATGTTCACGGAAACATTCAAGAAATTACCCCGCGCATTGGAGAAAGTAAAAAGTTTATGAAAAAAGCTCCACCCATAGAGCTACAGCCTAGGGAAAACATTTTAATACTGCACAATATTCGTAGCGTGGAAAATGTCGGCGCTATGTTTCGCACTGCTGACGCAGCGGGGGTAGATAAAATCTATTTAGTCGGCTATACTCCCGCGCCGCTGGATAGATTTGGCCGTAAAAGGAAAGACTTGGCGAAATCCGCGCTCGGCGCGGAAGAGTTCGTAAAATGGGAATCTAAAAAAAGCCTGCCCGCTCTTTTGCGTAGCTTGGGGCGGGAAAAGTTTCAAATCATTGCCATCGAGCAGGCACCGAATTCCGTTGATTATCGAAAAATAAAATTGGAAAACAAAAATGCATTTATTGTAGGCACAGAAGTAAGCGGTATCCCCAAAAGCGTTTTAAAAAAGTGCGACGTGACAGCCGAGATTCCCATGTATGGCAAAAAAGAATCCCTGAATGTTTCTGTGGCGTTGGGGATAGTATTGTTCAGAGTTTGTAATTTATAATGCCCGCATAAAATTCTGCTGAATTTTTGCTTAGACTTCAGCCCGTCGGCCTTCGTAAGACATTCTAAATTACAAACTCTTCACTTTTGGCAATCGGGACAGAAAATAGTCGTGCGGGTTTGTATAAGAGTTTTTTCTAAGAGGTGTCCGCACTCCGGGCACTCTTTTCCTTTCTTGCCGTACACTTTGTGCTCGCGCGCGTAGTTGCCGCGAGTGTCGTCGAGTAGGCGATAGGTGGCCACCGATGAACCGCCCACTTTTACAGCTCTGCGCAATATTCGGATAATGGCCTTATGCAATTTGGCTGTTTCCGCGAGCGACAGGGAAGATGCGCTCCGGTCCGGACGCACCCCGGCCTCGAACAAACTTTCGTCCGCATATATATTTCCCAGGCCTGTTACGATTTTTTGTTCCATCAATACCGCTTTGATCTTGCCCTTTTTGTTTTCCAGGGCATTGTGAAAATATTTGGCAGTAAAGCCTGGGGCCAACGGTTCCAAACCATACAGACCGAAATGATTCCGGGATTCAAACGTCTTTATGTTTGGGTAGTACAGAAGATATCCGAACATTCGCGTGTCATTGTAATACAGCGCGCCGCGCTCGAGTTCAAAAATAACATGAGTGTGTTTATTTGGCAGCTCATGCTCGGACAATTCTATGGGATGCCCGCCGATAACTGTTTTACCCTTCTTCGCCAAGGCTTCGAAGGGCGAGTAGGCGAACTGCCCCGACATTTTCAAGTGAGCCAGTATGATTTTGCCACGGGTTAATTTGAAGATCAGATTCTTTGCTCGGCGTTCTACGGACACAAAACGTTCGCCCGTGATGCCTTTCTCAAATTCCTCCTTTTTTGGGCGGGAAGACCGGCGCAGGTTGCCGGAGCCGGAGACCAGCTTGGCCTTGCGCACCTCTGCGCGCAGTATTTTTTGGCCCACAATAGTCCGCGCAAGGCCCAGGCGCAAATTTTCAACTTCGGGTAATTCCGGCATGATATAATCATATAATGAAAAGACTTTTATTCATATTTTCTATATTCTCTATGTGTTTTCTGGCGCCGCTCTCTAAAGTGACGGCGGCTTCGGATACCGTGCGGCCCATCAAAATCTTACTGGTGCCCGGGCATGACGACGAGGTTTGGGGCGCACAGTATGGGAATATCAAAGAAGCGGATATGAACTTGGCTCTCGCGAGCAAGATCCACGACATTTTGAAAAAAGACAAAAGATTCAAGGTTTATATTTCCCGGGACAAGAAAGGGTACACAAAAGAATTCTCCGATTACTTTTCCAAAAACAAAGAAGACATTTTGGTTTTTAGGGAAAACGCAAAAGCCTATACAAAAAGCAAGGTTGCAAGCGGAGAGTTTACCGTGAAAACCAGTCCGCCGCACAACAATGCCACCGAAGATGTGGCCATCAGGCTCTACGGTTTCAATAAATGGGCGGATGAAAAGGAGATGGACGCCGTGATTCACATCCATTTTAACGATTACCCGCGCCCAGACAAATGGACAATTGGCAAATACGAGGGATTCACCGTATATTTCCCAGACGCAGAGCTTCCAAATGGCGAAAAGAGCGAGGATTTGGCTGCCGATATTTTCGAGCAATTGGATAAAAAATATACTGGGAGCAATTTTCCTCCGGAAAAAGGCGGACTGGTTGCTGACCAGTCCCTCATAGCTCTCGGCTCAAACAGCACGCTCTTGCCTTCTGTGCGCTCAGTGCTCGTCGAATACGGATATATTTATGAAAAAAAGTTTAGAAAAAAATCCGCTCGCGAACTGGCATACAAGAAAATGGCCAGTCTTACCGCCGCGGGCGTGGAGCAGTATTTTTTTCCTAAATAGATTATTTGCCGCCTAAAATTTTTAGCGCCTCGCGTATCTTGGTATTGGTATTCGTGCCGGCGGGCACTTTTTTCAGGGCATCCCGAGCTTCGTTTTGAGAATAGCCCAGGGATTTTAAGGCTTCAAGTGCGTCGAGCTCCTCCTGTAGTGACACGCCGCCTTTTTCGTTTACATTTTCATTTGCGATTTTATCCCGGAGCTCTATTACTATTTTTTCCGCCGTTTTCCTGCCGATGCCGGAAATCTTAGTGAGATAACTTGTATCTCCTGTACCTATAGCCCGGCGTAAAGTTTCTATAGTCGCGACTCCCAGGATGGCTAGGGCAGACCTTGGTCCAATTCCGGAAACATTTAACAGCATTTCAAAAAAATTAAGGTCTTCCAAATTCAAAAATCCATATAAGTCCAAAGCATCCTCGCGTATATGCGTATGAATAAACAAGAAAATATCGCCTCCGGTTTTAGGGGTACTCGACAGGACATCGGGGGAGACACTGACCTTGTATCCGATTCCGCCCGTCTCAACGATTAAAAACTTATCTGTTTTTAATCCTATTTTCCCCCGTATGCTTCCAATCATAAATTAATCATATCATATCCTGTCTCCTGCCCGCGCAGGCGGGGCGCAGGCAGGTTGCGTTTTGGCGGCTTTTCTGGTAGATTTGACCTATGCCAATCACAAAATCAGCCAAAAAAGCTATCCGCGTTTCCTTGCGCAAGAAGGGTCAAAACGACCTTCGCAAGAAAGCCATGAAGGAAATTATTAAGAAAATCGAGAAACTGTCAAAGACAGATAAAACAGGCGCTGCCAAACTCCTCTCCGGAGCATTTCAGGCGATAGACAAGGGAGCAAAAAAGGGAATCATAAAGAAGAACAATGCCGCCCGTAAAAAATCCCGCCTTTCCAAACTCGTTAAATAAATAAGAATTAAAAAAGGCCCCCAGGATAAATTCCAGAGGGCCTTTTTTAATTTAAGTTTTATTAATGCTGGATGGTCGTAGTCGTGGTCCTTTTTTCAAAAGGCTGACTTCCGTCCATCAGATACTTTGCCAAAAGTACCAGAAGCAAGATAAGTATTATAAGGAGCAGCCATCCGAACAAACTCGTTGGCCAGAATCCTCCGGAGAGGAAGGCCGCTGCGCCCAATACGTTGGCGTTATCGTCTACTGTTGTTATCGGCTGCATGTTCCATACTTGTGCCGATACATTGGCGGTTACTGTCTGAGGAAAACCGGAAGGATCTATGTAAGAGAGCATGGCAGGGAAGTTTAGAAGTGCTCCCGGAGGTGCATCCTCGCGTACCCGTACCCGTACTGTTACCGTGCCTGAGCCGTTAGCCGGAAGTGTTCCCAGGTTGAATATCAGCGTATTCGCGGACATTATCGGATTGCTTGGAGTGGAGTATAGGTACACTACTTCGTATGGAAGGTCCAACCGTAGTACAAGATTTCTTATCGCACCGGTACCAATGTTCTGGTAGTTTACGGTGTAAGTTATCTCATCGCCCGGACGTGGCCTGGTGTTGTCTAAGGTTGGCAATATGGCTTGGTTGCGGTCGATGGAAGAAGTAACCAAGACCAGAGAAGTTGCAGGTGGCGGTGTCGGCCTTGGACCTCCGGTAGTTGGTGGCTGGCGTACCGATACGGTCACCGAATCGCTGTCCGAACCGGAAGCGTTGTAACAAGTCAGGTTATAAGTTCTCGAAGACGACAGGGAGCCGGTGAAGAAAGAACCGGGGCCTATGCTTTTGGTTCCTGCCCAGCCGACGGATCCACCGGAAGCTTCACAGGAAGTGGCGCCTACGGTGCTCCAGCGTACGAAGGTTGTGCCGTTGTATGCCAAGCTTGTTTGGTCTGCGTATAGAACTACTGTCGGTCTCTGCGCGTTCGTAGTGACATATCGGCAAGGCAGGGAACCGCGGTAGTTCAAGGAGGTTGGGTCTTGGCAAACCGACTCGTACCTGCAGGACCCGTTAGCTCCGTAGTTGGTAGCATTTCGGTCGGTGCATGTCCTGTCGTTGTCATCATCATCGTCAACCCTGACAGTCACAGAATCAGTATCAGAACCGAAATTGTTGACGCATCGGATTGTGTATGTGGTGTCGCGGCTGAGGTCTCCTGTGTCGAAATCTCCACTTGTGCTTACGCTGTTATCTTCCCATCCATTGCGTCCTCCCGTTCTAGAACAAGAATCCGCGTTGGTGGAGGTCCAGGTAAGTTCTGTTTCGTCTCCTTCATCTATGCTCGTGTCATCAGCTCTAAGGTCGACTGTCGGTGCCTGGCCGCCGGTGCCTACGGTTACCACTGCGGTATCGGTGGCTTGTCCACCGTTTCCGAAACACGTAATACTGTAAGTAGTTGTAGAGCCAGGAGCAACTATTCTGGAGCCGGAAGTTCCAGTGCTGGTCGTCCAGCTGGCGCTGCAGGAAGTTGTGTTCTGCGATGTCCACGAAAGTGTGGAGCTCTGACCTTGCTGTATGTTTGTAGGATTTGCGATGAGGTTGACTGTTGGAGAACCTATCTGTGTCACGGTCACGGTCTCAGTGTCAGTAGCCTGTCCGCCAGGTCCAAAGCATGTGATGCTGTAGGTCGTGGTTGAACCCGGAGATACAGACCTACTTCCGGAAGTTCCAGTGCTGGTCGTCCAGCTGGCGCTGCAGGAAGTTGTGTTCTGCGATGTCCATGAAAGTGTGGAGCTCTGACCTTGCTGTATGTTTGTAGGGTTTGCAGTGAGGTTTACGGTGGGAGACTGAACATATCTGCAAGGCAGAGAACCGCCGTAGTTGGTAGCATTGGGATCTTGGCATGTCTGAGGAGGTTGCGAAACCACCGTCACCGTTGCGGTATCGGTAGCTTGTCCTCCGTTGCCGAAACATGTGATGCTGTAGGTAGTGGTGGACGTAGGAGAAACAACCTTTGAACCTGAAGTACCGGTGCTTGTGGTCCAAGAAGCGCTGCAAGAGTTTGCTCTCTCAGATGTCCACGAAAGTGTGGAGCTATCTCCTCGGGTAATACTAGAAGGATTAGCCGTAAGATTAACGGTGGGAGGAACGGGCGGTTGCGTTTGGCAGGGGCCTAGTGTCTTTGGAGAAGTGCCTAAATGAACTCTTGCGCCGTTGGTGTCTATGGCATATGCACGTATAGAATGAGAAGAGGAATCTTTAAATATACTTGGTGTGGATATGCTGAATCCGTGCCAATCGCCGGCATCGGGGTAAGCATCGCCGACATCTTGCCTGTTCTGGTCAGCTCGTGTAGTCACCGTATTTGTTCCATCGGTGAGTTCAACGCTGACGGTCGCATAATTTTTTCCGAAAGCCCAGCCCTTAATAACTGAGCAGGAGGCTTCGTCCAAGTATCCTTTTGCGGCTACATCCTGAGGGGGCTGATTGCATCCACCGGTAGGGGTTAGAGATACATTTGTCATATTACCATTATTGCCGGAGTTAGAGCTACCGGACTTGGAGGAGTAACCAGCAGTGGACACATTCCAGCTTATATTGGTGTTGGAATTTACGCCAAAGTTTGAAAATCCGTTACCGTCAGTCGTTCGGTCCTGACCGTTGCCGAAGTTTTGACCAATATGAACATCTGCGCCCTGGATGGGTCTAGAGTCGCAGCTGTTCTTCACCGTGAATTCAAAGTTTACTATGGTAACAGGAGGTTCACCGCCACCACCACCGCAGTCATCGGTTCTAAAATTAAGTGTTGCGCCGGTGGAACGAGTAGACATAGCCCTAAAAGAATAGAAAGTGTCTTCCTTTAGGTCGTTTATTCTAGCGCTGAAGTTGCTGTTAGAAGAGAACGGTTGGCGATTAGTGTTATTATTAAGAGAACTGCCTTCACCCCATTCAAACCAAACTTCAGTATAGTCGTCGGTGTCAATATAGCCGTTCAAAGTGGCTGTATCGCATTCTGGCACCGCATATGCTGCACGAGCTACGTTCGACGTTGCAGGCGTTGCAAAGAGGCCCAAAAGGACGAAGATGCTCAATGCCGAAATCTTTATTTTATTCATATTCTATAATGCCTTTTGGGCGTTAATTAAAAAAATTAATAAATCTTATAGTAATTCCATTAGTCTAACATATCTTAGTGCAAATGTCAATGTATCGTCAACATAGCACTCTCTAAATGTATGAAATGATTTTCCGAGATTACAGCCGTACCATCGGCATTTTTATTTCATAACTTTAGAGAGTGCAGGAGTACCGGTCCTTAAAGGTGCCTGCACTCCTGCGATGTTACCAGCGAATCAGCGTCATTCCGCCTTTCATGGCGCCGGGAGCCGTTCGCATGACCGGTTGGCGGACCATGGCCAGCGTCGACGGTCCACGAAGCGGAGACGGCGGAAGCGTGGTGACTTGCTCGCCCGAATCATCGTCGTCGCTCAAAAGGGCGACGGTTCCTCCCACGACAATCACGACAACTGCGGCGCAACCCCACCGGCGTCCCGTACGCCAGGATTCGCCGCAGAGCGGACGACCCTTGACGGCATTGATGGCCTTGAGCACGTCATCCTTCGTCGCGAGATTGTCGAGCTTCGACGAAATCTCTTCGATGGCCACATGCAGACGGCCGACATCTTCTTTGGTCGCTGCGTTGGGGTCGGTGAGGTACCGTGCAACCTCTTTCTCAACCACTTCGCGCGGAACGGCTTTTCCGATGCCGATGTGCTGGTCGGACGGTCGGTTGCCGCAGAAGTAGATGGCGACGATGATCCGCGTTTTGATGTTGCGGATCGCCGCGATGCCCTTGCGATAGCAGCCTGAGACTTTCTTGCCAGAACCCGTGCCCCAGCCGGAGTCGCACAGGTCCTCGTTGCTGACGAAGACCTCTTCAACGCCGGGAATCGGCTGAAGTCCCAGCTCCTGCGGATCGCCGCCGAGAACGAGATACTTCTTCTGTGCGCTGACCGGGACGGTCAGCATGACGATGACGAAGAGAGAGAGAAGGGAAAAAATCGTACGTTTCATCGAATCCTCCTGTTGTACTGCCGTGGTTGAACTTGCGCATCGACGAACGCGTCGATGGCGGTGGGTAAGATATGAGTACTCAGACGAAACTTATTATTCCTCCTTTGCGTTGACGTTGTGATGAACCAGTTGAGTCCACCGCGCATTATATCACCTTATTTTTAAAAGTCAAGGTAAAATGTTAATAACAATTTAATATAAAAAATAGTGGTTGGCCCTTTGTGGTCAGGAATAATTTTGTTTTCGCCAAAACAAAATTTTCACGACCCTGCCTCGGCTGTTTTGTTTACTAACAAAACATGCTTCCGGCTAGCACAGCTAAAAAATCTGCAGAAGTGCAGATTTTTCTTTACGCTGTGCTCCCGGTAGGAATCGAACCTACATCACAACCTCCGCAAGGTCGCATCCTATCCATTGAACGACGGGAGCAGTCTTTCTAGATTAGCAGTTTTTAACAAAAAGTCTATTTAAAACCCAAGCGCTTCCATTATTTTTTCGGAAGGGTGTTCCTTCATCTCCACTTCTGGTATGTCATAGGAAGAAAAAACAGTATGGATGTCCTCGGCTATTTCGATAGGGATATGGATTGCGATGACCGGCATAAAAGCTCGCTCCGAGTGGATGAAGAGCATCGGGCGCAATACCGGCTCCGGTGAAAAATCCGCCTGGACCCAAAAGGCCTTGATGCTCTCATATGTATACAAGCGATTTTTAGCCCGGAAGCCATCCTTGCTCAGTTCGTAGGTAACAATCTCCGGTTTTTTTACTGCGAAGAACCCGAGCAGAATCCCGCCCAAAATGAGCAGGGCTGCAAAAAAATAATTTTCAAAAATAATAGAGGCGATGGAACCGGTCACGACTATGACTCCGAGTGCCCAAAACCAGTCGCGGCTTCGTTCCTTGTCTTCGTATTCCAAAGCCGACCAAGTCATTTTTTCAACAGATTGATTTTCCATACATTAATTATACTCCCGCGAACAATCAAAATCAAAGAAAAATACGAAAATAATCCCGATATGGCAAAAGCGGGTCTTTTTTGGTATAGTTTGCGCATGAATCCCGTAACATTGAATGTGGTTTTGATATTATTGACCCTCTGGACCATACCTTGGAAAGTTTACAGCGTATGGCTCGCGGTCAAGAACAATCAAAAAAAATGGTTTGTAGTATTGCTCATCTTAAACACCGTCGCGATTTTGGAAATATTTTACATTTTTCGTGTCGCCAAGAAGAGTTGGGCGGAGGTCAGCGAAGATTTCGGGCAGGCATGGAAGTCGGCTTGGAGTAAATAAACTGTCATTTTAAAACAGTTTGTGGTATACTGGACGGGTGAGTGAGCGGTATAAAAGAAAACCGAATACTAACTGTCTAATTTGTGGAACTCTCATTTACAGGCGGCCAGCGGAGATAGAAAAAAATAAAGGAAAAGTGTTTTGCAGTACCAATTGCTACGGAGTTTCCTCCAGAAAAGAAAGACCGTGTATAATTTGCGGGAAATTGATTTTAGCCGGATTAAATAAGAAAACTTGCAGTAGAATTTGTTCTAATAAAAATCGGATTGGCGTAAAATATAAAATCGGTAGGCCAAGAGACAAAGCTCAAACGTTTAGAATTTTAAAACTAAGGTTGTTTGAAATTAGGAAAGAGCAATGCGAGCGGTGTAGTTATGGGAAAAAAGAGATATTGCATGTGCACCATAAGAATAGAAACAGAAGAGACAATCGGATTGAAAATTTGAAAATTTTATGCCCCAATTGTCATTACGAAGAACATTTTTTGAAAAAAAGTTGGTTAAGTCGCAAGCTTGAGAAAAAATCCAGAACAGATATACTGGGCTAGTCAATTACAAGGGAGGCGTGGCAGAGAGGTCTATCGCACTTGTCTTGAAAACAAGAGTGCCGCAAGGCACCGTGAGTTCGAATCTCACCGCCTCCGCAAATAAAATACAATTTAAAAAATGTCGCACTTTTGACAGTTCGACACTTAAATAATATAATAAAATCATTAATAAACTTAATTTATAAAGTACTATGAAAGCACAAGAAAGTGGCATGGATGTACTAAGAAAAGAAACAAAACCAGAAGTTAAATGGGTATACACCATGTCAGTACCGCGCGAAGAAAGCGAACCTAATATACAAATTGTTATTGGTATACCGCAAAATTCAACTACCACTGGATGGTTTCTTCCGGATGGTCTCGCAGAGAGAAATCTTAATTATCAAATTGATGTACCCTTAAATATTATTATTGGTAATCAGAAAATTGAGTGCGTAGCAAAAGGAGAGGTGACGGGGAATATCGTTGGCAATAAATTTAATTTGATAGGAATCCTTGCGAAAGATAATTTACCAGAAGGTGCTGAGGATTCTGTAGCCAAAGCCTACGAACGACTACTTGATCCTAAAAAAAATAGAACTGTGAGTGATACGGTTGGTCAAGAAATAGAAACACAATGCAGGAACTACTTTAACGAGCGAAGAGCAGAAAAAGGGGTTGCAAATTAATTTTCAATTTTATCCTTGTTCCCCAACAATTCGGTTCCAACCGCGCATCAAACTGCCCGCATTAAATAAGTAAAGAGCACATCAAGGCGCTGACTATAAAATAAGTGCTATAATATTTGAAGGGAGAGTTTAATTTATCAATTTAACCTATAAAATATGAAGTTCAAAATATTTAAGATTTTATTTTTAGCTACTTTATTCGTTTTGGCTTTGCCGGCTCAGGCGGCCAAGTGTGATTTTACCCGCGACCTCAAAGAGGGGGCAAAAGGCGAGGATGTGCGCTGTCTCCAGCAACATTTGAATAATTCCGGATATACGGTCTCGGACGCAGGTTCCGGATCTAAAGGCAAAGAAAGCGACACTTTTGGCGAGCTAACCAAAGAAGCGGTAATAAAATGGCAGGCCGCCAACGGACTTGGGGGTGACGGGCACTTTGGCTCAAAATCTCGCGCGAAATATATCGCGCTTGTGACTCCGGTAAACACGAATCCTCCGGTAGTAACTCCAAAACCTGCTCCGGCGGTACCTTCTGTCGGAGACCGTCAAAAAGCTGAAACCCGAATACAGGAAGCCTTCGATATGATGGACGAAGCCGATGACCAGATAGACGAGGGCGAAGGAGACGAAGTCTCGGCCAAAGAAAGTTATGTAGACGCGGAAGAAAATATGCTGGATGCCATGCGGGCCTTCTTTGCGGATAAAGATTATGCCAAAGCGTACGAATATGCGGACGATGCTTTTAAAGATGCCGAAGACGCGTTTGAGGATGCCGGCGGAGAAGGCGACGAGGAGGAGACCGATAATATGATTGACGAAGCGAAGAACGACATAGAACTGGCAGAACAAAAAATCGATAACGCGGATGATGACGGAGAAGATACCGAAGAAGCGGAAAAACTTCTGGATAAAGCCAACGACACATTGGAAAAAGCTGAAGAAGAATTCGACAATGAAAACTACGATGAGGCGGGAGACCTTGCAGAAGAGGCATCAGACCTAGCTCGTGATGCCGTGGACGCCATAGGCGACGAAGATAACGAAGAAGCTGCCGCGGAAAATGCAATAGAAGACGCCGAGCAAGCCATCGAAAACGCACAGGATGAAATCGAAGAGGCGGACGATGACGGCAAGGATGTTGGTGACGCCGAAGATTTGCTGGAAGAGGCCGAGGACAAATTGGCGGATGCTGAGAACGAATTTGACGACGAAAATTATGACAAGGCGCAAGATCTTGCCAAAGATGCCGAAGAACTCGCGGATGATGCGGTAGACGCACTATAAAGCGGATGTCTCAGAGCAGATTTTTGGGCATAGATTATGGGAAGAAACGCATAGGAGTTGCCGTCTCGGACGAGAGTGGCAGGCTCGCATTTCCGAAAATAATTTTAAACAACGACAATCAGGTATTCTCGAAGTTTCGGGATATATTCCAAAAGGAAAATATAGGTACCATCGTGGTAGGAGAGTCGCTTGATTTCAAGGGTCAGCCGAATGCTATCGCTCAGGAGATAGAAGTTTTTATCGCCGACCTCGGAAAATTCGGGATACCTGTTTTCAAAGAAAAAGAATTCCTGACTTCCGTGGAAGCGCGCAAGTTTCATGGCCCCAAAAGCAGAGTGGACGCCAGCGCCGCCGCGCTTATACTACAGAGATATTTAGATCGTAAAAATTTGTCCGTCAAATCGTAGCGTCTGAGCCGCGGATATCGTATAATACCCTTATGCTTGATAACGAGTTCAAAAGATTTTTGTCCCGTTATTTTCCGCCGCCCGCATTTCTGATGGCCCCGTCCTACGGCCTGGATATTTCGGATCAATCGCTCAAATTTGTGCAGTTGCTGCCCACCCGAGACGGTATTAAGGTCGGACATTTCGGCGAGCGTAAGATTCCGCCCGGCATAATCGTTTCGGGTAAGATAAAAAATTTGCCTCGGCTCGAAGAAATGCTGCATGCGCTTCGCGAAGAAGAAGATATTAAATTTGTGCGGGTTTCTTTGCCGGAAGAGCAGGTTTACCTGTTTCCGTTACGGCTCGAGAAGGCGGGACTCAAGAACCTGCGGGAGGGTATAGAGCTCGCGCTCGAAGAGCATGTGCCTATGTCCTCTAAAGAAGCGGTTTTTGACTACGATCTGGTGCACGAAGATGACGGTGGCCTTGAAGTGGAGGTCGCGGCTACTTCGGGAAATACCATAGAAAATTACATTTCCGTTTTTAGAAATTGTTATATTTCCGTGCAGTCGCTTGAGCTGGAAGCTCAGGCTATAGCCCGCGCCGTGATAAAAAAAGGCGATAAAGAAACTTACCTTATAGTGGACTTCGGACAAACTCGCACCGGTATTTTTATTGTGTCTCGCGGCGTGGTGGTTTTTACATCCACGCTGGATATAGGCGGAGTGTCGCTCAATCAGGCAATACAGAAAAGTTTCAATGTGGGGCCGGAAGAGGCGGAAAAAATGAAGGAAGAGTACGGCCTGAAGCGCAACACTCCAAACAAAGAAATTTTTCCAGTGCTTTTAAACAGCGCTTCCGTGCTCCGTGACGAGATAGTGAAACATTTTCTGTACTGGAATACGCATAACAATGAAGAAGGACAGGCACGAACGCCGATAAAAAAGATTATCCTTTGCGGCGGCGACGCTAACTTGACGGGGCTCGCGGATTATATTTCCATCAGCATGAAAACACCGGTAGAGATGGCGAATGTCTGGGTGAACATAATGAATACGGGGCGACATGTGCCCAAAATAAGTTTTCGAGAATCGCTTTCCTTTGCGGCGGCATTGGGGCTGGCGCTCGGTGATTTTGACTACGATTAACCGGGATTAAAATATGATAAATCTTATTCCAAACCAAGAGAAGAAAAAAAAGGTCAAAGACTTTTATTTTCGCCTGGGGGCGGTGTTCATCGCTGCGCTGGGTTTTTGCGTAGCTGTCGGGGCCGTGTCTCTTATGCCGACGTACTTTCTCGTTTCTTCGGAGCTTAACATCGCAGAACAGAAGCTTTTTGTCCAACAAAATCAACCGCCGACCCAAACAGATCAGAATCTAGCCGCCAGCGTCGAGGACCTGGACCGCAAACTTGCACTGGTGGAAAGTGCGGAAAAGAATCCGTACCTGATATCGAAGAGTGTCATCCAGGCAATAACCATACGTAAAATGCCGGACATAGAGATAACCAAGTTCATTTACGAAAAAGAGGGCATTGGTGGCCGCAAAATAATTATTTTAGGGGAGGCACCGTCACGCGAGCGGCTTTATCAGTTCCGTCGGGCGCTTGAAGGAGACGTTTCTTTTAAAAAAGTCGAGTTGCCGATTTCCAATTTTGTGAAGGGTTCGGACATACAATTTAGCCTCAGCTTGATTCCTTCCTAGTATGAAAAACGACTCAAGGAAATTTAAAAAATTTAAAAAATGGCCCGTGTTGGTCTCGACGCTGTTTTTAGCGGCAGCTTGTTTTGGATTTTTTTTCTTGTTTCAAAAGATAAATGACAATAAAACGGCGGCGACAGAGGCGCTTCGGCTATGGTCCGAGGAGGAAGCTAAACGGAACGAACTTAACTCACTCGACGCCATGCTTGAAAACCTCAAGGAGGAAATGGCTACGCTCGACACCCATTTCGCGCAAAGTTCGAACGTGGTGCCATTTTTGGATTCTCTGGAAGAGCTCGGAGAGCTTTCCGGGGGAAGCTCGGAAGTATTGTCCGTGGAGACGACGCCCGACGGCGCCGGGCTCTTGATCACCCTGAAGACGGAAGGCGGGTTTGGATCCGTGTACAAATTTTTAGAGCTTCTGGAGAATTCACCGTACGAGCTTGAGTTTTTAGCCGTGGACATAGGCCGAGGCAGCGGTGAAGGCGTGGCCGCGGAATGGGAGGGGTTTTTAAAACTAAAACTTCTAACTTTTATACCTTAGCAGGACATGAATCCCGTACGAAAT
>JALYJR010000014.1 GCA_030775165.1 bacterium | reverse complement strand
GAAGCTTAACGGCAACCGAAGGAACTTTGTATATTGAACCTTCGAGTGTTTCATTAACGGTAGGTGGAGAGGCGAGAGTACAAGCCTATTATCAACCATCAATGCTTCCGTGTCGAGAAGGCATGGCGTGTGCGCAAATGATGCCTGCACCGATAAAAGTAAACGCAGTATGGTCAGTAAGCAATAATACTATTGCAGAATTAAGACACATTGATTGTGCTGTGCTAGGTGGTTGCGGCGGCACAACTTCAGTAAAAGGACTTTCCGCAGGAACAGCGGAACTCAAAGCTACATATACGCCACCGGGCGGAACATCCATAGTCGCGTTCGCAAAGGTGAGTGTGGCATCACTTCTAAGTGTTTGTCCGGAAGAGTGGATTCAAAATCGTATGCCCGGGATCGTGGGTGACACTACTCCAAAAGAATATTATATCTACAAAGGTGTCCGACGAGAACTTTCAGAATTTGACGTTAGTTGGGTGAAAACAAATTGCTCCATAACTCCCGAGATAACCTATTAAATCAGCAGTTGTTTTTTCTCTTAAAAACTATACAATAAGCGAATGGAAATTCTCGCCAAAATATTAGGCAATCCGGCGCGGGTAAAGGTTATGCGGCTTTTTTTGGTAAACAGGAGCAAGACTTTTGCCGCTCCGGAAGTGATTAAGAGGAGCAGGGTCAATAAAGACATATTACGCAAAGAGCTCAACTTGCTTTCTTCGGCAGGCTTCATTAAGAAGCGCGCCGCGGGCTGGTCTCTCAATCCCTTTTTTGGCTACCTGGGAGAATTTGAAAATCTGCTCATCGGTTCGGATATTATAAGTCCGGAAGCCATACTGGATAACTTTAAGAAAGTCGGGAAGATTAGGCTCTTTATTATCTCGGGCATATTTATTAAGAGCCGGGATAGCCGCGCGGACCTTCTTATAGTGGGAGACCGACTCAAGCGCGGCAAAATAGAAGAGGGTATTAAAAAGATAGAGGCCGAGATTGGCGGGGAACTTACTTATGTGGTTTTTGATACCAAAGAATTCTTGTATCGGTTGGATATGTATGACAAGCTGGTGCGGGATATCTTGGATTTTCCTCACGAAGTGGTTTTGCAATCCAGGGAGTTATCCGCCCAAATCCTAAAAAAGGCTTAAAAAGTCCATATAGCATAAGTGGATAACTTTTTGCCCCCACTCATCGTTTATTGATATAATATAAGGACAGAACTTTATAAGGTCGAAACTTAGAAAGTATTAATAATTAGCATATAATTAATCATGTCAGACAATATTTGGGTTACTTGGAGCGACGTTTTCACTCAATCTCTCCAGAGCCTATGGTGGAGTTTCGTGCAGTTTACGCCGAAGCTCATTTTGGCAATCGTGTTCTTTATTATCGGCTGGTTCTTGGGGTCTTTAATCTCCAAGGCTATTGAGCAGGTCTTCCATAGCTTGAAGATCGACAGTCTTTTTGCTTCCGTAGGAGCGGACAGTTTTCTCCGCCGCGCTGGAATGAATCTGAATACGGGTCATTTTGTAGGAGAAGTCGTACGCTGGTTTGTCATCATTGTATTCCTCCTGCCTTCGCTTAACCTCGTGGGCCTATATGACGTATCTTCCTTCTTGAGGAATGATGTGTTGGGCTACCTGCCTCAGGTCATCATCGCAGCGTTTGTGCTTATCATCGCGGCAGTAGTATCCGACGCGTTGGGCAAAGCAGTTCTCGCTGCGGGCAAATCCATGAATTTGAAAGCTGCAAACATGTTGGGCACAGTTGCCAAGTATTCGGTCTGGGTTTTTGCTTTTATCATTGCATTGGGCAAGCTCGGACTCGGAGCATACATGAGCATACTGTTCTCTGGCATCATCGCGATGCTCGCATTGGGCGGCGCGCTGGCTTTCGGATTGGGCGGTAGAGAGCACGCTTCTCGCTTGCTCTCCAAGCTCGGAGAAGAAGTATCTGAAAGATAATCGATCAGGTTCTAGGGGCTAGGTTCTAGTTTCTAACAAAAAAGCTTCGTCAAACGAGGCTTTTTTGTTTATTTTTACGGAAAGATATATACTGGAGGCATGAAAAAGAACGATCAAGGTCATGTGTCAGTATCCGTTGCAATTCTTATCATGGTTTTTTTGGCGGGAGTCGGCGTAGCTTTTTTGTATGATTGGTATCACCACTTTAAACAGGGTAAACTTTCATACGAGATTGTATCTCCGGAAGATATATCTCCAGAACTCGACATTGAAGGCAATAAGGACGACCTGATAAATTTTTCAGTAAAACCTGGCGATACAGTTTCCGGAATTTTGAATTTTACGGGCTCCGTCAAGAACGCGTATTTTTTTGAGGGTAATATTGGAATAAACATATTAGATGAAAATAAAAAAGTGCTGAAGAGGGGTAATGCTATGGCGACCACCGATTGGATGACAGTCGAACCCGTTTCGTTTTCAGGAAGCATAGACCTCACCGGACTTCCTACAGGTCCCGGATATATCCAGATAGCAAACGACAACCCTTCTGACAGGCGTGACTTAGATAAATTTATTTATATTCCTGTCACGATAGGGCAATCACAGGCAAGTACAAGCACGACGTACACTTACAGCAATCACGGAATAACAATGGAATTGCCGAAAGGATTTATTCCACAAGAAGAACAATCCGCGACTGGTCCTTACACTACAATTTCTTTACCTACCGGATCCCTTTCGTACACAGTAGACGCTTCATGGCATGAGAAGTATAGTATTCCAAAATATACGTATATTAAAGACCAGAAAATCGGCGAGACCACATTCAAAGTTTATGAATATGCGGGGGCACGATATTATTGGTTCAAGCGGGGCGCAGTAGGTTATCAGTTTGGCGGGACGGATATAGCCGCACTGGAAAACCTGTTAAAAACCTTCAGATTTGTGGGTTGGGCGGAGTAAAAACCCTTACAGAATAAGGGTGGAGCCTAAGAAGGATGTCGTTATTTGACATCCTTTTTGCTTTCGGTTATACTCTTTCAATCAGTATGATTACCATTAAAAACAGCACAACAAGGCGGCCTTAAGACCATCCGGTTTTAATTGTGCCGCCGAAAGGCGGTTTTTTTATTGGAAAATATACTGCGCAACTTGAAAACAGAAATCTGTCGGGATGAAATAATCCGGCATGCGCACAGCATGCTTAGGGTCTTTTCGCATCTTAGGCAGAGAGCCTGTACATACCGAGCGGTCGGGAACCGCAGGCTATAAATTGTGAATCCCCGCCGTTGGCGGGGTAAATGTGATTTCTAAATTTCTTAACAGGAAATTTAAGGGCGTACGGTGGATGCCTAGACTAAAAGTAGCGATGAAGGACGTGGCGTAGCTGCGATAAGCTTCGGGGAGGTGTGTAGCAACCTTTGATCCGGAGATTTCCGAATGGGGAAACCCTATCTCGTAACCCGAGATAACTTCAGGCGTAAGCTTGAAGAGCGCACCCTGGGAAGTGAAACATCTCAGTACCAGGTGGAAAAGAAGCAAATATGTATTTCCTAAGTAGCGGCGAGCGAAAGGGAAGAAGCCCAAACCAAGCACCATTTTCACGGGATAATTTATTGTCCGGTGAATGATGTTGCTTGGGGTTGTAAGATAACAACGTAGTTTACTAGAGGAGTCAAAAATTGAATTGTTAGTTTAATTTGCTGGAAAGCAAAACCATAGAGGGTGATAGTCCCGTGGACGAAAACAATACAACTCTTTTGTTGTTACTCTTGAGTACCCCAGGACATGAATGGCCGGGGGGAATCCGCCAGAACTAACTGGCAAGGCTAAATATACTTTTAGATCGATAGTGAACTAGTACCGTGAGGGAAAGGTGAAAAGCAGCCCGATTAGGGCGGTGAAATAGACCTGAAACCGTATGTCTACAAGGAGTCGAACCGGGGATTTATCTCCGGAACGGCGTGCCTATTGAAGAATGAGCCAACGAGTTTATGCATGCTGCTCGGCGAAGTGGGCTAAAACCACAGAGCCTTAGGGAAACCGAGTGTTAATAGCGCGTAATTGGTAGTATGCATAAGACCCGAAGCCAGGTGAGCTTGCCATGAGCAGGTTGAAGTAGGTCGAAAGATCTATGGAGGACCGAACCGGTAGATCGTACAACGTCTTCGGATGACTTGTGGTAAGGAGTGAAAAGCTAATCGAACCTGGTAATAGCTGGTTCTCTCCGAAATAGCTTTAGGGCTAGCGTCGCGTGTTTCTTCTGGGGGTAGAGCACTGGAAGGTTTCGACAGGGAGCAATCTCGCGAAACCTATCAAACTCCGAATACCAGAAGCCAGAATGCGGCAGTTAGGCCATGGGGGCGAAGCTCCATCGGCCAAAAGGGAAACAGCCCGGATCTCTAAATAAGGTCCCTAAATATATACTAAGTGTAAAACAAGAAGGTGGAGTTTCTTTAACAATGAGGAGGTTGGCTTAGAAGCAGCCACCCTTTAAAGATAGCGTAACAGCTCACTCATCTAGAGATTCTGCGTCGAAAATAATTGGGGCTAAGTATATTACCGAATTTGAGGACTTCATAGATTCTTCGGAATGTATGGAGTGGTAGGAGAGTGTTCCACTCTGCTGTGAAGGAGGACCCGTGAGGGCCTCTGGAGTGTGTGGAAGCAAAAATGTTGGCACAAGTAACCGCAATGATGCTGAGAACGCATCACGTCGAAAGATCAAGGTTTCCTTGGTAATGTCAATCAGCCAAGGGTTAGTCGGGCCTAAGGGAATGGCGAAAGCCGTACTCGATGGACACAGGGTTAATATTCCCTGACTTCTGTATTTAGTGATGGGAGGACGGAGTGTAGTATGTATTGCCGATTATTGGATTTCAGGTTTGTATTCTGATTGCGCGGCATAGGAAAATCCGTGTGCTGCCTTAAATGGCGAGCGAAAGGGATATGAAAAGTTTCAGGCTACGGCCTGGGGCGATAATACAAAGCACGCTTCCAAGAAAAATCTCTAAACTTATAAATATAGGATCCGTACCGCAAACCGACACAGGTGATCAGGTCGAGTAGACCAAGACGAACGAGTGAGTGGTCCCCAAGGAACTCGGCAAAAAATCAGCCGTAACTTCGGGATAAGGCTTGCCCTCTGTTAATTCAGAGGGCCGCAGCGAAAGTATTCCTGCCAACTGTTTACCAAAAACACAGCTCCCTGCGAACTCGCAAGAGGATGTATAGGGGGTGACACCTGACCAATGCCAGAAGGTCAAACAACGCCGTTGTGAGTAGCAATATTTATGGTGAGTGTTGTAAGCCCTGGTGAATGTCGGCCGTAACTATAACGGTCCTAAGGTTCTGTGCACAACGCAAGTTATGCGCGGAATGACTGGG
>JALYJR010000013.1 GCA_030775165.1 bacterium | reverse complement strand
GGGTCAGAAGCGCGCCGGAAGCGTCCGCCAAGAATTCGCGCTTCCTCGAGATTGCCAGTTGAATCAAGACTGCGAATATGGGAGCGAGAATAGAAAGCACTACGCCTACGAGCATAAGTATGCCCGCGCCTTTGTTGTCGTTGTCGCGGTGCCCCCCGAATATAAGGCTTCGGGTAAAAACATCCGCGATAATGGTTATAAAGCCCACGAGCACGACCACCACGGTAGACAAGAGCATATCTCGGTTGCCTATGTGCGAAAGTTCATGGCCGATGACCCCTTCGAGTTCTGTTTTATTTAAAATCGCCATTAGTCCCGTAGTCACGGCCACGACCGCGTGTTCTTTGTTCCGACCGGTCGCGAAAGCGTTTGGCGCGGGATCGTTTATGATATAGAGTTTCGGCATAGGGAGACCCGCGGTAATGGATAAATTCTCCACTGTCGTGTAGAGGTCAAAATTTGCTTCTCTGGTCGCCGGCTTGGCTCCCGAAAGCCTGAGAACTATCCTATCCGAGAACCAATAAGAAACGACGTTCATGACTATACTGAACGCAATAAAAAAATATAGGATGCTGGGATTGCCGTAATAATAGCTGAAAAACCAACCGAAACCGATGACTACGGCAAAAAATACGGACATCAAAAGCCATGTTTTAGTGATGTTTTTGGATTGTTGGGTATATAAAGTGGCCATAATGCTTGATTATAGCATAATTACGGGCAATTTTAATTTTTTACTCGGGAATACTTGAGGTGTCGTCCTCGAATGAATCCAATGCTCCCGACATCATTTCCGACAATAATTGCTCGAACGGTACGCTTTCCGTCGGCACCTCGATGGTAACCGGCTCGTTCCAGTTGTCGAAAACGCTAACTGTTTTTATTTTAATCATGCCACTCTCCGTTTCATCCGATTGGATGCCAAAATTCATAGATAGCTTACGCGGTAGCTTGTCGGAACGACCTATCCATATCTCACCCGTAAAATCCCTAAGCGAATCGAGTTGTTTATCAAAAGAGGTGGGGTCGAAAACAGAAAGTGCAGAATCATCTATTCCTACCGAATTCACGTATTCCTTAAGTAATTGAAGGTAATCAGAAATACCTTCCCGGTCAAGAATGAATGTAAAGTGGTAGGCCGACTCGCCGGTCACAGTTTCCGGGGGAAGTTTTTTAACGATTTTTATAAAACTTGCCTCACGCGCCATCTCATATATGCGTTCTTTTTGATCATCGGTAAGCCGATTCATAGTACTCGTATCTATGCCTACGATAGCTGTTGCCGGATTATTGGCCATTTGACCGTCATCCGTCTTGTACTCGACCGAGAACCATTTGTTCTCGATTGAAGAAAGCATGGTAAAAAAGCCAAGAGCCGGCATCTTTGAAAGCTTCCCGTATAAAGTGTCCTCTAGTATTCGAAGCTCAAATTCCGGTACGAAAGAACCCGTCAGAAAGGAAACCACCAAACTGTTCTTAAAATTATCCGGGTCAGATACATCATATTGACCTTTGACGGTTATGCCAAACTGCTTGGAAGTAAAGCCCGCACCAAACATATCCCCAAGGCCAAGACCAGAGTCTTTTAATTCAGAAAAATCCACACTGACAGTGATGTCGTAGCTGGCCGTTTTGGCGTCGCGAGCCTGAGCCATGGATTGCGCGGCAAGGATCGGAAGCGACAAGAAAAATCCGGAATAGTAAGCATAAGCACCTCCGGCGGCAAAAAACAGTATCAACGCTACCGCTACAACCATCATGGTTTTTTTATGCCTCCCCTGCGGTTTGACCTCAATTCCGGAAACGTTTGCCTGCACAGGCGCTGGGTGTACCGGAGAAACAACCGGCGGTACAAAGGACGGAGAGGTAGCCATAAAAACTTGCTCCACGTCTTCTGCGGCCCAACCGTTCTTCAGTAGATTTTCACGGATGGATTCTTTGGATGCCCCCCTGCCTAGTTCACCTTGAACATATGCCTCTAGTTCTGGTGTTATCATAGTATTAGTAAAAATAAGAGTACTAGAATTTTACCTCGACGTTCTTCTGGGCGGCGTCATCGTCCGCCAAGTCGAAAAATTCTTTCTGGGAAAATCGGAACATACCCGCAATGATATTGCCAGGGAAACTTTGTATGCCGGTATTGAGGTCGCGCACGTTTGAATTATAAAACCGGCGCGCGGCCTGAATTTTATTTTCCGTATCGGACAATTCATTTTGAAGCGCGAGGAAATTTTGATTTGCCTTGAGGTCCGGATATGCTTCCGCTAGCGCGAATATGGATTTAAGTGCGCCGGTGAGCATATTTTCCGCCTCCGCATGTGCGGGAGTGGGTCCGGATGCGCCCATGGCTGCGGTTCGCGCCTTAGTTACATTTTCAAAAGTTGCGGATTCGTGAGTAGCGTACCCCTTTACGGTATTTACCAAATTCGGGATAAGGTCATATCTCCTCTTAAGCTGTACTTCAATGTCGGCCCAGGCTTCCTCCGCCCGATTACGCAAAGACACAAAGCGATTGAAGGCATACACAGCCCACACCACCACCAATCCGACAGCTATCAATATATATTTCATAAGTTAAAAAGATTAAATAATAATACGCTATACATTATAACACAAATTAGCTTTTTTTACCCTGCCATTCTTCCGCCAAAACCAACATAGGCGAAGCTAAAAATAGCGAGGAGTATGTGCCGAAAAACATGCCGGCGGTCAACATTAACGCAAAGTAGCGCGTCGATACAGGGCCCGTGAGCCATATAACCAAAAGCACCAGGGTAACGGCAAGAGAGGTCGCGAGAGACCGCATAAATGATTGCTCGAGACTCTTGCCTACGATTTCTTTAAACCCAAGCTTTGTATTTTCTTCGTTGTTTTTGCGGATATTTTCCCGGACCCGATCAAAGATAACTATAGTGTCCGACAGTGACAGGCCGAGAATCGTAAGAACCGCCACTACGAAAAGCGTATCCAATTCCGCGCCACGATATTGAGAGAGCAGCGCAAAGATTCCGGTAGGAATAATGACATCGTGCAAAAGAGTTATTATGGAAATGATACCGTACTTCCAAGAAGGTACGCCGTGATTCGCGGCAGTCGTGGAGGATTTGGAAACTTTTCTGAATGCGAAAGCTATGAAACAAATTATAGTAAGTGAAACGAGAACCATGGACACGATGGCCTTTCGGGTCAGTTCCCTGCCGACCGCGGGGCCGACGGAATTATAAGAAACTTCGGTTACGGGATTATCCTCACCGCCGCTTAATATCTCAAGCACCTTCTGGTGCTCTTCACTGGTCAAAGACCTCGTTTTAATGATATATCCTTTTTCGC
This sequence comes from bacterium, assembly GCA_030775165.1. Lineage (GTDB taxonomy): Bacteria > Patescibacteriota > Minisyncoccia > Phycocordibacterales > UBA9973 > UBA9973. The sequence goes on along the minus strand of JALYJR010000013.1, from coordinate 4,714 downwards.
CGGTCGGCTGAAGAAGAACATTCCCCAGGTCCAAGGATTCCAATTTGGGATTTAGTAATTCCTGTGATGGCCTTTCGGATGTGTTATATGCCACTTCCATCAGAGTACCGCCTCTGAAATCCAACCCCACGGTAATACCGAAAGTGAAAATGAAAATCAGGGATACAGCTACCAGTGCGGCCGATATACTTAGAAATATTTTTTTGTACTTTAGGATAAACATATATTATTTGGTAAAACCGCTTCCAAAAAAGAACCGGGCGACCTTGCCTTCTCCCGTAAATGACAATGCCCTCATTAATATTTGCATGACGGTAATCGCGCAGAAAAGAGACGTGAGGATACCGATGCCCAAAGTAAGCGCAAAGCCCTGAATGAGCGAAGTGCCGAACCAAAACAGGATTATCGCCGTAAGCAATCCGGATATATTGGAATCGCGAATCGAGTCCCATGCGCGCGTAAACCCGGCCGAGGTCGCGCCTCGAATGTTGGACCCCTCTCGCATCTCTTCTTTCATCCGTTCAAAGACTAGAACGTTCGCGTCTACGGCGATGCCGATGGAGATGATGAAGCCGGCAACACCCGCGGCTGTGAGTGTGACCGGTATGAGCTTAAAGAGCGCCAGCATGAGAATTACAAAAATGGAAAGTGAAACGGCGGCCACCAAACCCGGCAAGCGATACCATAAAATGAGAAGTACAGCCACTATCAAAAATCCTATAATTGTCGCCCTGACTCCCGCTTGTACGGCGCTGTCGCCCAAGATAGGTCCGATAGTCTGCGTGGACAAGAGCTTAACCGGCACAGGTAGAGCTCCGGAGTTAAGCCGGCCCACAAGCTGCTTCGCTTCCACGGGCGTGAATTGCCCTGAAATAAATGCCTGGCCACCTGTAATTCCGGTATCTTTGTATTCTTCGCCTACCCCTGGAACAGAAATTGGCGCACCATCCAAAAATATAGCAATTGTTTTACCCGCATTCTCTTTTGTAATTTGCGCAAACAATTTCGCGCCCTCTTCATCAAACTGTAGACTGATTATTGGCTCGCGGGTAGTCGGCTCAAATTCCAACATCGCTCTATCTAAATAACGGCCGGTCAGCTCCGTAGATACGTATTGTGCCTGCGTCAGGTCTATGCTCCCGAGGTCGACTTGACCGTCGGCATTTGCTTTGACTTTAATCGGGGTACCGGCCGGAGCTTCTGTTTTAAATTCGAGAAGCGGAGTCTGACCTATCATTTCTACGGCTTTTTGAACATCGGTAACTCCCGGCAAATCTACAATAAGCTGTTCCCCGCCGCCGGACACGACACTGCCGTGTTGTACCTGAACCACCGGCTCCGCCACTCCAAAAAGGTTGACTCTCCGTTCAATTGTGTCGCGGAGGGCCTCCATGGAATTATCAATCTCTCCTTCTGCCACTGCGGACAGGTCCGCCTCGTATATCAAATGAGTGCCGCCCGAAAGATCCAGGCCCAGCCGAAACTCATGGCCTTTAAAAAATGAGTGCTCTGCTTCGAAATTCTGATTGAGGCGAGGTTCGGATTTGTATACGAAAAGGCCGACGCCCGCTCCGAGCGCCAAAACCACTAAAGCTAAAATTATCTTTTTAACCATATAAGTATGCTTAAATACCAAGGTATTTTATACTTTTTTAAAAAATTAGCAATAATAAGACGAGACCGCCCAAAACAATACGGTACCAGCCGAAAATCTCAAAGGTATGACGCTTCACGTAACCGATAAGCCATTTCACGGACAAGAGAGCTACGGCAAAAGAAATTATAAACCCGACCAGAAGCGCATTCCAGTCCGCGCTCGAAAATGCAAAGCCTGACTTGAATAGGTCGTAGAAAGTCGCCGCGAGCATGGTCGGAATCGCCAGCACGAAAGAAAATTCCGCTATTAGTCCCGCAGGCAGGCCGAGCATGCGCCCGCCAATTATGACCGCGCCGGAACGCGAAACACCGGGCACTACGGCGAGCGCCTGTATCGCGCCCAAATAAAGTAGCTCCTTTACGGAAAGATCTTCGACTTTTTTATCTAACGGAAGATTAGCGACAACTATGTTTTTTTTCTGATGTCTTTCAAAAATAAGAATGACGACACCGCCCAACAGCAAGGCCACGGCGGCAAGCGCTATGTTACCCAAGAGAAACTGCTTGATGACCTTATATAATAAAAATCCTATGACGCCTGTAGGAACAAAAGCGATGAAAATATTTAATAAGTATCTGTGAGAAGAAAAAATTTTCCGGAAATACAGGACCACGACCGACAAGATAGCGCCGGACTGTATGGCTATCTGAAAACTCTTTATGAAATCACTCGTGGCTATGCCGAGCATGCTTTGCGTGAGTTCAAGATGCGCCGTGGACGATATTGGAAGAAATTCCGTGAGGCCTTCTACAATTCCAAAAATTATAGCGTGTAGAAAGCTCATATTTTCTTGAATAAATTTATAAACAGTAGACCTACTAAGAACCCCGTTAACCAGCCCGCCATCACATCAAAGGGATAATGGACTCCGATGGCCACCCTCGAAATTCCCGTTAGAATAGCAATGATGATAAGCGCTATCCCGAGTTCCTTGTTTAGGACGTATCCGGCAACAGCGAGAGACGCCATGAATGCCGCGTGCCAAGACGGGAAGGATGTCCCCCATGCTTGGACTAGCGGCACGATACCGTTCATTTTTATATATGGTCGTTCCGCTAAAAATATTATCTTCATGAGACTTACGACGATGCTCGTGCCGAGGCCTGCGGAAAAAAGCAGGGCAAAGGCATAGATCTTGCGGGGCGCCAAAAACAGCGACCAATAAACGAGGAACGCGACCACGCCAAAAACAAGGTGGTAAGAAAGAAAGAGCGCGGTTTTCGCAACGTAAGGATTTTTGGAAAGGCCGAATATGTATTGGAATAGCGAACTGTTCATTAATTTTTAAATTATATCACATCAAAAGCAGTCCGATCACGGCTAGAATACAGCCGAAGATTTTCCGCCGTAAATCTTCTTTTTCATTTAAAAATAATGCTGCCGCCACGAACACGATTATAACTTTAAAGGTCGTGATGGACGACACCAAGCTTAAGTTGCCCACAACATACACCAGAGTCACCCAGGAAGTCGCGCCCAAAAATTTAACGAGCCCTGTGCCCCAGACCTCGGCGCTGGAATAGGTGTGTTTGCTTTTCACGAACAATGCAATAAGTCCAAGGAATAAAGCCTGCGCGCCCCAAGACAGCATTACACCTGCAGAAAATCCGGTAGTCTTCTGCAGAGCTCTTTCGGCGACCAGAAGGACCGAGAGCAATACTCCGCTTAATAACATCATCAAAAAATATTTATTGAAAGTGAATCTTCCTATCCGGTGTTTTTGAGAAACAATGAACATTGCCATTAAAAGGAGGAGCGTCCCGACTATCTGCATCGGGGCCAAGCCTTCACGGAGCAACAGAGAGGATAATATTATGGTGAGAGGTGTGTAAATATTGCCGACAACACTTGAGACTCCAGCGTCCAAATGCTTTTGGGCAAAAATAGCGAACAAATTGCATCCGGCGCCAAAAACACCGCAAACCAGAAATAACAAAAATAGATGGTAATAATTTCCCGATAGGTGAAAAGGGCTAAAAAACGGGAAGGTCAGGCTGCCGAGAAATAGGATGGCGATTATCTGAAATGTAAAGCGCACCTGCTCGCGGCTTTCCAGATCATGTTTTTTTGTCAGCCACCTGATTTGTAGCGACGACAAGGTCGAAGCTATGAAATAAAAAATGTAGCTAAGAATTATCGCCATCTAATTTAAAAGCTCCAGGTTTGCGGATTGTCCGACCATGTTACTCATTTGTAAAATCTCTTTCGAAAATCTATCTAGGAGAGCTGGTTCGGTTATTGCCGATATGTTCGCTGAGTGATCATGATCATTTCTATCAGGAGATTTTTTGACGAGCAAGTTGGCATTGATATGACCTTGTGGATCAATAACTTCAAAAACAAATTCGAGGGAATCGTTAGAAGTAAATATAACCTTTCTTTTTTCTAAAATTTTTGGAAGTTCCATCGCAAAATCTTTCAAGTCCTCGAGAGTTGTGTAGTCCTTGCCATATACTATAAAACCATCGCAGGAAATATTTGTCTCTACCTCTATCATATTGTCTTCTGGGTCAACCCAGATAATTTTTAGAGTAAGGGAATTCATAAAATTTTATTTACGTTGCTTGGCCACGGTTAATACATTATTTAAAAGCATAGCGACTGTCACAGGTCCGACACCGCCGGGCACGGGCGAGACGTAGCTTGCGACATCTTTGACCGATTCGAGATCAACGTCGCCGACAATACCGCCGTTAGATTCCGAAGTTCCAGCGTCGATGAGAACTACGCCTTTTTTTACTTTATCGGCTGTAATAATCTTCCCCGCGCCCGTGCCGGAGATTATCACGTCCGCTTCTTTCATGAGTAGGGCTTTTTTTTCGTCGGGCGTATTGATATCAATAATATCGGGCGCTAGTCCCCGGAAACCGAGGAGCGCGGTCACGGGCTTACCTACGAGCATCCCCTGCCCTAAAACGGCAATCTTCTTATTTTTAAAATCTAGATTGAGAGAATCCAGAAGCGCCATACATGACAACGCCGTAGGAAATCCGATGCTAGAATCACCACCATAAAACCTTTCACTGGCGACGCGCCCGAGACAATCCACGTCTAGCG
>JALYJR010000012.1 GCA_030775165.1 bacterium | reverse complement strand
AGGCTACGCCCTCAGAAACAGTGAGTGAAGAAACTGCTCCCACAGAACCCGCAGAAGAAACCCCCGCCGAAACGCCTGCTCCAACAGCAGAAACAGTCACAGAACCAGAACCCGCAGTGGGAGCATCAGAACCAGAGCCGTCGCCCGAACCCGAACAAACTCCCACCCCATAATATATTTAACAGGTAGTCCTATTTTAGACCTCCTTACAGCTATAACTAGTTTGGTCGATTTTATATCTGGTATTGTCACCTGCTACTCCCGTTGAATCCACACAATAAGATTTTTTTCCTGATAGATATGCTTCACTGGGTGGAACGTATTTTTTAAATTTAACTTCCAGTACGTATTTATATTTCGTTGCTATACAAACTATGCCGGCACCTGATTGGCTGGTTGCATCTTGAGCAGTAATAATAGTTTTCACCAAAATTGGTAAACTACTGTTAGCTGCTACATTTATCAAACGGCCGGAGCAAAGAGGGAGGTAACTTCCTCCGTTGCTATCAAAAACGACTTCTGCAAGGGCCCTAAAGTTCGCTACGCTCGCAACTATATTAGCTATATTTTGAAGGTCTTCCTGTATTTCTTGTTGTTGGTCCACAGCGGGAAAAACAACGGGTTTTGTTATCGCAGGTAAATGATTGTCGATAGGTGGTAAAACCTTATCATTGGAATTTATTTCAAGATATTTACAGGATAAAGCCTTTGGAACAGTGTTGGTAACTGCACCCAAGGTTGAGTTGTCGGCACACCAGCTATTGCCGTCTGGCATGCGCAGGGAGTAAACATATGCCTTTTCTGAACTGCGACAAGTAATATCCTGAGCAGATACTATCTTGAGGGTGCTATCTAGAAATTTATCTATACCCTCGGCTTTTGTTCTCTCGTAAGAACTATCACAAACCCCTACGTATGTTTTATATTTATCAAAATAAATTGAAGCCCAAACTTGCATATTTGCTACGTTTGCTCGAATTGACCCATATGGCTGTGAAGTATAATAGATTTCTTTGTCTGCGCTGGTCTGACTTTTATTTTCTAGTTTAATCTCCTTATCTTCTGACTTTGTACCGCCTTTGTTTACATAAACATATGCTCCCCCTCCAATTCCCAGTACGGCAATAATTGCAATGATTAAAGGGATTGCGAATCCTTGATTATTTTTCATGCCAAAAGTATACCATGGTTCACTTCCAGTACACCCGTGAACTTTTCATGGCTTATTTGTTGAGCCAAATCTTTGCGCGATTTAGTGAATGAAATTGGAACTGCTATTCGTAACTATAATGGTTATATTTATATACCAGATTTAAAAAGGAGAAATATCGATTGTAAATAAAAAACAGGCAAGCGTGGAATAATCCAACTGCTCGCCTGTTGTATGGACGATGCGTATTACTGCACCATCCATACAACAGGTTGGTGAGCACACGCGAAGCACTACTTTTGTGAAATCAGAAAAACGAAGCCGAGGCCGTCTCTCCAGGTGCCGGCCGTATGACTGCTCCAGGCACCCAAGAGACGCTTCTCGTGTCGACACAAGGCGAGCCAGTCGTTATAGATGCCATGGTCGATGTAATCATGCTCCACGACAAGATCGTGAAGACCCATCGCCGCAATCTGCTCATCCGAAATCTTCTCGCGAAGAAGCGGTGCAACCTCGGCAGGTGGCGTTGACCATCCACGGCTCGTCACCTCTACGCTGAGATTATCGCTAAAGTCATCATCAGGAGGGTTGTCGACCCTGATGATACCAAGCTTGTAGACGACGCCCTTGGTGGACGAGAACGCTTTATTGCGGAGCATAGACTTCGCTTCGTCATTGATCTTGAAGCCTTTGCCTTCAAGACTGCGAATGAACTTCTCGCCATCGCGCCCGTCAGAGGTCACCGTAAACTCGAAGATCGAAGTCTTTAAGGATAGCGTGATGGTCCTCTTTTCATAGAGGAATACGAAACCCTCATCACTACCCCAAGACTGTTGTGGGGACGCACGGTTAATGCCGATGTCCTCGCAAAAGCGATGGTCCCCACAGACAGACACTGCAAGCAAGAGCGGTTTGCCGTCGAGGCCCACGACCGGCTCGTGCATGACGAGAAGGTGTGAAAACCCCATATTCTTGATTTGAGAGTTCGACAGTTGTTCGCGAAGGCGTGCTGCGATGAAAGCCGGAGGCCTCGAGTAACCCTGGCTCTTGGCGACGGCGGAGATGTTCTCGGTCGTACGCTTGTCGACAGGAAACTGTTTGACGGGAACAACGACCAGTTCGTAACGCACTCCTTGGCCCTGCTCGAAGTCGCTAGACTGAAGCATCTGTTTCAGGCCGTTGACGGAGAACTGTTTCTTTTCCAGATCGCGTACGAGCTCTCTCCCTGATCGACCGTCGGAAACCACCGTAAATCTGTAGGGGTAAATTTGGAGTTTCGACGTTGTCTTTGACGCGACGGCGGCCGTTGTAGTCGAAACTGCCGTGGTCGGAACTTTCGGGTCGTTCTTGGAATTCTTCTCTTTGCACCCGAACGACAGCGTAAGGAGGACGAGGAGCGAAATGACGAGGTTTTTCATGCTTTCTCTCTTTCTTTCTCTTTCTTGTTGTGTTGTTGTTCGTTGATTGAATCTTAACTGTTTGACTCCAACGATTAGGTGGTCATAGCCAGGAAATGCTTATTGTTAAGCATCTTTTGGCTATGACCACTTCACACAAAAGTAGTATTTTATTTTAAAGGACAGTATATCATTGCATTATACACCCAAAATTACAATTTGTCAAGTATTTATAGGTATGAACTCTGACGGCAAGCATGAAAAGAACCATAGTTCTATGGTTCTTTTTTCTGCGCGACCGAGCGGATTTGAACCGCCAACCTCCCGCGTGACAGGCGGGTGCTCTAACCAGTTGAGCTACGATCGCATTATTTTGTTAACAAACCGAACATTCCCCTAAATTTATCACAAACCAGAACTATATTCTAGCTTGCGGTGTCGACGGGTGGAATCGGCTATTACATAGCCAGGTGATTTTCAGGTTTTTGCAAAACATTGAAAATCCTTTCGATTCCCCGACGCAAGCAAAGTAGTTTGCTTGCTTCGACGGTGTCGACGGGTGGAATCGAACCACCGACCTTGGGCTTATGAGTCCCACGCTCTAACCAGCTGAGCTACGTCGACAAATTGCTCCCCTTCGACAAAGGACATGTAGAAATGGCATGTCACTTGCCGAATTGTTGCGGGGCCACGAATCGAACGTGGGTCTTAAGGTTATGAGCCTTACGAGATGCCTCTTCTCTACCCCGCTATACACTAAAAAGTGCCTTCTAAGGCACTATCTGATTTTACCCTAAATTTCCCGAAAAGCAAAGGGGTATTTAGATATACCCGTAGGCGTGAAATATTTGCTCGTATAGAGCGATGATTCGCTTGGCTTCATGGTGCGAAAGCTCAAAAGCCAGCCCTTCGTGCGCTATGCGGTTCCTGATAGTGTGCACTTCCCATGACGTAGTGAGTTGGGGAAAGGTTTCCTGATTGGCCGATTTAAGCCGGTCGCCGACCGTCTCGCCTTTGAAACCCAGATCCTTCAATAAGCTTTCCAGTATGGAATCAGCTTCAATAATCGAAAGTTTCCAGTCACTCGAATGCTGGGAGAAAATGTAATTCAAAGTTTTGCTCCAGCGGGGATTCTTGGAGCCGCCGACTTCTTCCCGCAAGCGTTTTTCCTGCTCCGATTTGTTTTTCGCGTACTCCTTTATCTCATGATGCAAGTGCTTATGCTCTTTATGGCGTATTTCCAGCATCCGAACCACCACGTAGCAGATGACTGTGAGGAAAAACATAGCCAAAATGAAAAGCACCGTTTTTAGCATGTTGGCATTCTGGTGCGAAAAGATAAGGTATATTATTTTTTGAATGAAATATACCCCCCTCTCAAAAAGATAAGTAGGGTCTAAGTATTGGGAATTAAGGAAACTCTCGCCTGAAATGTTGCTTTGGCTTGGGTCCATGTTCTTTAATTGTACTATTCTCCCCGTATTTCTTCAAATTTTTTACCGACTTCAAAAAGGGCGTCTTCACAGAAATGCGGCGCCGTAAACTGTACAGAGAACGGCAAACTATTCTTGGAAAAACCTGAAGGCACGGCGATAGAAGGCACGCCCGCGAGGTTCGCCGGAGCGGAAAATATATCCGCCAGATACATAGCCACCGGATCATCCATTTTCTCACCTATTTTAAACGGAAGAAAGGGTGCCGTCGGGGTAAGAATGAAGTCTACTTTTTTAAAAGCGTACTCCATCTCCTTCGTTATTTCATTCCTGACTTTTATAGCCTTACTGTAAGCGCCATGCAAGTCCTCAGATAGTACATAACCCCCCAAGATTATCCTCCTTCGAGCCTCTGCGCCAAACCCAGCAGAACGGGTTTTTTTATAAGTATCGGATACATCTCTTCCCCCTTTATGTAGTCCATAACGTATACCGTCAAAGCGCGACAAGTTTGTGGAAACTTCGGAAGGCATAATAATATAATATACGGCCAAAGAATATTTTAGTGATGGAAGTTCCAAGTCTACTATTTCATAGCCCGCATTGCGAAGTTTATCTATCGAATTTCTGAAATTTTCCATTATTTCTTCTTCAACCCCGGTTTCAAAAAAGCCCCAAGGAATGCCTATGGTTTTATTCCCGCTGGATTTATTAGGTACACGGTCTTCTTCTTTGATAGACGTCGCATCGCTCAAATCATATTTTGACAGCACTCGAAAAACAATTTCGGCTTCACGTACAGTTTTACTTAAAGGCGAAACTTGGTCCAAAGAGTTGCCCATGGCTACGATGCCATTTCTCGAAACAGCTCCATATGTAGGCTTGAGCCCTACCAGACCGCAGAAAGCCGCAGGTTCCCGCACAGAGCCGCAAGTTTCGGTCCCAAGTGCAACAAGAGCCATATCTGCCGCGACGGCAATCGCCGAACCTCCCGAGGAGCCTCCGGGCACGCGAGAAACATCGTAAGGGTTGCGAGAAACTCCGTAAGCACTGGTTTGCGTAGAGGAACCCATGGCAAATTCATCCATGTTCGTCCTGCCTATTACTACTGCTCCGATTTTTTTTAATTCCTTTATTACAAAAGAGTCATAAGATGCTTTGTGATTTTCGAGAATCTTGGAACCCGCAGAAGCAATGTGCCCCTGAAATAAAATATTGTCTTTGATGGCTATGGGAATACCGGTAAGCATTTCGGCTGTGCCTTCTTTGAATTTATTTTGCGCTTTTTCTGCCTGTTCGACAATATCATCAAAAATCTCAAGGAAGGCATTGAGGTTTTCATTTTTTTCTTTTATTACCGCCAGGTACGCGTCCAAAAGCTCCTTGCATGAGAACGCCCCGCTCTTCAAGCCTTCGTGCGCTTTTTCTATTGTCAGATTTTTCAGATCTATCATAAGATTTTATTAACCTTCACGAAGCCGTCCTGCGAATCGGGAAATTGGCTGGTTATAAACTCCTTTGAAAAATCAACTTCATGCTCCCCTCTCGTCTTGTCCTCCCTCCAGACATTCCGCTGCTGGTGTTTTATATCGATTTCCGACACTTCAACTTTTTCCACCTGCCTCACATAAGTCAAAATGCCTTCCATGTCTTTAAGAAGCTGTTCCTTTTCCACTTCCGTCAGTTCAAGTTTCGCCTGTTCTGCCAATTTTTCTACGTCCTTGATATTCATATCTGATTATTGCCGATTAATGCCTGTATCCGCTCTTCCACTGGTGGATGGGTCGCGAAAAGATTTTTGACTTTTTTACCGAAAGCAGAGCTTCTGGTTCCCTTCGGATCGGAGATGTACAGATGCGCGATGGCGCTTGACTGGCGATTCATCGGCTGGCTGTGTTGGGCGATTTTCCGGAGACCTTCGGCCAACCCTTCGGGGTAGCGGGTCAGAAGCGCGCCGGAAGCGTCCGCCAAGAATTCGCGCTTCCTCGAGATTGCCAGTTGAATCAAGACTGCGAATATGGGAGCGAGAATAGAAAGCACTACGCCTACGAGCATAAGTATGCCCGC
>JALYJR010000011.1 GCA_030775165.1 bacterium | reverse complement strand
GTTTACGCCTAGATGGACCGTCAGCCCTTCTATCGTCGGGAATCCAATCTCACACACTGCTAGGCCTTCATCAGTATTATAGGGGGCCAGATATTCATGGGCCCTTTCCAGCATCTGCTCGTTATATTTACTTGGTCTACCACCTGTACTAACCTTCTGCTTTTCGCTAGCTATAACGGCAGATGCTTCCATGGAAAAAGCCTTTGGTTCAATTTATTAATTGAAATTCAAAATGGTCAGTTACAAGCTTGCCTTCAGTTTCCTTTAAAAGTTCTTCCGGCGGCTTAGTGGGGTATTGATTTCTAATATTATTAGGAATCCTAAAAGTTATTTGTTCCCACAAATGATCATTTTCGTGCTTCTTTTTAGACACATCAAAACCAGGAAACTCATACTTTGGATTTTCCACGTATTCAAAAATAAACTTATTATCTTCGGTGCGATAGAAATTAGCAATCTCCACCGGTATCCTGTCGCCATTCCTGTATATTACTTTGTAATGCAATGTGTTCATCTTTGTGTTAATTTATAGAGAATTTCTTTCAGAATTTCAAGTCTAGCTGTTACATATAATGATACCATGTCAAGCTCCTTTTTACTAGTATGAAAAGCTTTTGATTCTGGTGTTTTATCTATAATGTACCTCATCCTGGGTTCTGTTATTTTAGATATTCTGTCTAGTATTTTTCGTGCTATTCCAGAATTTTTATATTCCTTTATTTTATACAGCTCCTCTAATACTTCAAAAAGAGTATACTTACCTTCATGTGGTTTTTTGAACATTGCTTCAGCTCTTCTGGTAAAATTCTGACTTAATAGGTCTTGTAAAAATTGAGACCTGTATTCTTCCATTTTCCATAAAAGGCTCACTCCATTATCAAATGCTGGCGCAAGACGCAAAAATTTACCACTGTCAGCCATTTCAAGAACTCCCCAGTTGTAATAATGCCTATCTGTTCCGCCTATAAGAGCATCGAAAACAAGAAGCTCAAAAAACTGTTCCCATAATATTTCCGAACCTTTGTGCTTAGAAACATAGTTTCTGATTGCTTCTACAGCCAGATCAAGAGTGTAGAGTTTTCTTTTTTCTTTTAAATTTTTTGCCTTACCAAAATTTTTATTGATTTGAGACATTAAATCGGCTCCATGGAGGAGGTCTTCTCTGAATTTTCCTCTACGAGTATCTCTTTGCCGTCGTACATCTAGCTGTATTAAAACACCGAATTTATGTTTTAACCCCAGAGATTTATGTTGGGGAATCACGCAAAGCCATGTTTTTTGGACTGGGAATCCGAAAAGTCTGCCTATTGCTGAGGCACATACCTCTGACCTTAATTCGCCTATGTCCTTATCATAAGTTTTTGCTAAAAAATAAACCTTTCCTTTTAAAGTTTGCTTGAGTACGGTCTTATCTCTAGTGCCGTATCCTACAGTTAATTTTCTTTGATGCCAGCTCCTCAGATTTAAGATCGTATGTAATTTCATTACTTACATAGTTTAACACTATAAATAGCAGACTTGCAAAAACTATACCTTTTCACGTAAAATAGCCATTCGAACTTCGTCCCAAGTTCGGAGCCTGTTAAAAGTTTAGCCCCGAAAGGGGCTTTTACTTTTTTAGGCTCCGGGGAGAAAGCCAACTGCTTGGCTTTCGTGTAGGGAGCGAAAAGCTTTTTGTTATTCGCAAAGCGAATCGAAAAGGTGTACTGCGGCTGTAAGCCGAGATCACCCTACCCCCGGAGCAAATTTTTGAGCTTTATTTACACTAGTTATTTTGATACTCCCGTAGGGATCAGGACTTTAATTTTTTTGTTTGGTTTATGATAATATGACAGTATATGTTTAACGAGGCACCAAAACAAATTACATACCCCAAAAATCCAGGCGAAGTAGTTTCTTGGGATCATTATTTTCAAATTATGAATGAGATTTGGGGGAATATTGGTGAGGATAGTCCTTTAGCTCAAATGGCTGGCGAGTTATGCCAGGAGTTTGGTATTGCAAGGGGCCCAACTAGCGCATTGACCAGAACCGGCTTTGATCTTAAAAATGAACAACAACCATACGCTAGAGCAAAAGAGAACGACAGAATAATAGGCACAGTATTTGCCAATATTCCTGGCGTATATGTTGGCATGGGGGAAAATAAATTAACAGAAACATCTCCTATCGTAACAATGGATATAAATAAGATTTTGGATGCTTTAGAGAAAGGACAGGGAGATCTGGAGATTCAATTTCAAGAATTTATCTCTGCGCTACCGGAAAAAGATGCGAATATAATTATGACCGAGAGAGGGTTGAGAAAAAAGAAAAGAGAGCAGTCAAGTAGCAACAGACCGTTAACATACTTTAGATCTTTTGGAGGTGTTGGGGTATTTTTGCGTGGATATAGGCATAATAAGGAATGGCAAAAGGACCACGAAACAGATTTCGTAGATATGTATGCCGATAACTCCTCAATTGTTTTGACAGAGGGGTATCCTGACAAATCTGTCGGCGATTCAATAAAAAAACATTTACAAAGTTCTGACTATCAGGGTTATGATATTTTAATTAGAGGAATTATCAGCCGAAACTCAAATATATTATTGGGGGAGATTGACGGCAGGGATAGTAGCAAGGTGAAAATGGATCAATATCATAACTTTCTTTACAGTGGTTTTGTGGATTTACCGTCAGAATTTTATGAAAATTATTATGCCTATCTGTCCCAGATAAATCCAAAACTTAGAGAGAAGATAGCAAAACCTCAAAATTTAAAGGAAATATTAAGACTGCAGTCTACCTCTCCCCAGGGACTTTTAAAAAGAGATTTCAGAATAACCGATGAGGATACTAACACTAAGTTTCACAGTCATCCGTCAGTGGGCTTAAAAAGTCAATCCTTGCCACATATGAATGGTTTTGAATTAGGTCAAGCTATGTATGCGGATGCGCTTTCTGCGGTAAAATTACATCTATTAGCTCGGTTATCTAGCGATGGATATTTACCCGCCGGTCCCATCGTTGACTTTCAGGGATCTGATCATATTTCAGCGAAGACATTCTTTATGCAATATCCACAATACGCGTTAATGGTTGTTCTAATGAATATACAAGAATTAATGGCAGGGCAAGCCAAAAAGCTGAGCTCAAATGAAGAAACAGCTGTGCAATATTCCAGGGAAATATTCTCAAATCCAGACTGGGGCGCCGTAATTAGAGAGATCTTTAAATTACCTATTTTTAGCGTAAAAAGTGATTCAGCAAAAAACGTAGAGCCAAGCCACAATCAAAAAGAACTGCTTGACAAAAGTCCGGATTTTGAAAAAATATACGGAATAGACATACCAAGAATAAAAGAAAGACTAAAAAATACTTTTGAGCAATCAACAAAAGCCTAATAGGCCGCTTAGTTGCGATTCACTCTTAATGAACAAAATTATAGAGATCATATTAATAGTTATAGCAGTTAGCGCAGTTGCTGTCGCTGACGTTTTTATAAAAAAGCCACATTCGCTTCGGATAATTTTAAGACGGCACTTAAAAATCCATTAATGCTCGCTGTCGTAGGGTTGTATGTAGTACAGATATTGATCTTTACGTATGTATTTATGAAGAGGGCCGAACTTGGAGTTGTTGGGGTAATCCAAACAGCATTATACGCAGTTATAGTCATAGGAAGCGGCGTAATATTCTTTAAGGAAGAGGTCTCCGTGCAGCAAGGTCTCGGGATGGCATTGGCTATTCTAGGAGTCATAATAATCAATATGTCGAAATAGTTTCGCAGCCTTAAATATTTATCAATGTTATTGCTAAATATCCTTTATGATAGTTATTCGAACTTCCTTCCAAGTTCGGAGCTGGCTATTTACAAACCTCCTAAAGTATGGTAATTTGTGCGAGTAAAATAATAGATCTTTGAAACAATTTGGCTTGGGAACCCAAGTGCCTTAATGGGCGTTTAGGTTCTCAAGTCAGAGAAAACAACGAAAGGAGAAATTGAAGTTTACGTGGTAGTCTCGTAAGAAAACTGCTGAGAAGTTGCTTTCTTTCAATCAATTTTGTAGTTGAACCGAGGAGGTCAGATGGAAACGCACTCTTTCAAAGGCAAGCTGTTCAACACCGGAGACATCATTCAATTCACCTACAACAGCGGCACGAGCATCATGATCAAGGACCTGTTCTCGAATGATCCGTCGGTCGGCACGCCGGCGACATCGACCATCGAAGCGGTGGGTCTCGGTGTGACGCGGGAGCACGACACGACAAAACTCGGAGTCCTGTATTCGCCCCCTTTCACTATTGATTGGGACGAAGAGCGGGTACTCTCTTTCGAGGTCGTGCAGCCGGCGACGGAAGCGATCGCCGCCAATCTCAAATTGCGCCGCTTCGGCCGAGGCAAGGAAAGGAAGCCCGGCCTGCCGCTCTTCTCGTTGACGGAGACAGTCCGCGAAGACAGCGGGAGGACACGCCACAAGTGGGTCGTTCTCGTGAGCGCCTACAAGGAGATGGTGGTCACGATGTCCGTGGAAGACACGAGCGGCGAGATCATCGTCGGCAAAGCCACGGATTTCATGCGCCGTTCTCTCACGAAGACATGGCCGATCTGCACGCCGCAGTGCCCCAAGCAAGGGAAACTCGGCGCCCATCTAGGCCTCTGTCAGAACGAGGTGCGGATGCGTAACCTCATGTTGCCCGCGGAGCGGTCGTATGGACGCGAGATCCGCGGTCTCAATATGGTGGAGCGGGCCGAGGAGGAACACTCCCGTCGCTTCTTCGGAGAACAGACCCGGATTTCCGGCTGCGACATCATGGTGAACTGTGAAGTTCCGCCGTGGGCGAAGTCGGCAATTCCCGACGGCACCTACGGACTCTTCGCTGGCAGCCGCGTCATCAAGCGGTTTTACCAGATGGCCCCGGCGAGGAAAGGTCTCCGTGCGGTTCTCGACAGCGGTACGCGCATCGCGGAAAACGACGGCTGGATCCTGCCGATCTCCCGCGACACGTTGGAGGCCGACTTCATGAAGGTCGTGACGCTCATCTTCGAGGCCGCCGCAAGCGTCTTCGAGGAAGAACTGCGGTTCGCAAAGAGCACGAAGGTGACCCAGCGCGCCTGGACCGCGCTCAGGACCATGGATCACCTGCCGATCGACGAAATCCACTGTCTCTGGATGACGGAAGACGGCATGGCGCAGACCCGGGTCCTGCGCGAGAGGATCTACGTTTACGAGACGGCCGCGTCGAAGATCGAAGGGAGAGAGGGCGCGTATCCGAACATGATTCGCACTTTCTCGAAGATCCTCCCCGGAGACGAAGATCGCCAGGCGGAAGCCGACGCGATCAATGCAAGCGCCGACGCGTTTCTCGCAGTCTGCCGCCATCCGGTGGGTTCGGGAGCGCCGGCTCAGTAAGTTGTACATTTATGCCTTTCAGGAGAGGCTAACATTCATCCATGGATGAGGGTTCCTGAGCCTTCATCCACATTCAAAAGAACATCATATCCATGGTGTTTTTTTGTTGCATAATCTTTTAACTCATACCTCTCCCTACTTTGGTATTTTCTTCCTTCATTGTGTGTTATATTCTTGTATAATAGCTATTCGAACTTCGTCCCAAGTTCGGAGCCTGTTAAAAGTTTAGCCCCGAAAGGGGTTTTACTTTAGTCGCGGGAGATTCCTAGCCGTTTCTTTTTCCCTCATTATTTGAATTAATACGGGCGGATATGTTAAAATATAAGTATGAAAACAAATAGTAAAAAATATGTGGATGGATTTGTAATACCAATAAAAAAGAAGGACTTAGCGGCTTATAAAAAGATGGCCGAATGGGGAGCGAACATGTGGAAAAAGAATGGGGCGTTGGAATATTTTGAATGCGTAGGTGATGATTTAAAAACTAAAAAAGGTATGCCACAGAAAGGCTTCATTAAGCTGGCCGGACTTAAGTCCGATGAGACGGTTATTTTCTCTTGGATTGTATACAAATCCCGCGCTCACAGAGATCAAGTGAATAAAAAAGTAATGAATGATCCGAGTATGAAAGATTTTGACCCATCTACGATGCCAGTTGATATGAAGCGTTTTGCTTCTGGAGGTTTTAAGCCAATCGTAGAAGCCTAATCCATTATAGCTCTTCGAACATCATCCCAAATTGGAACCAAGAAAAGAGTTTTATACGTTTTCGATTATTTGAAACGGTGCGCACAGCCGGCCCAACAGCAGGGCCGGCGCATTCCACCCTTAAGCTTTGAGAGAGCTTTTTCAATACGTATATTCCTCGTCTCCGCTTTTTTGCCGGATATAACCCAGCAAATCCACTCATTGCGAGCTAGCGGGGTAATGTCCTCCCAGACCGCTCGTGCCTTGGGCGCCGAGCTCAGGGCCTTTTTTAAATCCGAAGGCAGCTCATGCACCACACCGGCCGCAACTTCTTTCTTAGTCATAAGGTAATTTTATCATATTAGCGCACGCGGATGTTATTTGGTATATTTGACCCAATGGAAGAAACCAATAAAGAGGCGCTGGAACTTCACCGAAAACACAGCGGAAAGCTACAAATCAAAAGCAAGGTGCCTTTGAAAAACAGGCGGGATTTGTCTCTGGCCTATACCCCGGGGGTAGCGGCAGTTTGCGAAGAAATTGCCAAGGATAAAGAATTGGCCAAAATCTACACTATTAAAAAAAATACAGTAGCGGTTATAACGGACGGCAGCGCGATTTTAGGTTTGGGGAATTTGGGACCTTTGGCTGCCCTGCCAGTGATGGAGGGCAAGTGCGCTCTCTTAAAGGAATTCGCGGATGTGGACGCTTTCCCTATTTGCCTCGACACGGAAGACACCGAAACTATAATCAACACTATAAAATATATAGCCCCGGTTTTCGGCGGCATTAACCTTGAAGATATTAGCGCACCCCGCTGTTTTGAAATAGAGCGCAGGTTAAAAAAAGAACTGGATATACCTGTCATGCATGACGACCAGCACGGCACCGCCGTAGTGGTGCTGGCGGGATTAATCAACGCTCTGTCTCTTAAAAATTTATCAAAAGAGCGCGCTAAAATAGTTGTGAACGGGGCCGGGGCGGCAGGCACGGCTATTACGAAATTTTTGATTTTTTACGGTTTTAAAAATATTGTAGTCTGCGACAAAGAGGGCGCAATTTATGAAAACCGAGAGGGGCTTTCTCCGGAGAAAAAAGAATTGGCCCAAATAACAAATAAAGATTTGACCGCGGGGTCTCTGGGTGAATGTTTGCGAGGAACCGATGTTTTTATCGGAGTATCTGCGAAAGACGTGCTGACGGTGGAAATGATACAACAGATGAATCCAAAACCCGCAATTTTTGCTCTGGCAAACCCATACCCGGAAATCGACCCGGTTTTGGCAAAACAAGCGGGAGCTTTTATAATAGCTACAGGTAGATCCGACGTGCCGAATCAAGTAAACAATATACTGGCTTTTCCGGGCATATTCCGCGGCGCGCTCGACAACAACGTCCGGGAGATTACCACTGCCCTCCTGGTCAAGGCAGCGGAAAATCTGGCCGCTTATGTAAAGAATCCGTCGCCGGAATTTATTTTACCGGATCCGTTGGACAAGGACGTGGTCAAAGTTGTGGCCATGGCGATAAAAAATTAATAAATTAACTTTTGTCGAACTAATGAAGAAAAAATCAAAAACATACACAGGGGCTCAAACGGCAAAAGCCGTCAAGAATTTTCCTTTCTCTTTTCGTTCTCCTAAGCGGGAATTTATTTACGCGATAGTGGAGATAAAAAAATCCGCGGCCATGGGGCATTTCTTGGCTGGCGAGCTCAGCCGGGAGCGACAACAAGCGATAGTAAAAACTTGCAATGAAATCTTGTCGGGCAAATACCTTAGTTCTTTTGTTTTGCCCGCCTTTCAGGGCGGCGCCGGCACCTCGAACCATATGAATGTAAACGAAGTAGTCGCGGTACGAGCGACTGAAATTTTGGCCAAATCTGGCAAAAGTAAAATCACCATACATGCAAATGACCATGTAAATATGTCGCATTCTACAAACGACGTCATGCCTTCCGCTCTGCGCATAAGCGCTATCCGCATGACCGATAAATTAATTTCCACTCTGGATACTTTGATTGCGGCTTTTGAAAAAAAATCCAAACAATTCGCGCGCATCAAAAAACTCGGGCGTACACATATGCAGGACGCGGTACCTATCACTCTGGGCCAAGAGTTTTCAGCTTATGCCGAATATATTAAAAGGGGCCGCGAAAGAATAAAGCAAGCGAGAGCGCCGATGCTTACACTCAATCTGGGCGGCAGTGCGGTGGGTAATTCTATCAACGCCTCCCCAAAATATATCCTCAAACTTTACCAACAATTAAAAAAGACGACCGGCTTACCATTCAGACCCGCTAAAAATTTAATGGCGGGCACGAGCAGTAATAGCGATTTTGTGGCCTTGTCCCAGAGCCTGGTGGCAGTGTGCGTGGACCTGTCGAAAATTGCAAATGACTTTAGGTTGTTGTCTTCCGGTCCGAAGGGCGGCTTGGGTGAAATTATATTACCGACCCTTCAGCCCGGCTCCTCGATTATGCCCGGCAAGATCAACCCGATTTTGCCCGAAGCTATTAATCAGTTGTACTTTTTAGTTTCCGGCAATAATTTAACTATTGAACACGCGGCGGCGGCTTCCCAGCTCGAACTCGGGGTTATGCTGCCGGTGGTAACCGATCGCCTGCTTGAATCTCTAAAACTAATGGATGAACTATTGGCCGTGTTTGAGGAAAAATGCGTAGCCGGTATAAAAGCCGATCCCGAGCGTTGCAATGAATTACTGGAAGGTTCCCTCGCCTACGCGACATTGTTAACGCCTGAAATCGGTTATGACAACGCGGCGATGGCGGTCAAGCATGCTCTGGCGACCGATAAAACGTTGCGGCAAGTGGTGCTTGAGAAAAAATTATTAACTCCTCGACAATTTGATCAATTAACAGCGACAACTAAGAAAAAATGAAAAGCGGCACAATTTTATCTATAGTGGTAATTATCTTGGTTTTTGGCGGTCTTTTGCTGGCCGGGAACATGGCCAAAACAGGCAAAGTGGAAAAGGAACAAGCTCTTACCAGCCGGGAGGTTGCCCTGGCTTGTACTACCGATATGGCTACGGAATACCATATCCATCCGGCTCTCATGGTTATTGTAAACGGGGAAGAAGTTCTTGTCCCGGAAAATATTGGCATAACGCCAAATTGCATGACCTCAATTCACACTCACCATGAAAAGAATGTGTTGCATGTGGAAGCTCCGGTCCAAAAAGACTTTACGCTCGGAGATTTCTTTGCGGTATGGGGAAAAGATTTTTCCAGCTCGAAACTATTGGACAATGTCATAACTGATAAATCGGAAATAGTTGTAACTGTTAATGGAGTGAGAGTAGAGACCTACGAGAATACCGTACTGGGAGATAAGGACAAAATTGTAATAGAGTATAGGCAAAAATAATATTAGCACCTGCTTTCTATTTTGGGCTGAATAAGCTAATGTAGGTTGATGCCTAAGGATTTGAACAGAGGAGAAAGAGCAAATTCTCAATCGCAAGAAACAATTGTAAGGTTCGACAACGTTTCTTTCGAATGGGGTGTCAACAAGCCTATTTTGGACGAGGTCAGTTTTACCGTGCGCCGAGGCACTAAATTTACACTGATGGGCCAAAACGGCGCGGGAAAGAGCACAATATTCGGACTTATCTCGGGAGGCAGCGCACCGGAATCCGGCGTAATCAACATCGTAAACGGAGTCAGCATTGCGGAAGCCCGGCAGGTCATCCCCCGCGACCAGCTGGACCTGACCGTCCGGGAATTTTTTGAACGATGCTTCAAGGAAAAAGTATACGATATCGATCCTCGCATTGATGATGTGCTAGAAGTAGTGAACCTAAAGGGACATGAAAAAGTCCACGACCGTAAGGTCCGAAGCTTTTCCGGAGGACAGCAGGCGCGCCTCCTCCTCGCTTCGGCGATTATACAGAAACCGGACCTGCTCCTTTTAGACGAGCCGACCAACAATCTGGACAAGGCGGGCATAGCGCACCTGACGGAATTTTTAGTCAATTACGAGAAAACGGTTTTGGTTATTTCTCACGACGCGGAATTTTTAAATGCCTTCACTCACGGGGTGCTGTATCTGGATGTGTACACAAAAAAGATAGAAAAGTACGTCGGTAACTATTTTAACGTGGTCAAGGATATCAGCGCGCGAGTGGAAAGGGAAAATATGAAGAACGCCCAGCTCCAAAAAGAAATTCAGGCCAAGAAAGACCAGGCCAACGTCTTTGCGCATAAGGGTGGGCGGCTCCGCCTCGTGGCAAGGCGAATGCGGGAAAAAGCGGAAGAGCTGGAAGAAGAGATTGTCGAAGTCCGCAAGGAAGACCGGGCCATTCGTCCGTTCGTCATTCCCGCTCAGGCGGACCTGACGGGTGAAATTTTAAAAATATCTTCCTTTACCACCATGGAGCGCGGCAAGATAGTGAAAAGAAAAGCGAATATTTCTTTAAACAAAAACAACCACTTGCTTTTACAGGGACCCAACGGCATCGGCAAGACCACCCTTTTGGAACGACTGGCCAGCGGGCACGCCGAGGGCGAAAAGGTTAAAGAAGGCACGCGCATCGGATATTACCGCCAGGATTTTTCCACGCTAAATTTCGAAGACAGCGTGTACCAATCGCTCGCGGCGGCAATGGTGGAAGGCGGAGAACGGTTGGATGAGGAAAGGATGCGTTCTGTGGCTGCAGGCTTCCTGATTACCGGCGAATTCATCCGCACCAAAATCGGCGACCTGTCGGAAGGACAGAAGGGCCTGGTAGCCTTTGCGCGGCTGGTGCTCCAAAAACCGGGACTACTCGTACTGGACGAGCCTACAAATCATATAAATTTCCGCCATCTGCCTATAATCGCCGAAGCTTTGGACAAATACACCGGAGCCATGATAATAGTCTCCCACGTGCCGGAGTTCGTAAAACAAATCAGAATTGACGAAGTTTTGGACTTGGAAAAATAATCGCAGCCGTATTATTTCCCGCCTTAAAACACCCAGGATACCAGGCGCACCAGCGGCGCGATAATGTAATCCAAAAGTTTGGGGTGATAGAGTTCAGTATCAAAAAGTACGGATCGCTTTTTCCATTCCTCTATTATGGCCTTGAGCTCCCCTACGGCCTTGGGGCTTTTCAAAAATACTCCGACCTCGGCGTTGAGCTCGAAAGAAAAGAAGTCGAGATTGTTGGAACCCACCAATCCGTCTTTTCCGTCTATCAACATGCATTTGGCATGGTTCATCTTTGGCTCCATGTAAAAATCCACACCCAGGAGCGACAATTGATACATAAAAAACCGCCCCACGGTATCCCCTATCAAATGGTTGGAAATTTTTGGCACTATCACCTCGACTTTGATGCCCCGAAGGACGGCTTGGTGGAGGGCCCGCACAAACCAGCGCTTGGGCATAAAATAGGGCGTCACGAGTATGACATGATGCTCTGCACCGGCTAGCGCCCTTTTATAAATTTTCTTTAACGTGGCGCTCTGACTTTCGGGAAAATGCTCGACTATCCAGGTGCGGGTACGGTCCAGGACCAGTTTCCGGTTCTCCGCGAGTATGCGAGGGTCACGTCCGCCACACTCGGCGTAAACCTTGGCGAAAGAACGCAAAATGGAATTTACTAGATGGCCGCGAATCTTGAGTGTCAGATCAGTCCAGCGGAGCGCCACCTGATGAAAATTGACTCCGCCAATGAAAGCCATCCGTTCGTCTACCAAAAGAATCTTGCGGTGGATGCGATGCAGAAGGTTACTGTAAAAAAATACTTCCGCGCCCGCAAGCCGTAGCGCGGCTACGGACGCCTTGGGCAGCTTCCTGCTGCCGAAGGCGTCGAGTACGATGCGCACGCGAACACCCTCTTTGGCTTTTTCGCTCAAAAGTTTCAAAAAATTAAAATTGTGCAAGTCGTCGAGGAAAATATAGGTCTCGAGATACACGGATTCCCGCGCGTCCTTTATGGCGGAAAACATCGCCTGCCAAGTCTTCCAGGAGCTGGGGTAAAATTCGTAAGACATAGGTCCATTATACGTGACGGGCTCGTCTGTGCAAATTATTAATAGGAGACTCGGCCATTACATGGCCAGGTGATTTTCTGTAGATTCGGCCAGCTCACTACAACGAAAATCCTTTCTCGTCTCCGCGCAGGTAAAGCAGTTTGCCTGCTTCGGGTCCACGCAAGAAAAAAGGCCATCTTTCGATGACCTCTTTTTTCTACGCGTGGACCCGAGGAGACTCGAACTCCTTACCCCCTCATTGCAAATGAGGTGCTCTACCAGATGAGCTACGGGCCCAACTTTTTTGGACTCAAGTATTCTATATTATTTCCGCAATATTGCAAATCGATTAAGTTCTCTGACCTTGCTTTTTTATCTTATTCGTGTTATACTGATGAGCTGTAGGGCAAACTTCGTAAGGCCGTAGTATGTATGCAACTTTCTCGGCTTTATGAAGTGAGCTCTTTTTTGCTCTTTGACGTACAAAAATTGATAACCGGAGGTAGTCTATAGAATAGCAGAGAAGCGTAACCGCGTTCGCTCGTCCACTAATCAACTAATCAACTGACCAACAACAGAACGAGGTAGCGAAATGACTCGAATTAGACTGTATCTCGTGATGGCCATCATGTCCATCTTCGCCTTCACGACCAACGTCGGCGCATCGCCCACAAAGAATGTCAACCCTCTCGCCAACCGCGAAAAACTGGCCGCGAAAATACAGGAGGCGGCACAGCTGGCTTTCGAGAAGGCAGTGCTCCGAAAGGATGAGGCGAGACCCGCCGACACGCCTTCCAGCGTCGTACGGACGAAATCGGGCCGCCTCGCAGTTCGCGTCACGGCCGGAGATCTCGTCGTGGAAAACCGGCAGGTTTTCGCCGAATGGAAGAAGCGCGTGGCTTCTCAGGAAGAAGTTGAGATCCCGGAGAAACCCGAGCTCGAAACCTATTTCCTCGGATTCGACGAAAACAACAACTGGTGGGAGGGGATCGATATCTACGCGGACTTCGGACCGGCAAAAGCGGTTCCGGGATTCGTGGATGGTGTCAGAATGAAAAATGACATCAACGCGCAGGTGATGCAGGAGGTTGATGCGGGATCGCCGCACGATTTCTTCGGCTTTGCACCGGCGGAACTGCATGGGGTGGTGGCAACGCCCGCGAAGATCGGCGTACGCATCCTGAAGTTCAAGGTGTACTGGGTGCCGGGCACGTATTTCCCCCTGACCGCAGAGATCCCGATGGATCCGTTCGGATTCTTCGAGCACAGTTGCGTCAGCAAGCCCGCGGACCCCACTGCCGAAGCGACGGTGAAGCTCTACATCCTGGTCAATGTCCTGGACGGTACCTTCCCCGCCAGTCCGATGATCAAGATGAATGACGTGCCGGTGCTCCCTGTCGGAGCGCTCGAGTTCACTCCCATCCCCGAGTATCCGAAATTCATCAGGTTCATCCTGACGATGTCGGAAAAAAATTACAAGGAGGTAGAGGCGGCCGCGTATTGGGACGGCAGCGTGGACATCGTCATCAGTGGCAAGGAAGGCGAAACCACCATCGCGTGGAACGACTATCC
>JALYJR010000010.1 GCA_030775165.1 bacterium | reverse complement strand
GCGTAACACTGCCATAGTGCTCTCTATCTCTTTCGCCGAGAAAATTTAAGTTGGGTCCGTGAATAAGAATAATTTTTTTCATAATTTCTTGAGTTAATGGATTTTTTCCCTGATAAGCTGTGCCGTTTGTTCGACGCTTCCGGAATTTTCAACTGTAATGACGGAAAGCGCGTCGTATACCTCCGCCCGATCCTTCCAGGTGCGATTGAACGATACGAGCGGGTGCTCTTCGGTCGGGAAAAAGGCGGGCTTGCCATTTATCATTATTCTTTCAAAAACAATATTTTTTGGAGCGGTAATTTGGATTACCGTATGCCCCTGCAGGAGGGACTTATTTTCAATAAGAAGCGGGGTACCGCCACCCAGAGATATTACCGAGCAGGATGTATTTTCCAATACCTCCCTGAGAGCTTCGTGCTCCAATTCGCGAAAGGCATCCTGCCCAATCTCGTGCATGATTTTTCTGCAATTGGACTGCGGGCCGAATTTTTTTTGGTATATTCTTTCCACTTCTTCATCCAGGTCAATAAAGTTCATTCGCGCCCGCTGGGCCAGTTCGCGGCCTATTGCCGACTTGCCCACACTTTTGTAACCGATAAGTATAAGGTGTTTCATAAAATTATTTTTTTAGTCTTATATTGCCTCCTAGCCCTTGCATTAGTTGATAAAATTTGGGGAAAGTTTTGTTGACTGCTTCCGCATTGCTTATGACAGTGGTCCCCTCTGCAATCATTCCCGCGACCGTCAGAGCCATGACCGTCCTGTGGTCCCAATAACCGCTGACAGTAGAGCCCTTTAGGTCGCTTTTATGTATGGTTAGCCCATCCTTCTGTTCTTTCACTTTGGCCCCCATGCGGCGCAACCCCAAGGACATGGATTTTATTCTATCGGTTTCCTTTAATCTGGCCTGAGGCACGTTATAAATTTTGGTTTTACCTTCCGCCCGCGCACCCACAACCGCAAGTGCCGGCAAAAGATCGGGGATATCGTTCCCGTCAATAGGCATGCCTTTAAGATTTTTGCCGCCGTTGATAATTATTTTATTTTTTAGCGTCCGGATATCCGCGCCCATATTCCGTAAAATTTCAATCAACCTCTTGTCTCCTTGAGGACTTTTAACGTCGAGCCCTCGAAGAACAGTTTTACCTTTTATCAGGCAGCCGGCGGCGATAAAACACGAAGCCGAAGAAAAATCGCCGGGTATAATTTTTCGAAAACCCCTGTACTCCTGCCTGCCTTTTACTTTAAAAATGTCGGTGGTTTTGGTTTTGCGGTGGGAAACAGAAACACCCAAATTTTTCAGGTATTGCAGAGTCATTTCTACGTATGGCCGTTCGTTTAAATTTTTAACGGTTATGACACTGTCTTTTTTCGCAAGCGGCAAAGACAATAGAAGCGCGGAAATGTATTGAGAAGTGATACCGTCCACGGCCGTGATGCCGCCAGTGAGTATGCCTCTGACGCTCAAGGGGCAGCTTCCGTGTTTTTTCAAAAATTTTATTCTCATGCCCAGATTATTTAAAGAATTTACCAGCGCGGCTATCGGACGCCTGCGCATCTGCGCGCCACAATCAAATATCAACGAATTACCAGCATTTTCCCTTAAGCCCAGTACCGGCAAGAGGAATCGGGTAGTGATTCCGGAATTACCCGTGTTTATACTTTTGGTTTTTGTTCTGACGGACAATCCCCCGCCTTCTACGATAAGTTTTTCGTTGCGTCGCACGGTGGGTATATTTAAATTTTTCAAAACCTTGAGCGCCGTCTCGGTGTCTTCGCAATGGAGAGGATTTATGATTTCCGACCTGCCGGTCGCAAGCGCAGCTAAAAAGAGCGCCCTTGTGGTTTCGGACTTGGAACTCGGCATTGCGCATTGGCCGCTTAATTTTTCAGTTGTGGTAATTATGTATTTCATATATATAACAAAACAAGGGGCCCCGTTTCCGAGGTCCCTTGTTGTTTCAAATTTTATTCGTGACTATCGTTTGGTCTATTTGACAACTAAGAAATTCCTCGGAGCCGGCTCCGTAAAGAATCCATAAAAGTTGTTTGACCAAAACATTTTTTGCATTACTCATATATGATACTAAATATATAAAAAGTGTCAAGTTCATTTTGTTAATAAAAAATTGGTTAATATTTCCCTGCCGCCAAAGGTTGCAAACGATTCCGGGTGGAATTGAATGCCGAAAATGGGGTAGGAACGGTGCCGCAAACCCATAATTTCACCGATTTTTTCGGTGGTTTTTGCGGTAATTTTAAACTGCTTTGGGAGCGTTATTTTATCAACCACCAGCGAGTGATAACGCATTACTTCGATATTCTGCGGTAAACCTGCGAACAAATTTTCTCCGTCATGACGAATAGTACTGGTCTTGCCGTGAACCGGCCTCTTTGCCGGAATTACCCTGCCACCAAAGACGTGCGCCATGCCCTGCATGCCTAGGCATACGCCCAATACTGGCGTAGTCTTGCCAATTTCTTTTATGACGGCCGCGCACACGCCAAAATATCTCTCATCGCTCGGGCTGCCGGGCCCGGGAGAGATAACTATTTTGTCATATTTTCTTTTTTTTATTTGCGACAAAGACAATTTGTCGTTCTTAAATATATCTATGGAAAACTTTTTTTCCTGCTGAAGCAGAATTTCCCCTATATACTGATATAGATTAAAAGTGAACGAATCGTAGTTGTCGATAATTAATATTTTCATATATTCAATGCTTTTTTCATGGCCCCTAATTTATGCTCAATTTCCTCATATTCTTTTTGTATTTTGGAGTCATATACTATGCCGCTTGAAGTTTGGGTGTAGGCGCTATTGCCGTGAATAAACAGTGAGCGGATGCATAAAGCGAAAGTGCAATTGCCGTTGAAGCCAAAGGTGCCTATGCCTCCGCCGTAAGGACCACGGGCCTCATTTTCATTTCTGTCGATTATCTTGATAGTTTCTATTTTGGGAGCGCCGGAAACAGTGCCCGCGGGAAAATTGCTGGCGAGCGCAGAAAACATATCTTCCCTGGGGCTGAGCAGCCCCGTTATTTCGCTTGAAATATGCTGAACGTGGCTAAACTTTTTTATATTCATCAAATCTTTTATCTTGACCGTGCCAAATCGCGCCACTTGGCCGATGTCGTTCCGGTACATATCCACAAGCATCATATGTTCGGCTTTTTCTTTGGGGTCATGGAGCAGTTTCCCAGCCAGAAACCGGTCTTCTTTTTCATTTCTGCCGCGCTTAACTGTTCCGGCTAAAGGTTTCGTGGTCATTTCTTTGTCCCGCAGGGAAAACAAGAGCTCCGGACTGGCGCCGATTATTTTCCTGTCTTTAAACTTAACGTAGTACATAAAGGGCGAGGGGTTAATAACACGCAGTTTTTCATAAATAGGCAGCGCGTTGCCATAAATCCTGTATTCGTTTTTAAACCCAACCTCGCACTGAAAAGTGTTGCCTGCCCTAATCTCTTTCTTTACCTTCCTTACTATCGCCGCGTGTTCCGCTTTAGTTAAGGTATCTTTAATGAATTCGACCGCGAGTTTCCTTGACTCCAACTTGGAGGCGATAATTTTTTTCACGGCATTTATGCGATTCTTATTGTGGTAAAAATACACAAGCTCATTGGTCACTTTGTCCAAAATAAGCCCGTCCGTATAAACTCCAAACATAAACGGATCAAAATACTCGTGAGTTTTCACTTTGGGGTAATTAAAATAATTCAGGGCTTCATAGCTCAAATATCCCACCAAGCCTCCGGAATAATTTTCTCCCATGCTTGTTTTGGGCATTATCTTCCGCAGAAAAAAATATGGATTGTCCGTTTTGTAAATTTTTCCGTCAATTATCAGGTCGTTGTCCCTAGCGCTGATAATATGCTCCGGGTCAAATCCGATAACGGAATAGCGCGCGAACTTTCCTTCTTCTCCGAGGGATTCGAAAATAAAACAATTTTCAGAGTTTGCCTCGATCTTTTGGAATAGCTCGAAAAAATCAATATCACTTCTAATTTTAATATATTCTGGCTTCTGTGAAATTTTAATCTTAGGCAATTTTTTCATAGTATTTATTCTATGCATGCTTTTACTAATTCCCGGACCTTGGTTCTGGCTCTTTTAAACCCGCCCTCGTTAAACGCCCGGAGTACTACACTGCCCGCTACCACAATATCCGCGTGACCTTTAAGCAGGTGCACATGCTCCGGCTTGGAAATACCAAAACCGACAGCGAGCGGCCGGTCAAAACAACCACGAGCGCGCTTTAAATGTTTTATAAGTTTACTATCAAGATTAGCGCGGATACCGGTAATGCCTTGGCTGGAAAAACAATAAACAAAACCCTCTGCGCCCTGGGCAATAAATTCCATGCGGTTCCTTGGACTCTCTAAGGCGACAAAACGACAGAGCGCAAGGCCATATTTGCGGGCTATGGCATCAAAGTGGTCGACCTTTTCCAGCTCCAGATTATAGTCCGGTATAATAAGACCGCTCACCCCCGCCACTTTTGCGTCTCTGCAGAAATTTTCTAAGCCATAAGTAAAAGGTATGTTCATGTAAGTCATAAACAAAAGCGGTGTGGCAATGCCGTCTTGCATGCGCAAAGTTTCCACCAGCGTAAATGCATCTTTCGGGTGAATTCCCGCCATGAGGGCTTTCGTATTCGCTTCCCGGATTGCTTCCCCGTCGCCCAGCGGATCGGAAAACGGAATTTGCAGCTCGATAAAGTCGGCGCCTTCTTCGCTCATAATATTCGCGAGTTTTCTAGTGGATAAAATATCCGGGTAGCCGACAACTATGTGAGCCAT
Source organism: bacterium (assembly GCA_030775165.1). Classification (GTDB taxonomy): domain Bacteria; phylum Patescibacteriota; class Minisyncoccia; order Phycocordibacterales; family UBA9973; genus UBA9973. The sequence continues at coordinate 20,690 of JALYJR010000010.1, read as the reverse complement.
AAGACCTGTTCTCTTTTCTCTTTTTATTTTTTCATATTGGATATTGATTGCGTCCATAGTTTTATTGTCTCAATTTTTATTTCTGACCCATCCGTAACAAATATTCTTTCCATTTCTTATCACCAAAAGCTTCAGCAACTATAAAGATGTCCTTATCGCCTCTGCCCGAAAGGTTTACTACTATAATTTTTTCCTTGGAAAGTGTGGGCGCCAAGCGTATCGCTTCGGCGACGGCGTGCGCTGACTCAAGCGCAGGGAAAATACCTTCGGTCCGCGCAAGCTGTCGGAAGGCCTGTAGGACTTTTTTATCCGTAGCATAAGTGTAGTCGACTCTTCCCGATGCCATAAGATGAGCATGTTCAGGCCCAATACCTCCGTAATCCAGTCCCGCTGATATGCTGTGAGTAGACCTCATTTGTCCATCCCCATTAGTGATAAAAAAAGATTTATACCCTTCGACAATGCCGGCCTTCCCTCCTCCGGAAAATCTGGCGGCGTGTTCCCCGTTTTTTCTTACCCCCTTCCCGCCCGCCTCAACTCCAATCATTTTTACCGATTTATCGTCGAGAAAAGCATTAAATAGACCTATGGCATTGCTGCCTCCCCCGACACAAGCTATCAGGTAATCCGGCAGCCGCCCTTCGGCCGCTAAAATTTGTTCCTTGGCTTCTAGGCCGATGATAGACTGAAAATCACGCACCATCGAAGGGTAAGGGTGAGGCCCGAGCGCCGACCCGAGAAGATAATAGGTGTCTTTTTCATTGGTAATCCAGTCCTGCAGCGCCGCCATTACCGCGTCTTTCAGGCGCCGCGTACCATAAGTCACCGGTACTACTTCCGCCCCCAGCTGTTCCATTAAAAAAACATTCGAACGCTGTCGCATAACATCCACTTCGCCCATAAATATAGTGCATTCAAAACCGAACTTTGCGGCTACTGTGGCAGTCGCAAGTCCATGCTGGCCGGCGCCCGTTTCCGCTATTAGTCGCTTTTTCCCCAATCTTTTAGCCAGAAGCGCCTGACCCACGCAATGATTTATCTTGTGCGCGCCCGTGTGATTCAGGCCTTCGTTCTTTATATAAATTTTAGCGCCGCCCAATTTTTCTGTTAAATTTTTCGCAAAATAAAGAGAAGAGGGCCGGCCAACATAATCCTGATAAACCTGCAACAGTTCTTTTTCAAATGCAGGGTCTGCTTTTACCTCCTTGTAAGCTTGATCAAGTTTTTTTAAAGCCGGCATTAACATTTCCGGAACGTACGTACCGCCAAAAGTGCCAAATAAACCTTGGCTATCCGCATCATATGAGGTTTTGAAAAATAATTTTTTCATATACTTGGTTGTTTGGCTATTTTAATAAATGCCTCCACAAGCTTTTTGTCTTTTTTCCCGGGACTGGCTTCCAGCCCGCTGCTCGCATCCACGATGTCCGGAAGGACTTGGTCAAGTACTGTCGTGATATTCTGAAAATCCAGACCTCCCGCCAAAATATCTATCGGCTCATTCCGGAGCAAAGATAGGTTTATGCTTTTACCACTACCCCTGCCTGCATCCAAAAGTATTTTATCCGCAATATTTTTGTAAATTCTTATTTTCTCTTTATCGGCCTCGGTTTTAATTATTACCGCTTTCCAAACCTCGCAGCTTTTTTTTAATTCCAAAACATATCCTACGGTTTCTTCTCCGTGAAGCTGGCAAATATGGAGACCGCAATCTCGAACTATCGCCTTAACCTCATTCAAATCCTTATTCACGAATACCCCCGCAAATAGCACCTGACCTTTAAATTTTTCAGATATGGAAGATATGATTTTTCGTGTTGCATCAATGCTTATGTTTCGCGGACTTTCTGGACGATCAATTACGAAACCCAAATAATCTGCCCCCGAAAGACAGGCCAAGAGCGCATCTCGCTCGCTCGTTATGCCGCATATTTTGACCTTTGGAATTTTTTTCATACATTTACGATAAGTTCGCGAATTTTTGCGCCGACATCCCGCGCTTTCATAAGGGCGGTGCCGACCAAAACCGCGTTTATCTTTTCTTGGGCCAGGTATTTCACATCTTTTCTGGTATGTATTCCCGATTCCGCCACTATGAGTCGGTCTTTTGGTATGTTTTTAGCCAAATTTATGACGTTGTCCAGACTAACGTCAAAAGTTTTAAGGTCGCGAGCGTTAATGCCTATTATCCTCGCATTGGTTTGCAAGGCTTTATCAATATCTTCTTTTGAATGCGTTTCGACGAGACAGTCTATCCCCAATTTGCTGGAGAGCGAAACAAGTTTCCGGAGGGTTTTTTCGTCGACTATGGCGGCTATCAGGAGAAGTGCGTCGGCACCAGCCAGATAGGATTCGTAAATTTGATACGGCTCAAAAATAAAATCTTTTTGCAAAACAGGCACTGTGGTGACTTTTTTTATTTCTTTGATAAAACTGGGGTCGCCCTTAAAATGCGAGTCGGTCACAACCGAGATAGCGCTGGCGCCGGCAGATTCGTATATTTTTGCCTGCTTATGTATATCAACCGCGGTATTTATATCACCCAAAGAAGGCGATGCTTTTTTGATTTCAGCTATCAAATTTACCTGGGAAGGCCGTGCAATAGCGTACTCAAAACTCCTTATCTTGCGCTTTGTCGCGTCAGCTTTTCGTTTTAACTCCCTGAGCGGAACTTGCTTTTTGCGCACTTCTAAATCCTTCTTTTTATCAGCCAATATTCTCTCGAGTGTGTTGCCTCTGAGCTTATTTAAAATGTCGATTACTTGTCCGGACTTAATTGCTTCAAGCGCCTCCGCGCGGCCTGTTTTGACATCCCGAACTTTTCCAAAAGCATACAAACCAAGCGCAGCGTTAAGGGCGACAAATTCATTTTCCGCTGCCGTGCCTTTACCGGATAAAATTGCCACGCCCCGTTTTGCGTTGTCCTCCGGTGTCCCGCCCCGGACGGCACTCATCGCATAATATTTTTCAGGCCTTACTACCAGGTGCCGCATAGGCCTCCCCCGCGCATAATCATAAACATCGGTAGGGGCACTAATGCTCGCCTCATCCAAGCCATCCCTGCTATGCATCACAAGTGCTCGCTTGCGACCAAGCTTAATCAAGGTATCGCCTATTTTTTTCGCGATTTTGCCAGAAGAAACTCCTACCACTTGATAATAAGTTTGACCCGGATTCAAAAGCGGACCTACAAAGTTAAAAACCGTTCTTATGCCCAGGTCTTTGCGTACGGGATGTATTTTTTTGAAAGCAGGGTGAAAATTTGGAGCGAAAAGAAACACGATGCCGTGTTTGTCAAAAGCCTTCTCCGCATCTTTAGGCGTTTGCGGAATCTCCACGCGAAGCGCCTGAAGCAGATCAAAACTCCCGCATTTGGAACTAAGCGCCCTTGTTCCGTGCTTGGCTACGGGAATACCCAAATAGGCACAAACAAACGACGCAAGCGTGGAAACGTTTATTGTATCGTAGCCGTCTCCGCCGGTACCGACAATATCCAGCGCATTCTTGAGGCCGCGCACCCGGACCATTTGGCGCTCCAAGTTTTTTGCAATTTCCGTTATTTCCGAGACAGTCTCGCCTTTCGCCGCCAGCAGAGAAAGAAATGCTCCTTTTTGAACCAAAGGCGTTTCTTCCTTCAGGAGAAGACGCATCGAGCTCCTTATCTCGGGGCGGTTTAAAGTTTTTTGTTGTATTAATTTTTTAAGATAGTTTTTCATAATTTAATCCCTGAAACAAAAACACGACGCTTTTGCGTCGTTTGTTGGTATAAGTTTCTTTAAATTAATTTAGAAAGAAATCATCCAAACAGCGCAAAAGCCGAGCTTCTTGCGCTCCACCATGATTTAATCAGATTATTTAATTTAAAATTATTTTCCATATGACTGTCCCCTTTTTACTAATCTGCTCCCTTACGCCTTCTGTATCTATGTACTAGTACATAGTATCAGGGTAAAAAAATAACGCAAGAGCTGCGATATATAATCTGTGGATAACTATTTTGACACAAGGTAAGGAGGTGGGGGGCCTTGGTGTCTCGATGATTTGAGACGGCCCCCCTTCCCTTGTTGATACAACCCTGAACAAATCAGAATTGGTAGGGGTCCGGTCCGCTTCCGGTGTGTTTTTTTGGAGCCGTTTTTTGGGCGGTTCCGTAGTCGAGAACTTTACTGCATGCGATGCAGCGAATACGAGTCTCGACAACTTCCGGCTGGCTGCTGTTGCGGTACCACTTGGTACCGTTGTACTTCTGCTCTTTTACAGGCTTGTGATGTCCCTTGGCAGATTTCGGACATTTCAGCATTGGTTTTTCCCCCGAAAGAACTACAAAGACCTTTTTTATTGGTGGGTCGTATCACCTTTCACTTCTGCACATGCAGAAACAAAACCTGCCCTCTTGGCTTAGAGGGCAGGTGTTTGAGTTGTAAGTTTTTGTTTGAGTCTTCTTTTACAGCGCAAATATCTGGCCTCTAAGGTTAGGGCTAAAAAAGAAGAAAAAGAAATTGTTGCTACGCTGTAATTTCATTACTTTGGTATTATATCACGTCAAAATTTAAATGCAACACTGTGTGGAAAACCAGTGTCCCGACCATACTAGTTACCCATTTTTTTCAACATCAGATGAAAGCCGCCTTTTTTGTTGCGTAGTTCTCGTGAGCCGCGCATCACCGTACCCAAACCCAGGCCCAAATCCCCCGCTACCGCCCTGTGCGTCTCTCCTTTGTTTAATTTTTTTACCAATTGCCAGCGCAAGGCCACAGTCTCGAACTCGGACGGGGTCAACATGTCCAATAAAAATTCGGCCATCAACCGCTTATCCCCGTGAATTTTAGAGAAAACCTCCACAAGTTCTTTTTTGTACTCCGGGATTTTTTTGTGAATTTTTTTCATAAAACTATTGATTTCCTTTTTTGTGGTCTGCAAGAAACTTCTCGAGCCCGGCGTCTGTCAGCGGATGCTTCAAGAGTCCTAGTATGGAGGCGAGCGGGCTAGTCACGACGTCGGCGCCCACTTCTGCGCATTTGATGATGTGAAGCGGGCTTCGGATGGAGGCCGCCAAGACTTGCGTCTGATAACCGTATATCTTGAATATTTTTACTATTTGCTCCACCAGCGCTACGCCATCTCCACCAATATCATCCAAGCGCCCCAGAAAAGGCGAGACGTACGACGCGCCCGCCCTGGCCGAAAGTATCGCCTGCCCGGCACTGAAGACCAAAGTGCAATTGGTTTTTATGCCTTTATCGCTAAAATATTTTATGGCTTTTATGCCGTCTTTGATCATGGGCACTTTGACTACAATATTTTTGTGCAATTTTGCGAGCTCCTCCCCTTCGCGGACAATTCCTTCGAAATCCGTGCTGATAACTTCCGCACTAACGTCCCCGTTCACTATATTGCAGATATCCAAATAGTGTTTTTTGATATTTTCCGTGCCGGTTATGCCTTCGCGGGCCATGAGGCTAGGATTTGTGGTAACTCCGTCCAAGATACCTAGGTCATTTGCTTCTTTTATTTCGTTTATATTTGCCGTATCTATGAAAAATTTCATTGAGTGAGTTTTTTAAAAAAATTAGTAAACATTGACGCCTATCTTTTCTCTGACCTCGGCCATTTTGCGAGCGGCGATTTCTTTGGCTTTCTCGCCTCCCCTTTTAAGTATAGCAAGCGCACCCGGAATATCTTTTTCAAATTCTTTTCTCTTCTCACGTAGCGGCGCGATGAATTTTTCTAGGTCTTCTATGAGCAATTCTTTTAATTCCTTGTACTTGCCGGCCTTTTCTTCGTAAATTTTCTGGAGTTCTGCTTCAGGACGCAACAGTTTATGTATCGCGTACACGTTCTGCGGAACCCCGCCGCTGGAATCCGTAACGATGCTCATCACGCATTTCTTTATTTCTTCGTACTCGGCAAAAAGCGGTATAGTGTTATCATAACTCTTGGACATTTTACGTCCGTCAGTACCCGGGACAACGGCCAAATCTTCTATGATTTTTTCCTTAGGCAGTTTAAAAGTTTCCCCAAAAGTATTATTGAACTTGAGGGCCGTATCTCGAGCTATCTCTATGTGTTGTTTTTGATCTTGTCCTACGGGAATAGTATCTGGGCTATACAGCAATATATCCGCGGCCATTAGTAATGGATAATTAAATAGGCCGACATTGAGTTCTTTGTTGCCGTTATCTTTAGCATCTTTATATGCATGGGCACGCTCGAGATATGGAACCATGGTCAATGTATCAAAAATCCAAGTAAGCTCAGTGTGCTCTGAGACGTCGGACTGTTTGAAGATAACTGACTTTTCTGGATCTAACCCGAGCGCTAAATAATCTATCAAAACCGCAATAATATTGTCATGCATGGCCTTTGGATCCTTGAGCGTGGTCATAGCGTGATAATCCACAATCAGGAAATATACATCGTACTCATCTTGCTGGGAAAGAAGCTGCCTCATCATACCGAAATAATTCCCGATGTGGGGTTTTCCGGAAGGCTGTATGCCCGATAAATATACCTTTTTAGACATACGGCACATTATAACACATCCTTGCCCCACGCGCCCAAAGAGCCATTCGTGTCTCCACAGATTATCAACTTCCTTACGCACACGGGCTTCTTTTATAATTCCGCACTCATGCTAGAATGACTCCATGGTTCAAAACAACAGGCAAAACTCACACAAGTCCACTGTACGGATTCCTCCTCAAAGCATCCCTTCGGAGCAGGCGGTATTGGGGTCTCTGATGCTGCGAAAAGAAGCGATGCATGAAGTAGAAGATATGATAAGTCCCGACTCGTTTTATGTGGAAAAAAACAAAATGATTTTCCGCGCAATGCTGGACCTGTCGGCAAGCAATGAACCGGTAGACATGCTCTCTCTTTCCACCAAACTCGCCGAGCAGAAACTCCTGGATGCCGTAGGCGGAAACAAATACCTCGCGGATATCGTGAGCGTAGTACCCTCCACACAAAACGTCAAACATTACGCCGAGATTGTGCAAAAAAAATATGTCCTGAGGAGCCTCATAGAAGCGGCGGATTTCGTATCCGAGCTTGCTTTCGAAGAAGGCGACGACAAGATGGATGATATCCTCGACCTCGCTGAAAAAAGAATTTTTAGCGTAGTGTCCACTCCTAAAAATCAGAAATTTGTAAACCTAAAAGACGCCCTGCCCGAGGCGTATGAGCGGCTCGAGAAACTGCACGAAAATCGAGGCATGCTTCGCGGACTCGCAACGGGTTTCAAAGATCTGGACAATATGCTTTCGGGACTTCAGAAGTCCGACCTGATAATTTTAGCGGCGCGCCCGTCCATGGGTAAAACTACGCTGGCACTCGACGTGGCTCGCATGTCCGCAGTCTTGCACGGAAAATCCATTCTGATATTTTCTCTGGAAATGTCCTCTCAGCAACTGGTAGACAGGATGCTCTCCGCGGAATCCCGAGTGAACGCTTGGAACCTGCGCACCGGCCGCCTGTCTTCCGACCGAGAATTTTCACAGCTCCGGGATTCGCTCGACAAACTGGCCAAGGCGCAGATATTCATAGACGACCAGCCGGGAAATTCCATCGTGCGCATGAAAGCTCTGGCCCGCCGCCTTAAAGTGGAAAAGGGCCTCGACCTCGTGGTCGTGGATTACCTCCAGCTCATGACCACATCCAAGAGCTATGACTCCATGGTCAACCAGGTCACGGAGATCTCGCGGTCGCTCAAGAGTCTGGCAAAAGAATTGGATGTCCCCGTTCTGGCGCTTTCTCAGCTCTCGCGTGCCGTAGAATCCCGCGGCGGCAAACCCCGACTCTCAGACCTGCGCGATTCCGGTTCCATCGAACAGGACGCGGACGTCGTGATGTTCATCCACCGTGAAGATAAGGTGAGGGGCGCCGATGAGTCCGAGAAAACCAACATTGCGGAAATTCTGATAGAAAAGCACAGAAACGGGCCGACCGGCAAAGTGGATTTGTACTTCGACGAAAAAACCACTACCTTCCTCAATCTGGAAAAAAGCAGCCTGAGCGATTTCGCCCCCTCGAAAATCGGCGGCGGCGAGCTGGATGAATTTTAGAATATTTAAAATAGTTCCCGAAAAAAGCTCTGCGCAGTGCGACTGGCGCGAGCAAAGCAAATTTTCAGCAGAAAATTATGCGTGCTTTTCGAGGGAAGCTATTTTATAATATACAATCATGGACGTCATAGACAAACTGGCTTCGATTTTCAAAGAATTCCCCGGTATCGGCGAACGGCAAGCCCGCCGGTTTGTGTATTTTCTGATGTCCCGCAATCCCGCGTACGCCGCCAACTTGGCGCAACTGATACAGGAGCTCAAAAAAGAGGTCGCTCAGTGCGCTGAATGCTTCCGATTTTTCATAAGAAAAAAAGCCTCATCCGGTAAGGATTTATGCGAAACGTGCGCTGATGCCGAGACCGACACTTCTACCCTGCTAGTTATTGAAAAAGATTCCGACCTCGAGAGCGTTAAAAAAAGCCGGACCTATAACGGCAAATATTTTATTTTGGGGGGCTTGGTGCCTATCGTGGAAAAAACTACCAAGAGTCGAGTACGAATAGAAGAACTTAAGGAAAAAATAAACAGAGAAAAAAAGAACGGGTTGGCAGAAATAATACTCGCATTTTCCATAAGCCCCCAAGGCGACCATACAGACTCATACGTGCGGGAAGAAATAAAAGAAATCGCCGAAAAACTTCAGATAAAAGTTTCTTCCCTCGGCAAAGGACTATCCACCGGCACCGAACTCGAATATTCCGACAACGACACTTTGCGTAACGCATTAAAAAACAGACAGTAACACCCCACATCAACAATATAATATGGAAACAAAAATTTTAGAAGTAAAAAATCTCAAAAAAGTTTATAACAAAGGAAAAACGTCCACTCAGGCCCTCGCGGACATAAGTTTCGATGTGACAGAAGGAGAAATATTCGGGATCTTGGGCCCTAATGGCGCCGGAAAATCCACCACCCTCCATATATTGATCGGGCTCCTGACCCCCTCTTCCGGCTCAGTTAAGATTTTCGGCAAAAATTTTTTTGAACATGAAGAGGAAATAAAAACGAAAATGAATATAGCTACCGCGTACGCGGAACTGGCGCAAAACTTGACCGTATACCAAAATTTAAAGGTTTTCGCGCATTTGTACGGGGTGAAGAATTACAAAAAGAAAATCGAGGATCTGCTCGAACAGTTCCAGATCACGGATTTGCGAGACGAAAGGATAGACAGGCTGTCCGCCGGACAAAAAACCCGTATAAACCTTTGCAAGAGCCTAATAAACGACCCAGAATTTTTGCTTTTGGACGAACCGACCGCTTCCTTGGACCCAGCGATTGCCGCGCATGTGCGCGCTATGTTCTTGGAAATACAGAAAAAGCGAAAGCTTACGATCATCTTCACTTCACACAACATGCCGGAAGTAGAGCAGATGTGCGACAGGGTCGCACTCTTAAACAAGGGCAAAATATACAAGATCGATACCCCGAAAAATTTACAGAAATTTTTGGAAGTGCCCACAATGGAAGAAGTTTTCATCAAGCTGGCATCGGGCGACCTAACCAACGAAGAACATAATGATTAAAGCACACCGAATTTATGGATTCCTCTTGCGCCATTGGTATGAGATCTTGGCATCCATGGACCGCAAGGTTGATATATTTTTCTGGCCGACCATAGATCTCTTGACCTTCGGGCTGCTGACAGTTTATATAGACAAGCTAAATATGCAGGTAGGCGTAACCGCCGCTATGCTTGGAGGCCTAATACTGTGGACACTTGTTTATAATATTCAGAGAGACATCACCGTATCTCTCCTCGAAGATGCGTGGAGCCGAAATTTGTACAATATTTTTTCTTCTCCTTTGTCTATCGGCGAGGTGATTGTAGGCACTCTCATTCTTTCCATGATCAAAGTACTCATCACCACTACGTTTCTACTCGTACTTTCGTGGAATTTATTCGATTTTAATTTATTCCAGTCCGGCCTCCCGATCTTGTTTTTCGTGCTTAATATTTTTGTATTCGGCTGGGGATTCGGTTATATTACTTCCTCCCTTATCTTCCGATTCGGTACGAGGCTCCAAAATATCGCTTGGTCCCTCATCGCGGTTCTCTATCCGATAAGCGGCATTTTTTACCCTCTGGATACTCTACCGCTCTGGCTTGCGAAAATTGCGGGCCTGTTCCCTATCAGTTATATTTTTGAATCTTTACGGGCAATCATTCTCCGCGGAGAATTACCGGACACGAAGACAGTATTTATTATCGTCGCCCTCAACTTATTTTACTTCGTACTAGGAATATATCTCTACATCAAAGGCTATAAGCACGCCAAACGCCGCGGCTGGTTCATCCATCCGTCGTAAAAACAGAAAAACGGGCGACCAATTGGCCGCCCGCGCGAGATTTACCTCTCCTTGAATTTTCCCTGCTATTTGAGCACCCGGCTGCCCAGCTTGAGACCGAACTCTTTTGCGGCACTGCCTCCGTTGATCATCACCTCAATGAAGCGATGGTTGCCGATACCGGAGCTACCGCGTACGAGTGCAGCAACTCCTTTGGGCACACGCGCCAGCCGCTCATAATACGGCAGCGTTACGCCGAAGACGGTTTTGTGGTGCGAGCCCTCTTCGAACCCCATGTAGCCTCCCGGACCATTGGGATTGACGTTAACAAACGTCTTGCAATTCCCAAACGTATCTACCCACCACACCTGATTGTCCTCCATTGAGTCTTTCCAGTCGCCCAACGTTCCAATAACACGTGACGGGACATCCTGTTCTTCAAATAAGGACTTCGCAAGATACGGCACAAGATCGTTGCTCCGAAATTGCGACCAGCGCGCCGCGGAATTCAAATCGAAACGCCCTGGGTGTTCAAAGATGCTAGGAATATCGAACAGGTGAAAGGCAGCGGCGGGGCAGAAGCGGCCAATCTTTGCCAGGCAGGGCCCGGGATTAGCTATGATGAAGGTCTGGTGTACTACAGCGTACCCGAACGGCGCGCCGTTTTCCCATTCTTTCTGATGCTCGCTTCGGTCCGCCCGGTTCACAACGATGAGTGATGAATTGCGTCTTGCGGAATCTACTGCATCAAGGAGTAGCCCTGCAGCCACGCGGTCTTCGCTCGCGTAGACTGTTTCCGTGGGACAACCGAGCAATGAAGTGTAGCGGATCTTATAACGGAGGTTCGCGTCGTGGTCCTCGGGATGGCAGCAATCGCTAAAGATAGTAGCAATGCTAGGCTGGATTTTAAGCATGGGAATCTCCTATTATTAAGGGTTAGTTGGAAAGTTGACGAAGAACTAGACATAAACACGAAGGACAATAAATGCCAGCTTGAACGAAAAAACAACCCGTTCAGAGGCTGTTTTTTGTGTTTCATTTTTTTAAATTTAGTTTAGTTTATGCAACGCAATAAGCAACCCCGAACATTCGGTTGTTCATCATCATCGCCATCATATTTTGGTTTAGATGTCGCATACTATTTTATCGAGGTTATCTTTATCTTGAAAAATGGCTGGCGGTGACCGTTCCTGCGGAGGTAGCGGGATTTTTGCTTGTATTTTACTACCAAAACTTTTCGGGCCCGGCCGATTTCCACTATTTCCGCATCTACTGTCGCGCCTGTGATGTAGGGAGTACCGATAGTCGTATCTTTGCCGTCGTCAACCAAAAGGACCTTGTCGAAGGATATTTTGTCCCCTTTCTTGTACTCATCTTTGCCGGCCTTTATTTTTTCAATAGAAAGCACGCCTCCTTCAGAGACTTTATACTGTTTACCGCCTGTTTGGATTACCGCAAATTCATCTTTAGTCATACCGGCTCATATTACAAAAAATTGCCTAAAAAGGCAAGTTTTTGCTACAATATGGGTATGCAACAGAAATCCATTGAGAAGTACTTTTTCTTCGGCCTCCTACTGGCAACCCTCGTTTTTACCTTTTTTGTATTCCGCCCTTTCTGGATAACCATCATCTTGGGCATGTCTTTCGCCATAGTCCTCCATCCGGTTTATGAATGGCTGGTCCAGAAAAAACTGCCGAGCTGGCTGTCTTCGCTGGTCACCGTGCTTCTTTTCCTCATCATCCTCTGCGGACCGCTTTTAGGCATCGGAGTACTGGTTTTCAACCAGAGCCAAGACGTATACCGCCTCGTGGTGGAAGACGGGGGCGTAAAACCCTTCATGGCCTCGGTGGACAAGACGGTCAACAGAATTCTACCGGAAGGGGTCAACGTCGATATCAATGAGAAAGCGAAAAGCTTCGTGTCCTATTTGTCGGACAACATAACAAAAATCTTCAGCGCGACTGTTTCCGCATTCTTCTCCTTTATCCTCATGCTCCTCATCATATTTTATTTTCTCAAGGATGGCGCTCGCTGGCGAAAAGCCGTGGTGGTCATCTCCCCTCTTGCCGACAAAGATGACGAAAAGATAGTCCGCCGGCTTTCTCTTGCGGTCAACGGCGTAATCAAAGGTTCGCTATTCATCGCCCTCATACAAGGCACGATGATGGGCATCGGGCTCTGGATATTCGGAATTCCCAATCCCGCTCTTTGGGGTGTAGTGGCGGGAGTCTGCGCCATGATTCCCTCGGTAGGTACCGCCTTGGTATCCGGGCCAGCGATAATTTATCTCTACAGCACCGGTAACACCGTGCCCGCTGTCGGCTTGCTTATCTGGGCCACGGCAGCCGTCGGCCTCATCGACAATTTCCTTTCGCCTTACATCGTCGGCAATAAAATAAATATTCCTCCGCTCATCATTCTATTTTCGGTTCTGGGCGGAATCGCGTTCCTGGGTCCGGTAGGCATACTAATGGGTCCTTTGTCCGTGAGCTTGCTCTACACCCTGATTTCCATCTACAGAAATGAATTTAAGGAAAATGCAATTCTTTAACATATTTGGGAAAGCAGCATAATTTTGACATTTATATTGCAAGTTGTTAAACTAAAAAAACTACCTTATGTATAAAATATTTAAAAAAATAGTTACTGTGGAAGTTTGCTGCTGCACTCTCTTGCGAGAGTGTTGTTGAGCTTGAAGTAATAACATAATTACTACTTACTCACCCAGAACTCTCGTCTTAAGCGAGAGTATTTTTATTTTTTAAAACTATTCTATATGAAAAACAATATACTTAAAACCATTGGAAACACCCCGTTAGTGAAATTAGAACATATGAGTCCAAACCCTAAAGTAGAAATTTGGGTAAAGTTAGAATTCTTCAACCCTACCGGAAGCATCAAAGACAGGATAATCAAACACATTGTCGAAGACGCGGAAAAAACTGGGCAACTAAAACCAGGAGGGACAATTGTAGAAAACACGTCCGGCAACACAGGCGCTGCCATTGCAATGATTGCTGCCCTAAAAGGATATAAGGCCATTTTAACTATGCCGGACAAAGTTAGCAAAGAAAAACAAAAAACTCTCACCGCTTTGGGGGCAAAAATAATCATGGCGCCTACCTCAGCTTCCCCCGATTCCCCTTCGCATTATGTAAATTTGGCGAAAAAAATTGCCGCAGAGATTCCAAATAGTTTTCGAGTGAACCAGTATGATAACCTTAAAAACACGGAAGCTCACTATCTAACCACCGGTCCGGAAATCTGGAAACAGACGAAAGGGAAAATAACCCATTTTGTGGCTGCTGGTAGCACAGGTGGAACCGTAAGCGGCACAGGGAAATATTTAAAAGAACAAAATAAAAAAATTAAAGTGTTAATGCCAGACCCCGTAGGTTCTCTTTACTATCATTATTTTAAAACAGGCAAACTTCCATTAGGAGCAAGTTGCTCCTACCAAGTGGAAGGGGTTGGCGAAGATCACATTGCTCACGCGATGGACTTTTCTATTGTGGATGATATGTATCAATTTACGGACCAAGATGCGTTTTCTACCGCGCGTAGCTTAGCCAGAGAGGAGGGTATTTTTGGAGGCGGCACCGGCGGCGCTAACGTGTGGGCAGCCATCAAACTAGCAAAAACTCTAAAAAGGCCAGCCGTTATTGTTACCATAATTCCTGACAATGGAATCAGATATTTAAGTAAATTCTACGATGACGAATGGATGATAAAAAACAATTATTCAATTAAATAACAACACTATGAAATTTTCAACACAATCAATTCATGTAGGACAAAAACCGGACATATCAACAGGGGCAATAGTTCCTCCAGTATACCTGACATCCACATTCATTCAAGAAAGTCCGGGTATGCTAAAGGGGTACGACTATACCCGAGCTGGTAATCCGAATTTTACTAATTTAGAGAAAACGTTATCGGCTCTTGAGAAAGGAAAATATGCCACTGTTTTTTCCTCCGGATCCGGAGCTTTAACTGCGATTGCTTCCACTCTATCCTATGGCGATACCGTAATTGCTATTGATGATGTGTATGGAGGAACTTACCGACTCTTTAAGCAGGTTTTTGAAAAATTTGGAATATCTTTCAAGCAAATAAGTTTCAAAGACCTAAAAGAGGTAGAGAGGAACTTGAAACTCAAGCCAAAAATAATTTTACTGGAATCTCCCACTAATCCCCTACTAAAAACTGTTGATATTGTAAAAATTGCACGTTTGGCGAAAAAATACAATGTCTTAACAATTGTAGATAATACCTTTGCCTCCCCTTACTTTCAGCAACCCTTAACCCTTGGAGCGGATATTGTCCTTCATAGTTCAACTAAATATTTAGGCGGGCATTCAGATTTAATTGGTGGTGCTATTATAACCAAAGATAAAAATTTCGCAGATAAGATGCATTTTGCCCGTAAAGCTTTGGGACTTAATCCAAGCCCTTTTGACGTGTGGCTTACAAGCCGCAGCTTGAAAACTTTAGCAATACGGATGGAAAAACATCAAGAAAACGCGTTCGCAATAGTGAAACTCTTAAAAGAGCATTCGCGCGTAAAAAAAATTTATTACCCAGGTTTTAGCGGTATTGTATCTGTCGAATTTAAACTTTCTCTGAAACAAACAAAGAAATTAATTTCTTCCTTTAAGGTATTTTCTTTAGCCGAAAGTTTAGGCGGAGCAGAGTCCTTGGTTGACCACCCCGCCAGCATGACCCATGCTTCAATACCCAAAAAGGAGCGGGAGAAGTTCGGTCTAAATGACGGCTTAGTTCGATTTTCGGTTGGCCTAGAAGATACAACAGATCTCATAGCGGATTTAAGGTCTTCACTAGAAGCTGTGCTATAATCATAAATTATATGGCAATGCAATTCTTTAACACGCTCACACGGCAAAAAGAAGAGTTTGTGCCGATTGAAAAGAATCGGGTCAACTTGTTTGTGTGCGGACCTACCGTGTACGACTTTCCCCATCTGGGCCACGGCAAAACCTACACTCAATTCGATATCTTGGCCAAGTCCCTGCGCTATATAGGATACGAAGTTTTTTATTTACAAAACATCACCGACATCGATGATAAAATACTGAACCGCGCCAAGGATCTCGAGATTTCCTGGAAAGAACTGGCCGAAAAGTATGAAAAAATTTACCGGGAAGACATGCAGGCCTTGGGTATTGATTCCGTAAACAAATATGCGCGCGCGACCGACTTCATACCCGAGATAATAAAGCAGGTAAATACGCTGATGGAAAAAGGATACGCCTACAAAATACCTGACGGTGTTTACTTTGAGACGGCAAAATTCAAAAGTTACGGCAAACTTTCCGGCCGTACTGAACTAAAAGAGAACGACGCGGTTTCCAGAATCGACGAAGCAGTAGAGAAGCGCGGCTGGAATGATTTTTGCCTTTGGAAAGCGGAAAAGCCGGGTGAACCGTCATGGCCATCTACTTTTGGAACCGGCCGGCCGGGTTGGCATATCGAAGACACGGCTATAACCGAAACTAATTTTGGACCGCAATATGATATCCATGGCGGCGCAGTAGATCTCATTTTCCCACACCATGAGTGCGAGATAGCTCAGATGGAATCTGCCTCGGGACTCGCACCCTTGGTGCGTTATTGGGTACATACAGGATTTCTCAACATTGACTCTAAAAAAATGTCTAAAAGTTTGGGCAATTTCAAAACGATAAGGGGCATGCTCGAGTCCGGTATTTCGCCTATGGCTTTCCGGCTGTGGGTATTGATGTCCCACTACCGTTCCCCTATAAATTTTAGCGAGGAAGCACTGATAGGCGCGGAAACGGCCCTAAAACGCCTCCACGGGCTCTATTTGGACCTGGGCGAAGAGATAGGCAGGATAAACCAAGAATACCAGGACAGGTTCAAAAAGTTCATAGAAGACGATTTAGACACGCCCCAAGCTGTGGCTCTGCTTTGGGATTTATTGAAGGAAAAAGACCTCCCTGACGCCGACAAAAAAGCCACCGTTTTGGATTTTGATAAAGTACTGAGTTTAGATTTTAAAAAAGCAGAGTTACTTCTTAAGGCAAAAGAAATTATAAAAGAGGAAATGTTACCGGAAGTTTTAAAACTAATTAATGAGCGGGAACAAGCCCGTCAAAAAAAGAACTTTAAAGAATCCGACGAACTCAGAGAAAAAATAAATTCCTTGGGCTACGACGTCAAAGATACACCTGAAGGTCAACAGATTTCCAAACTGTAATTTTTATTTGCGGAATTTGTAACCGATAAGCTTGAACGCAAGTTTGGCAACCAAAAAATCATAGGCGTGAAAACGCGGAATTGGCGCGCACTCCGCAAAATCGGCGCCGACTACGTTCTTTTCGCGGGTGACCGCTTCGAAAATCTCCATCACTTGATACCAATTGATGCCCCCCGGCTCAGGCGTCCCTGTGGCGGGCATAATCGACGAATCGAACACGTCCACGTCGAAAGAGATGTAAACATTATCGCCAAGCTGGCTTAAAATTTTCTTTAAATCGTATTTGTTACCGTAATTTACCTGTTTCGTGTCAATATACTGCTGTTCCATGAGTGAAGTGTTCCTCGTGCCCACCCAGACTATATTTTTCACTCCCCCTTCCTGGATGCGACGCGCAGCGCAAGCGTGCGACCACTTGGTCCCGCCCCATTCCTCGCGCATATCCGTATGCGCGTCAAAATACAAAACGGAAAGGTCCGGATATTTTTCTTGGTAAGCGCTCACGAGCGCGGGAGCTATAGAGTGTTCCCCGCCCAAAGACAACAGAAATTTATCCGTCCAAGGTTTGGCGCTTTCATTTATCTGCTTCTGAATCTCCTCCAAGTTGTCACTTTTAATTTCTATAAAAGGCAAGGTCGCTATCTTAGTCTCGCTGTCCACCTCGTAGCCGAGCTCGTGATCATAGCGTTCCACCTGCTGCGAAGCCGTGATAATTGCCCGCGGGCCGTTTCCGGTGCCTGTGCCGTAGCTCACTGTTTTTTCAAGGGGTATAGGTAAAATAACCACGTCCGCGTTCTGGGGCACTACCTCCGGAATCCCTAAAAAATTGTCGGGTATGTTCTCTTCGTGCATAAAAAAATTATATCAGATTTAAAAGTTTTTTTCTATAAATACAAAATATGACCGTCAAGTTCATGATTATAAGCCCCACTGAGAAGGAATAAATGGCGAAGCTCCAGTTGGTGATAATTAGTAAAGCTATGGCATTATTTACTGTTCCGCCCCAATACGTAGAGCTGCTTTCTGTTTCTGGAAACTTCCAGGACTTTCTGATGGTGGGAATGTAAGCTAAACTGTCGGCCATAACCGCAAACAGAATTGATACTGCTAAATTATAAGTAAGCAAGTATATCAGGAGTGAAGTTAGGGCTATAGCTCCACACACCAAATCAAATCTGTTAAGTTTCCAATAACCGTTATTCTTTAATAAAGCGATGGCAACCACCAGAAGCGAAGTTACGCCAGCGGCCAATGCGCCCCAAAAAGATAGACCTGCGCCAGCCTTGAGCATCAAAAACACACCAATAAAAGGGGGTAACGTCCAAATGACCCAGGAAACTAAATTAGGCCTAGTTTGCCCCCGAATTATTTCCCGCAAATACCAAAATGAGCCGACGAGATTAGCGGCCACTCCTATAAAAATTATTTGTTCAGGAAACATTATATGCCCTCTTTTTTAAGCTCCTCCACGACTTCACGGGCTTTGCGGGAAAGTTTTTTGGGCAGCTTTATATTGAGCTTCACGAGTAAATCTCCGCGCTTGCTTTTGCTGACCGGTACGCCTTTACCCCGCACGCGTAGAACCTCGTTGATGCTTACGCCTTCGGGGATAGTAATTTCTATCTCGCCGTCCAGAGTTTTTATCGGATATTTTGCACCCAAGAGCGCCTCGGAAAGTTTGAGGTCGAGCTCCATGGACAAATCGTGTCCCTCGCGCCTAAAGATGGGATGCGGGGCGACATTTATTTTTATATACAGGTCACCGGATGTGCCGCGAGATACGGCTTCGCCCATGCCGGTCATTCGTATCATTTCCCCGTCGCGAATACCGGCCGGTATCACAATGGATATTTCTTCTTCTCTACGCAAGACTCCCCTGCCTTTGCAGTTGTCACAAACCGTTTCGGGTACCTCGCCCGTGCCGTAGCAAACCTCACAGACTTTGGTATTGGCTATCGTGCCAAATATTGTTTTCTTTGCCTCTCGAATGCTGCCCTGACCGTTGCATTGCTTGCAGGTTGCCATCTTGGTGCCCACTTTTGCACCGGTGCCGCTACAAACCAGACAGTCGGATGTTTTGGTTATCAATATTTTTCTGGTAATGCCGAAAACCGCATCCGAAAAAGGAATTTGAATCTCGGTAGAAATATCCCGCCCGCGGCGCACCGAATTCCTGCCCATGCCACCGCCAAAGAAATCGCTAAAAATATCGTTCAAGTCAAAGTCCCCGCCGCCGTTCTGAAAGCCGGAAAAGTCGAAACCTCCGAATCCCTGACCCTGCGCGCCACCGTAGCCGCCGCCCATATTCTCAAAACCGGAGCCAAACTGGTCGTATTTCGAGCGCTTCTCTTCGTCGGAGAGAATCTGATAAGCTTCGTTGACCTCTTTAAATTTATCCTCATTGCCGCCTTTCTTGTCGGGATGATATTTATGCGCCAGCTTATAAAAGGCCTTTTTAATCTCGTCCTTGGAAGCACCTTTGTTTATTCCTAAAATATTGTAGTAATCTTTAGACATTCTTAAAATAAAGCTTAGATTTTAATCAGGGATTTCCCACTATATCATAGGTTCCGCCTCTTGTGAAGCGGCGACCTGCGGTTTTTCTTCACCGCCCGTGCTGTCATCTCCTCGTTGGCGCGTCTTGCCTTCAATTATAGCTTTTTCTTCAGAGCTTCGGATTATGGTCGCTTCTTCCTCGGCTATGAGTTTGGCGGCTGCATTCTTTTCTATGGAATATTTGCGGCGGGAAGCGGCGATAATCTCCTCCTTGAGCGAAGGATGGGTCGGTGGAAGCACTTTCAGAGTTTCGGCTGAAAACGGGTCGTAGGATTCCCCGTCGATAGTCATCTTCACGTAAATTTCCCCGACCGCGAGGTTTATCATATCTTTCACGTCGAAAAGGGGCGCGAACTCCGGCTTCATCTTGACCGCGTCTTCGCCGCCAATACGGAAAGTGATGATGCTCCCGCAATTTCCGAGCACGGCCTGATGCACCTTGGTCAATATCTGACCCACGTACTGATGCGCCATGGTCAGGTTTAGTCCGTATTTTCGGGCCTCCGATAATATGTTCTCGAAGGTCTGCGTCACAACGTTTTGGAACTCATCCACGTAAAGATAGAAATCCTTGCGCTCGGACTCCGGAATCGAAGCGCGCTCCATTCCCGCCTGTTTGATTTTTGTAAGGAAGATGGAACCCAGGAAAGAAGAGTTCTCCTCGCCCAGCCGACCCTTGGACAGATTGATGAGAATGATTTTCTGCGTGTTCATCAATTTGCTTATGTCAATTTTATTTTCTTTCTGCCCGAAAATATTTCGAAGCAAAGGGTCGGAAAGAAATTGTCCGAGCTTGTTTACGAGAGGTATGATGGCGTCCGTGTCGAATTTTTCCGACCAGTCGGCAAATTCTATCGCGAAGAATCTTTTGACCATGTCATCGGTAATGTACTCCACGACCTTCTGTCGGTAATTTCGGTCGGTCAGCATGGAAATCATGCCGCGCATGGTCGCGTGCGGATAGTCTAGAAGTGCCAAACAGGTAAACCGAAACACGTGCTCGAGACGCGGCGTCCAGTTTGCGCCGAATTGTTTCTGGAAAACCTCGATGAGTCCCTGCGTCAGTTGAAACTTGAACATGGGGTCCACGTTTTGAAGCGGGTTGAAAGATGCAGGAAAATCCAAGTCCGTCGGGTCTATGATGCACACGTCTTCCATCCGCTCTTTGGGAATATAGTCCAGTATGGCATCGATGACATCCCCGTGCGGATCTATTAGACACAGGCCGTGGTTATAGGTAATATCCTGCCGCAAAAAAAGCTCAAGAAGCTTGGTCTTGCCCACGCCGGACTTACCGATGATGTACAGGTGCCGGCGGCGGTCTACCCGCTTGATGCCGAAAATAAATTTTTTCTCCTCGAGAGACGCTACGTAATTCGTCCTGCCGATGAAAGAAACCTCCGAGGGTTCCACTCTGCCGAAGACCGGAAGTTCCGGTGGTGGTGGCCCGTATTTGATTATCTGAACTCGATTGGGTTTCGGCATCTTATCTGTTCATTTTAACACTTTTTTGCATATTTTTCACGCTAATACAC
>JALYJR010000009.1 GCA_030775165.1 bacterium | reverse complement strand
ATCGTAGGCAATGGCGGCGAGGAAAGCCAGTGTGGTTGGTGCAAGGATCGCTGGGGACTATCTTGGCAGATTACACCGCGCACTTTGATCGAAGCAATGGCCGCCGGTGGCGCCGAAGCAAAACGCGCTTTTGGGGCGATGATGACTATGGGAAAAATCGACGTCGCCGCTATTGAAGCCACGCGGCGGGCCTAAGAGGCACAGATTTACGCAGATAGCATAATTTCTCGAGCAACATACAACCCGCTATTATACCAAGGTTCTAGTCCAACGTAGATTTTAAGGGCTTTCGGAAGCATATATTAATCCGATTTTACATCATCAATAATGGCATCCGACTGTTCCGGATTTTTGTCAGCATAATAACTATCAAGTCTTACTTCAACCAAATAACCTTTATCGCTCCGGGTTCCATAAAATAATAGTATTCCGTTTTCATACACTGTCGGCAATATCTGCATAATTGAACAACAATTGTGTGTGTGAATGGTATCGAAAGGACCGGTTATGATTTTGCCGTTATAAAAAATTACATCTTGCTGGCCTGAGTCTTTGGCGACAAAACCGATTTTTTCATTATATGCGAAAAGATATCGAGGATCTTGTATATTATAGATCTTGTACTTCTCGCCCAGGAACTCGCCACCGTAGAAAACATCATGAGTACATGAATTCTCTTCACAGCTTAAACGAACGGTAAATGCAGGTTTACCCTCTACGATTCGCCAATCAAGTATGGGGCCATTTGCTCCGTATTCCATGTTTCTTCTGAAAAGCTGAGTATCGTTCTTGTAAACACCATATCCTGTAAGCAATCCACCCTTAAGTTCGTACGTATCGGAGCCTGCGGTAAATTTTTGAAGTACGCCCTTTTCTTCATCTTCGCGCGTGAGTTCCACATATTTCATCGAATCGCTGTCGGCAAGGACTTTAGCATCTCCGTGAAAAGTTTTCTTGCTTTTCTCCAATTTGCGTAATTCTTCATGAGAACCAGTGTCAGGGTTAATCGTCGGGTCGAATTGGTGCTCCACATAGTCCAAAAGGCTTATATCGGGCGCGGCTTTCCGAGTAGGCAGTTTAAAGAATACCTTTCCAATAATATTCGATCGGTGAATGGGCTCTAAGCTTTTTAGTTCCGGTTCCAAGCCTCTGTTGTCTCCCAAGACAATGTACTCATCCTCGGCTAAATTGACCGAAGCATTGATAGCGGTAGTGCCCGCAATATATTCTTCTTCAGGCAGGCGCGCCCCGTTTGCATGTATTTTGCCATCACGTACCTCGATTTTTTCTCCCGGTAACCCTACTATTCTTCTCACGAAAACCTTACCGGGCTCATTAGATCGCGAATATAAGACGGTATCTCCGCGTTCGTATGACCGAACGAGTTTATTTACCAAAAGATAGTCACCGCTTTCATATGTAGGGCTCATGGCGTCTCCTACGATCGTGAAAGGTTCTAGGGCGAAGAGGCGCAATGGCAAAACAAGAATAATAGCTGCGAGAACCC
The DNA here is from genome assembly GCA_030775165.1 of bacterium. Taxonomy (GTDB): domain Bacteria; phylum Patescibacteriota; class Minisyncoccia; order Phycocordibacterales; family UBA9973; genus UBA9973. The sequence goes on along the minus strand of JALYJR010000009.1, from coordinate 31,120 downwards.
CCGCCACGCTAAAGGCGATATACACGCCAAGCGTTTTGGCCCAAGTGCTTGCATAATAGCGGTGAAATAAATAATAAAAAGCATAGAAAGATGCGAGCGTTACCAAAGCGTTTGATATGGCTCCTAGGTCGATGATGGCAAAAATTACTCCGACAACGGTTGAGGCCAGCCATGAAGCAACCAATATTACTAGTGATTTTTTATAGCTAGGGTTTTGTATGCCGAAAAGCTTGGAAACGCCAAGAAGGATGGCCCCTCCGATCAGCAATCCCGCTATAACAGCTAAAGCAATTAAAATTATGGGTAGCATATTTTTAATTCTAACAGCTTGAATGAGGAAAGCAACGCAAACTAAAAAGCGCCCGACTGGGTGCTTTTTGTGGAATATAAACCGTTTGGGCAGATTTTAATTTGCGGACAGGGCTGCGTGTCTGGTACGAAGTTGGAACCGTTATATCCCCTTAAGGTGTGTAATTTCTCTTTTTAAGATATCAACCATTTTAGGCTTACACACATTTTCAATAGATATAAAAGTAAGTTGTCCAAAAGGTATGACGCCTAGTCTTGTTGTTTGATATAAATCCCAACAAATGCGCGGAAGTTTGCCTACTTCAACATTAAAACCTTCCTTTTCAACTTTTTCAGCTACTTGGGAAAGATTCAGGAAAATTTGGTGAGGTTGACCGTGCGTGAAAATTACCGGGTCAACTTTATCCTTTAATCTTTCTAAACTCCCCGAAAATTTAATAACTTCTCCATAGAATCTTAACAAGATATCCCTATAAGATTCGCCTCTCTCTGAAAAATACTGAAGAAGTTCGGGATACTTGTAAGTGCCGTCTGTTTGCAGTAAGGGATCGCCAAAATGGTAATTCAAATTATCATTTGCAGGGTTCTCTGAGTTGAAAGTTTCTGCACTGAATATTTGTCCGGCTATTTTTAATCCCGGGAAATGGTCCCCCGTCTGGTAACTCTCGGGTAAAATAAATCTACCTTGATCAATCTCGCGAAGATTTGTATCAACCTTCAAAATAATCCTCAGCTTATCTGTTTTATCGGCAAGGCATTTTTTAACAAGCTCTGCTGTTTCGAGTGCTCTTTTTTTGGGTGAAACATAAAAAAGTAAGATTCTAAATTTATTTGAAATTGCGTGTTCATGTATTGCTTCCGCCATAGAAAAAGCAAGTTGTTCCTGGCCAGGAACCAGTCCAGCATCTCTATTTTTAGATAGGTCATTCTCATCCTCCAAATGTTTAGCAACGGAAATTGAAAGTTTTTCACTCATAGTAACATTATACCAAATTTACCGGCTGGGTGTTTGGTATGATGTTGGAACCAGATTACCCCAAAATAAGGATTAGGGTTCGTATTTATTTATTTCAAGCCTCTCATTTCTTTGATTTCTCGTGGGGTGTCTTTTAATTGGATTTCACTGAAAGTCTGACCATACAATTCTCTACCCACTTCCCGAGTGGACTCGGAAGGCAGCCCCAGCTTATCCAGCGTAGAGGCCAGCACTGCCGTCAGTTCATCATCCCGAAAATTATCTTGCACGGTATCATGTATGACAATACCCAGTTTGCGATCACCATCTCTTACACTCAAGGTCAAAACACTTCCAAATCCATCCTTTAAGATTACGTCGCCCGCTTCCCTGATTCCGCGAATAGATAGTTCTGTGACTAATCTCCCATCCTTACCGCCAATTAACTCCGGATTATGAGCGGCCGCATCAAACATCCGCTCAAGGTTTTCATTGGAACCGCTGGCTAACTGTGCATACAATCTAGACAGTGTCTTTTCTTGCATAACGGGCACGGGAGCGCCACAGCCATCCTTTTCCCACTTCCAACCGGCGACTTCTGCGTCTGTCACCAAGCCATCCCGAACCAGTGCGGCTACAATTTCTTGCTGTACTGTCCCGTCCTTATCTAAATACCCTTTCGCCAAATCATGAAACTCGGCATCATTTTTTGCCAGAAGACGGGCAAGTGTTAAAAATCCGGCGTGCTTGCCGCCACAATCACAATAACTCTGATTGGGAATATCGTCGCCACGTTTGGACCGAAAAAAATTTCGCTTGCCACAGGCAAGATCTTTCTCGGAAAGCCCCACCTTGCCAAGCATACTTTCGACAATTTTTGAATGAAGTTCTTCCCCGCTGTTGGATGAACACATTATGGCAATTTCTTCCGGTGTTAAACTATGGTCGGCATCATTGCTTACAGTTGCATAAGCTTGAAAAAACTTCCACACCGAATGCGGATTCAATTTCTCATCCCCTGCAAAACCCTTTACTATGTCCTTTTTAGTTAAATCCCAGACCGTTACTCGGTAAGTTCGCGGTGCGGTAGAATCACCGCGCTTAGATACTTGGCAATTATTCATACCACAATTATATCAAAATTTGGTCAAAAACACTGGCTGCGATGTCTGGTCTGGTACGTACCGTGTCAGGTGTCGTAAGGGTATTTTAGCAGATATGTCCGCAAAGGAATAACCCGTCTAGGTCGTCCTAATTTAAATAAGTAATCGTTAGCTGTAAGACTGTAGCAAAAGAAACCCAGAGCAAGTATGGTATCTGGATATACGTTATCCATTTTGCGTGCGGGTAAATAGCAATCATTGCCCAAATAAGGGTACCAAGTATAAGCAAGATATCTATGGCCGCCAACAGATTGTTCTCAAGCCCGAATTGTAGCGGGCTGAACGCGAAATTAAAGATAAGATTAAGGATGCACGGCAGAGCTACGACAAACGGAATTTGTTTTTTCCATGCCATCCAAAATACCCTACCGAAAGATATAGCGATAAGTATATACAGAAAGCTCCACACCGGCCCGAATACATAAGCGGGTGGCGACCATGAGGGTTTTATAAGTTGTGAGTACCAGTTGTATGTGTCCATTTAAGTCTTTTAGAGTTTGCGGCTGTCGTAAGCCCAGTGCAAAAGTGCCTGCCTTTGCCCCGGTCTGCAAGTCATATCTTTTGGTCTACAATTATTCATAATCTGAGCAGTGTGTCGCTTGATTGCTTTCCAGCGTTTAATCTGGCGTTCATCCTCCTCAGGCAACCTTCTACCCATATAATATCGGCAATACCACTGAAACCATCCCCGTGGATCGTGTTCTTCATTGATCCAACCTTTTTCTTCCCATACTTTAAGTGGCTGGCTGGCATGCTTGTGGAAATAATTAATAGTATCGTCGTGATGTTTTGGAGAAAGCTTTGCATGGGTAAACCAGCTTTTTGGAAATTCTTTCTTGCAGTCGGTCATGTACTTGCCTCCAAAAACGCCGAGTTTGAGCATATCTTTCGGAGTAATCTCCGGCTTGAAACCAAGGTCAAAATTTCTTCCTGTCGGCTCGGAAAGTTCATACTCATATCCTTTCTGGAATTTATCGTTTACGGTAACGGTTTTTCCTTCTGATTTAATCCTCATGTTTGTTTATGCGCACGATTATACCAAAGTTCTAGTCCAAAGTATTGGCTGGGAGATTTGGTACGACGTTGGAACACTTATATCAATAAACGAATTATAACGCATCCTAATGAGGTAATTAAACCCTATTCTATAATAATAACTTCTCCATCTCTAATCGCTTTATAAGGAATATTGTTTTGCTTACAAAACTCAATTTCCTGCTGAACCCCTTCGGATTCTGGATGGTCAGAATCCCAGTGAGGCATAAAAGCAAAATCGACAAGTCCTAAACCTTCCCAAATCACTTCTTTTAATTCCTCATATGGTGTGTCAGTAGAATCATCTACTATAGGATATGCTTTTAGATCATGAAAAAGTACACAACCAGCGGCACTATAACCAGCATAGAGGAAATTTTCTTTGTCTTTGAATTCCTTGAGAATCTCATCGAGGTCGCTTAATTTCATTGCTTGGCGCAAAACAAAAACGTTCCCGCCACTAATGAAAATGGCCCTAAGTTCTTCCAGTTTTTGCTTTAACTCTTCTTTTTTCTTGAAATAGTTGCGTAGATCTATTAATTCTACCTCAAACCCAAGTGCCCGAAGTGAGTTCATATCATTCTCATTTCGCTTAGCTTTTCTCTCCGGATCAGCACCGGTAAAATCACGCGCATTTGGAATATAGCCAATTTTTCCTTTCGGAACTAGTTCTTTTAACTTTGCAGTTTCGTTTCCCAGTTCGTAAGATGATAAGTAGAATTTCATATTATAATTCTAACACACAATTTACTTATGCATGCTTGAAAATAGAGCCACTGTTTTGCTAAAGTCTTTTTCTGCAACTATGAAAATTAATTCGGTATAGGTTGAAACTATTTCAGCTATATTGATGCGCGCCCGAGCTACTACGGAGATAAGAGAAAAAATAATATTTGGCGTACTGAGCTGGTCTTCTTTAAAAGATATTCCAATCGCAGACAAGTTATGCCCTACGAATTTAGGTTTTGTATTGAAGTGCCCTATTATTTTCTTTTCCATATTGGAAGAGCATACAATAGACAGCTCCTTAGTTCCCACTGTAGCCGTAAAGAAATCTTCTCGCGATACAGATATTTTTTTATGCAGAGATTCAAGTCTGTTTACTAAAGCATCTGTATTTTCATAAACCATTTCTGAGAGAGGAAGCTTGGTCGTGATATTAGTTATAGCCACTTCTTGCAAAAGTGGTTTTTCTTTTTTAAATTCTTTTTTTAATCGTGACAAGGCAACTACCAACCCGTTAATTGTTACTTGTTTTTTCGTAAGTGCCTCTACCGCAGGCCGAATTTTATGTGCATAACTGCTCATGTTCATATAGCCATTAGATAGGGCGACATAAGCTTCTATCTCACCTAAGACTATCTCCTGGACTATTGGTTGTATTTTGATCATATTTACATATTCTAACAAATATTACCAAAAGTCAAATATATGGCGTAAATGTTGAAAAATTTAACTTTTGGTTTTTATCCTGATAGTCTTTATGTGGATTCGCCAACTTCGGTGTTGTCCTTCAGGAGGAGCTATATGAGAATTTGCGTGCTAACTTCCATTCGGGACATCGCCCTGTGCGACAGGAATGGGGAGATGGTCCATACGCGGGACGGTTCCAGATACATGAAAGGATCTCTGGAGCACCTGGTGCTGGCAACTTTGCCAGGAGGTCGGCTGTACGGTCTTACCCAGGTAGTCGGTGTGGTCACCGACGATATGGATAAAGACCTGGGTGGTTACCCAAAGACCCCCACCCTGGGTGGCCCTTGGATCCACCCCTTTGGTCTGAGAGGACCAGAAGGGATGTTGGTCCGGGATGTCACAACGAACATTCCGTCCAATTTCAGGGCACTCCCCCTAAGCGACCAGAAAGGTCGGGAAGTCGCAAAGGAGGAGTTCGAGCGAAAGGTGCTCGAATTCATGGTCGAAAGAGAGGCGGATATTTTACTCTCCGACCATTACATGGCCAGGATTGACCACCTCTGGGCGTGGATACCCAGGCGTGTACTGAACATCCATCCCGGCGTTACCGTGCCGGGACATCCATATGCGTTTCGGGGCAAGACCCCGACCGCAGACGCGATAAGCAGAGCTAAGAACGAAGTGGGGGTGAGAACCGGAGCCACTATCCACTTCGTTGACGGAGAAATAGATCACGGCCCCGTCATTAGCTTTCTCGACATTACTCCGGTGTACGGTACCGACCAGCCAGAGGAACTGAGGTACCGTAATTACCAGATGGCAAAACTTCCCGTCCTGATCGATGGGTTGGTTAACCATCTAGTATGATCAATCTAGGGCAGGAGGCGAACTTTAACAGAGTTCGTCTCCCCACCTTTTCTCTAATAAATAGGAGTAAAGAATGAACATGAAAAATATTAAAAAATGGAATGTTTGGAGACAAATTAAAATACCAATTCATAAAGGTTCGGCAGATTTTTTAGAACAAATAGAAGAGGCGGAAATGCATGTTGAAAGTTGGGCAACAGATTATATTTTAGCTCACCCGTTTGAAGAACGCCTAGAGCTTTTTACATTCCCCGTAGCTAGGGTTTCTGCTTTCGATCTAGGGTTTCCCAGAAAACAACTTGTGACTATAGGTGAAATCAAGGCTGCAGGTCAATCTAATGGACTTAAGATGCTTAACGCCGAAAAAATTCTTGCTCTCAGGTTGGGTTATAAAGATCAAAAAAAGGAATGGATGAGAGTAGCTGTAGCAACTATGATTGACAAAGACCAAAGTCATCTAGATTTGGCTCTGGTAAATGATGGCTCAAGAATAGATATACGAACAACTTGGGCTTTTCCGGGGAATTTCTTTCAGGCAGAACATGAATGGTTTTGGGAAATTAAATAACTATACTTTTGCTTATAAATTTTAAAAATTAAATTACTTATTATATTTATGGATAAATTAAAACAACCCACAAATTTAAGTCAGATATTGTCTAATCATGCTAAAAGTTATGCTCCAGTAATTTCTGGAGAATTTTCACAGAAACAGCCTTTTGTCTTTGATTTTACAAAAAATAATTTAGACTTAAAACGAGTCGATATCACCGATATAAAAGCTTTTGAAAATTATGTAGGGTTAACCCTTAAAAAGGTTGGGCAAAAATGGGGAATAGGCGGCTATGGGGAAAATCGAGTATTGTACCTTAGTAATTTATTTTTAGACAGAGATGAACCTAGAACTGTACATCTAGCTACCGATCTATGGCTACCTTCAGGTACGAAAGTTTATTCACCCTTGTCAGCGAAAGTTCATAGTTTTCAAGACAACAATAATCCGCTTGATTATGGTCCGACAATTATCTTGGAACACGTTTTAAGCGGAATTAAATTTTATACTTTATACGGGCACCTTAGTAGATCGTCATTGAAAAATATCAAAGTAGGTATGAAAATAAAAAAAGGACAACAAGTGGCAACTTTAGGAAATTCTATGGAGAATGGTCAATGGCCTCCACACCTACATTTTCAAGTTATTTCTGACATGTTGGGTAAGAGGGGGGATTTTCCAGGCGTGGCACGACTGTCAGAGAAAGATTATTATTTGAGCATTTGTCCTGACCCAAATTTAATTTTAAAGATAAGTGATAAGCAGAAAAAAAGAAAGTAATGGCAGTTTCTTATACATCTTCCACAAAGCAAAAAGTCACCTCTTGGGTGACTTTTTGCTTCTGAATACCGCTCTCAGCGGGTATGCTATTACTGACTAGTTCTTGAGTAGTTTCGACGCATCTCGTGCGGGATAACTGCGCTTAAGTTGGCTGGCCTCATCGGTCTCGGATATTTTCATACCTTACCCCGCAAGGCTTTTCTGACAATTTTCATTATAGCATTTTGACGCCCCTCGGAACAGTTAAATACCCTCGTCTTTCATTTATACATAATGACACGGGCATGCAACCTCGCGTGTAAAATGCTACAATCACACATATGTCAGAAGGCATTCCGGGGTTCTATAACAAAAGAGGTGCTAAGTGGTTAGAGGATAGTGAAGGTAGAGATCGAACGGAAAAAGAATTACGCATACTGGCCAGACTATTTTCTGCTGGTTCCAGAATTTTAGATGCGGGTTGCGGTTATGGCAGGATTGCTATTCCTCTGGTACAGAGCGGCTTTCAAGTCGATGCTTTTGATGGCTCGCAAAAAATGCTTGACTCAATGCAAGAAAGAATGGCGAGTGAATCGCTAGGTATGAATATTTACCAAGATGATCTTATTTCTCCTGAAAAAATTTCCGGCGAGTATGATGGAATTATTCTTATGTGGGGAACCTTCGCCAATATACCGAAGGATAAGCAGCGCAGTGCATTAGAGACATATTCTGCACATGTAGTACCAGGAGGTAAAATAGTCATAGAGTTGCCGGAAATAGACGCCCAGGAATATGTACCAGCATCGAAAAGAAATGTAGAGTTTTTAAGTAGGGATGAAAACTATGGGGTCGAATTAAACGTCTCTGAGGACGAACCAAACCTGGTCTTTGCAATTCCTAATACGCATGGCGTTCAAACTCTAGCCGAGCAAACAGGATTAACAGTATTGAGTACTAACCGTTTTAATGCTACTGTCAACGATATTCAACAACCCAGAATCATTTATGTTTTAACCAAACAGAATAAGTAAGAGTTCATGATCGGACCCTCCTCGGAGTCCGAACTCTACTCAAGGTTGCTGACCGTCTGGCGCGATGTTGGAACCTTTTTACTTTAAAATCCCTGCGCTCGCCAATAACTGGTCAATAAACTTAAATATCTCGCTCAACTTATAGGCTTCGTATTGGCTTTCAAACATTTTCTTAACTTTCTGAGCTTGTTTTATAATTTCACCAACCATCTCGGGCTTCTCTAGGCTATTAGCTAGTGTGATAATACCGTCTTTAACATCTACCGCTCTATCTTCAAAGTCATCTATAAGCTGGACAAGAAATCCAAGCTCCTCATAACATTTTTGCTTTTTTAAATCCATATTCGGACTTACTTCTAATGCAAGCATTAGGGCAGCCTTACCTCCTTTTCGTTGTGTAATGTCTCGTATGGTGGCCAACGAAATGCCTTTTTCTCTTTGTTGTATGGGAATCTATCTGCGCTCGGGTTAAATCGGCGAACGCGGCCAAGGACTCGGGATTCAGATTTTCCTGTGCCAGCACCAACGCCCGATTTAAATAAAAATCTAGGTGTGGAGATCGTGTTTTTTGTTCTGTAATTAAGTTTAATATCTCTTCTCCCCTCAAACGAGCACTTTGTATGTCTTTTGTATCAAAAGCGGAGTCAAAACTCCTTTCCGCTGCTCCTATAATTGCTGCGGATTTTTTCTGTTTATTGTCCAACCGCCTTCCCTCCAGGTCGCTTATTATATTTGCTACTCGAAGAGCTCTTTCAGCGCTTATTGTCTCAGCTCCAAGTTCGGGGGTTATGATCCTAGATGGTTCTATTTCTCTCATGTTTCTATTATAGCAAACTTTATAGCTGGCGTTCTCGATCTAGAACCTTTCAGTTCATTACCCTGTAAAGCTATTTTTAATACTTTTATTCTACCACAGCGACGCGTCTCGAGCGCATCAAAAAGTGACAAAAGTGACAGTCCTTTACACTTGCCTACAATTGGGTATTAATTTCCCTCAACGTCATTCTTCTTGCCTTGTTTCTGTCTTTGGTGACTTTTAAAACTTGTTTTTTTACACCAGAATTGTTCACAACTTCTACTGCCTTCTTGAGGTAATTACTACGAATCTTTACAGTAGAATTTTTAATCTTTTTTGGTTTCCTTCTTTTTTGTTTTATGGTATTAGACACTCGTTTAATTGTTTTTGCTATTTGTTTGCGCTTTAATTTTTGTATAGTATTTTTTCTTAAAAAAATCTTTGTTCCACTGAATTCCAATCCCAAATAATCAACGTATTTGCGACCCAATGGCTCATGTAAACCATCAGTAACCTGTTCACAAACTACATTTTCGCCAGTTTGTTTAAAATAACTAATAAAAGATTTATTTGCATTGATTCTTAGTTTTGACTCTTTGATTTTTTTATCAATAAATTGAAGCAGCAAATCTTTTTGTTCTTTTTTACATACAAATACTAAATCGTCACTATACCTACGATAAAAAACATCTGGAAACGTAATCCGTATATCATTATCAAAATCAATAAGAGATATATTAGCAAGTAATCCACTTATGGGACTACCTTGAGGTATGCCTTTAGCTGTTTTGTTTTCTTTAAAAACGCCTTCAAGAGCTCTGTATATAGCATACTTATGTTTTTTAATTTTTCGTCTAATTTTTTTATCTTCAAAATCTTTATGTTCGATATATCTATATTTAGTTAGTGATTTAAAAATCTTAAAAAAAGAGTCGTCGAGTCTGGCAATACTCTTTATTTTACATATTTTTTGTTTTAACAACTCATGATTAATATTATCAAAAAAACCTTCAATGTCTTGAGTAACGACAACGCTTTCTTGTTGAGTTTGTATATAATCAAACACTTCTTTTGCAAAATGAATGTTGCTTTTGCCTCTTCCGGTTTTTTCTATTACTACTTTTCTATAAGCAATAACATTGGGATTAATACCCAAGGTTCTTAAGTAGTTCTCGTATTCGTCTAACAGAATAAAATTGTAGTAACTATATATGTGTGAATCTACGTGAGAAGCATACATTATTGGCCGTATTTTAGATTCCCTCTGAGCTTTGCCTTCTTTATTTTTACGAAAACGAATGATTGTTTCAACTCTTTTAATAAATGGCAAAAATTGATGATTCTTTATGTTCTTAATAGCATGAACAATTTTATTAAAATCTTTATCTATATTTAAATCAATGAGATCATCAATATGTTGATAACTTCTTATCTTTTTCTCAGGTTTTATTTTATCTCTCCATTCTTGATATGGCATATAGAACGCAAAGACCTCTTCCTGAAAACCGCTGACATGGTTCACTAAGAAGAGGTCGTTTAACTTATATAGTTAGCTTGTATCCAATGTCCTGCTTATTTTGTAAGCTAGGGTCAGCTAATAACGTTGGTATAATTACAATGGTTAATCTTATCAATCACTTTATTAAGAGCAATCTTATGATTTATGTCTTGAATTATGTGCTGTTCAACTTGGTTGAACAAATAACAATGTTATGTGGTTTGAAGTCCGAGGACTTGCAAATCACCGATAACGCTTGGACTAACTAATCTAGATCGAACGACCAATACAAGGCAGAGGGTCGTTTCAATTGTAGTTTCCTACAATTGGTACCTCTTAAGAGCTAGTAGCTAGATTATGGCACATATCCTGTTTATTGGAAAGGGATTAATACATTACCTCATGATTCAGGCTTAAGTGCCCTTATTTGTTTTTAACTTTTTGGCTCAACCGAATCTTTATTTGAAACTTGAGAGAGAATAAAAATAACTTCATCATTTGGATAAAGAAGACCCCAACCTTCTTCTATACCTAGGCCTCCTCCGTAATTATTAACCAAGTTCAAAAATACAGACTTACCATCCTCATTCATTATAGGCTCTGTACACACATATGCATTGTTAATATGGTCTGTGACAGTGACAGGCTGATTCCTGTATTTATCCCTATAATATAATCCGGCTTCAATAGAGCATAATTTTAATCCTAAGTCATGAGCGTGTTCAAGGAGTTCTTTCATGCTCATAGAGCTGTTTCGATCCTTAGGATCTAATGTACTATAGCCGAGAGACGCTACCCTAAAACGAACAAACTCAACAGACTGTGGTTTTTCCACTGTTGTAAATTCACCGCGGTGTAAAAAATCAGTCAAAAAATCGCTAGCGAAATAAGACTTCTTCTTCCTCAATACTCCTTTTTTAGTCAAGTCATCAAAAAGCTCCTTGGGCTTTTTACCACCTACAAGCATTTTATCTTTTCTGATATGTTCTTCCGGGAAGGAAGCATATATATGCTCTACGCCGTGCTCTTGAATTTTCATGAAAATGCCTGGCGTTAATGGACCTATATACGCTTTTATACCTTGTTTTATGTCATTCGCATCTCGCGCAATTTGACTTTCTTCGCACTCAAAAACAATCAACATGTCATGATTGGAGTTTCTTTGGGATCTTATTTCGCGGATACGAGGGTCTTTGTCATAACCAAAACCCTCAATTTCGGCATCTATCTCGTATAGGAAAATAAGGTCATCCTTTGAAAGCTCTTGCCCTGCTTTATGTTTTGATTCTATGTCTGTGAGACGCTTCATGTCAGAAGATTTCTTTTCGTATTCAGCGGCGTGAGGAAATTCTTTCAATTTACTTTGAACAACTTCTCCAATATAGGGGTCTAGATTTTGTTCAACTCCGATCCCGCGAAGTTCTGCTATCTCTTCACCATCCATACGTATTGCTGCTCTGGGGATTAGGGCTCTGTCATTATTATCCAATGAGTAATATACATAAAAATCTCCCTCAGAAAGTTGGGCTTTGGCTATTGATTCTCCTACAGTACACCAACCAGTCGCACGACCTTGAATAGATTTTACAAGAGGCATATGATCGGATCCTTTGCGATATTTTACCCACTCACCCTGAACGTTCTCAAGATCAAATTCTTTTGAGCCCGGTGTTTCTTTTTCTATAGCCCAAACATACAACTTCCCAAAATTTTCTGCGGCTAGTAACTTTTCAAACCTTTCTTTATCGCTTGATTCCAACTTAGAAAGATCTATGCCCTCTCCCTTAACTTTCTTTTCTAAAATATCCAACACATAAGATAGCGCTGCTCGATCCAAGTCGGGGAAGGGGCTAACTGTGCCTCTGGATCTTTTCGAGAATGTTTTTTCTTCTTTATTGTATCCGCCGAGCCCCAAAATATTTCTTATTCCATAATACTTTAACCAATCAGGATATTTAGCGTCAGGTGAAGCTAGATAATCAACCCATTTATCTAAAGAAGTTTGCTGATCAGAAATCATAGCTTCAGCTAGTTGTTCCCTTCGATATTGAGTCAACTCAGCGTTGCCTTTGCCCTGTTCTCGCTGTATCCGCCTCTGATTTTCAAAGTAAGCTTCGGGAATTTCTTCCGGCTTAATAACAAAATTATCATGGAGCATAGTTTTCAGTAATCTCAAATTCCTTTCTTTACGACTAAAATTTGAGTGGCTTTCCGCTTCGGGAGAGATTATGCTTTTTAACCGATCCAAATAAGCTTCTATTCGTTCAGGTCTTTTGTTTGGAGCTTTTTCTCCTTTTCTTTTTACTTTTTTTATTGCCCGCTCCACGGGTTTTGAGCCGGTTAAATCGGGAAATTTTCTATCTAGGAAGTTTGTGCCTTCTTTCATGGATTGATTATAGCAAATTTACTAAGCTTATTTTTTTATTTTCCATATATTTATCGTGATTAGCTAACTTTTAATAAAATTATGCGCTAAATGCTCTTACTGTTTCTTGGGCTGTTAAAGGAGAGATCGTTGTTGTTCCTGTGTTGGTTCCGATATTAATCCGCAAGATTCCACGATTAACTGTTTTCATATTATCCATCACTGGTATATCGTCATAAGTAAATGATCGTGCGCAAGTTTCATCGCTCTTTTGTATATTTCGTTTTTTGAGAGCTTCCCTGTAAGTTGGACCCAGGAATCGTCTAACCGTTCTTCTATTTTCGGCATCAATTATTTTAAAAGCTGGATTATTTAGATTAAAAGGAGTTTTACCAATATATGCATAACCGCCACCCACAGCAAGCTTTTCTTTTCCATCTGCATCTACAAAATGCGTTAAATTTATATCAACTACTGGAAACTTTTTACCTCTTTCAATTCTTGTACCTCCATGAATTTTTACCGGACGTTTGAAATTTTTAGGACTCGGCATATACATCCATCTCCCTACAACTCCTGCGATTTTACCTTCTGCCGGAGTTCTTTTGAAAAACCTTTCATCTGAATAAGCACCCGGGTTTATAGAGTAGCAATCCGCAGTTATAAGATTGTTTTTGCACATTAACCCCATAACTAGTCCTCGCTTTGACAATTTAATCTTCGATATTTCTTTATTCCAATTAAATTCTACTCCTTGTAATTCTAGAAAATTAATTAGGTTATCAGTAAACTTGTGAATATTGAAGGAAAAACCAGGAGCCTCTATGCCTCCTCCTCTTAGGTATCCACGTTTTACGGCTTCTGAGAAATATGGATACTCTTTTGATACTTCAGGAAGCGATAACGTTCTTTCTAATACACTTTCTTTTTTGTGTCTTTTAATCGCCCAATTAAAAAGGATGGGGTTATCATAAAGTCTCAAAATTCCAGTATTGAGTAGGTCAACATCTTTAAATAATTCTGGAGATTTGGAAATCATTTCTTGCCATAATTGCATGGCCTTACCGTTAGCTTCGACATAAAACTTTTCGGTCTTCTGCATTTTATTTTTATCATCAGAAGCAAGTGATCTTTTAGTCAACCATTTTTTATCAAATTTGGTAAATTCATATGGGTGTTTGCCAAGCCAGCCGCCTTGCGATACATGATTTTGAAATGCACCTTTCATGTCGGGATACATTGGAGAATCGCCAAGGTAATGTTCGCCCTCAAAGCGTGAGATAAATCTTCCTGGTCCTCCTCCTCTCGTAGATGAATATTGCTCAGTAATATTTGCTGTTTTTCTAGGATCTGGTCCCTTAGCGTAAAGAGATATTTTAAAACCAGCATTAAAAAGGAAAAAAGCGTCCATAAGTCCACTTATACCAGCTCCGACAACTATCACTTTTTTGGTTGTTTTATCCTTCATGTGAATTATAATTATGCAATAATTTCACATTTATGTCATATTTGTCGTCAAAATTATTTAATTTGACTTTTTGCCTATATTTGTTAAGCTGTTTATGTTGTCGCAAATTACGACAAAATTATGAAAAACGATAAATTATTGAATATACTAAAGAATATTGGCCTTGAACAGAAAGAGGCGAGTGTGTACCTTGCTTCTCTATCGCTCGGTCCTACGAGCATATTAAGGCTTGCGCGCGCTTGTGATATAAAACGCACGACCATTTACGGCATAGTTGAAAATTTAAAACAAAAAGGATTAATAAGTATCGAACAAAAGGGATTAAAACATATTTACACGCCAGAAAATCCAGAGAAGCTTGAATTGATGTTGGAGTCTCGCCAGTCCGAATTTAAAAATGTTCTTCCAGAATTTTTAGGGTTGTATAAATTAAAAGGTGAAGAAAGCGTTATAAAATATTACACCGGCATTTCTAAAATGCAGGCTATATACAGAGATAGCCTTAAGGAAATTCGCCCCCATGAGGATTATTTAGTGATAGCAAATCAGGAAAAGTGGTATAACCTAGATCCTAAATTTGCGGTCTCATACATTGAGGAAAGAGCTAAATTAGATATTAAAACTCGTTTATTATTTCAGGATTCTAAAATTGCTAGAGAGCATAAGAAATTTGAGAAAAATTTTAATCAAAAGAGTAAAATATTACCAATAGGAACTCCACTCAACGTTGACACTATTCTACTGCCTAAAAAAATGGTCGTGCTTGAATTAACTCCTCCTTATATGACGGTAGTGATTGAAAATAAAAGCATTGTGGAACTTCATCGAGAGATGTTTGAAATAATTTGGCGCTCAATTGTTGAATAAGACCTAATCAAATTGCACCAAACCAAAAAGCACCCGATCAGGTGTTTTTTAGTTCTGAATACGGCTCTCAGCCGGTATGCGATGACTGGATAGTTTATCTGTTTAGTTTCTGACCCCTCTAGGTCCATCGATACTAAACTAGACTGCTGACCGACATTGGTCTGGAACCCGCTAGGCCAAGTGCGACAAGCATATTCTAGCACCCCTTCTATCCTTGTGGCGAGGTGTCTCGGTCACTGGGGCGTTTTTGTGAATGCTACAGATGAGACACAAAACACCCGTCTCGGTCACTGTCTCATTTACAAAGAAAGATCTTGATTTACAAGGGTTTCTGTAAAATTGCAGGTTGTTAAAGGCTTTTGTGCGATATTCCGTTTTAATTAAAAACGAGCCTAGTAAAGCTGTGCTCTATAGGCTCGTGAATGACACGAACCCTGTTGGGATTCGTACCGATTGTACAAAATATATTAACGCAGGCCGGGCGGCCGTCACACGCCCGGCCACGCACTTGTCGGCTACATCATCGCCGAGAGGTCGACATTCGCACTGAGACGCGATGGTCCGGCCACGAGCTCCCAGTGGAACTGCTGATCGACACTGACGATGAGAGGTGCATTCTCACAGTCACCGAACGACTGACGAACCGGAAGATTGACGTACACCGGCCGATAGTAGTCGAGGAGCTTGATCAGAACCTCGTGCGCCCATGTCATGAGACGTGGGACGTCGGTTGGCAGCGGCTCGCGATCGTTCACTTCGACGACCTGCTTCTTTTTCACATCGTCCAAGAGAACGAGGTTTCGCCCGAGTACATCGAGGTGAAACCTGAAGTCGCGCACTGGAGTGGCGTTGCGGGTAAAAAGGGTGAGATACAGAAGGCCCGTGATGAGGCCGTCAGGACGCTTACTGCCTTTCCAAGACAGTTGTCGGTTCATTGGATTTCTCCTGTTGATCGTTGAACTCAACTCACGTCTTCGGACGTGAGGAACCCGCCGCGGCAGACATCGAGGAGCCTCGTTTGAGCTGTCGGAAACAGCTTGGCCGCGTAAGACTCTTTTCCGATGAGGACGATGCCGTTCGTGTTGAATCGAGCCATCGAGGTAAGCCAGTGGGATTGGCCAGCCCCGAAGATCCGGTCAGACTTTGGCTCGACTTGACGCTCGAAGATTCGGAATTCGATGTCTCGGCCAACTAAGGCGAATGTCCACATTTCGCCAGTTTTTTCCGAAAAGCTGACGCGTTTGATGGGAGACTTAGAAACGCAGTCGACGGCCTCCTTCTTCACGTCCACTTGCTCGACAGGAAGGCAGTATGTCGGGCGACAGCTCTCCTTGCCGAAATAGAACCCTGCCACGCCCACGAGAATGAGCATGGCGACGGTGGAAACAACGAATGTCTTTTTGTTCATGAGATTTCCTCTTCTCCTAACTCGTTTCGTTGTCGGTTTTTGTAAATGAACCAGCCCATGAGGAGAACAAGGACCGCCAATCCGTCCAGGATGAGCGGTGCGATGATGGAGACTTTTCCGTTGCCCCACCACTTGTTTCCCCAAGCAAGCCAGTATGACGTGACTGCCGCCGCGAAGAAGTACAGCAGGCCGATGCCTGTTGAGGACAACTCGTCGCAACGGTCGAGAGAGGCGTAGTAGGCATGACCGATCTCTTTCCAGACCAACTTCAGCCTTTGTTTGACTGATAAATCCATGATGCTCCTTTCGTTCGTTTGATTGGCGAAAAATCGCTCTCGAAAAGCACAAACTTTACGCTCTTAGAGAGCGATTTCGTCGTTTATCAAAGTTCGAAAATCCTTTATTGTTATATCATCCAAACCCTATTCCGTCAAACAAAAACATTAGTGCGGGAATAGAGCTAGGTTATCAAAACACGTCCATTTAAATTATTCCAATTTTATCTTGCAGAACTCGGCCGTACCCTCTAGATTTTTACAGTGATAAAAACTACCAATAACATTGCCGAGCTTGTACTCTATGGAGTTCCTGTTCCAAAAATACTCAAATTTTAGGCATCGCATCCCGTCTTTCTCGACACATCGTTTTTGGGGAATAGGGATAAGATATCTTCCGCCGTCACAGGATAAAAAGCTGTACTCGGCTATCTTATTTTCACCGTGCTTTAGATTCGGAAATTTGCTCGCTCGTGATTCCGCCTAGCGATTGCATAATTTGATTCTGTAATAAAAAAACCCCAGATTCCGTCTCTAAATCAGCTTCTTTATGTATGGGAGCAGTCTGTTGGGCCGTTACTCTCTCAATCGCCATAACTTAAATATAGCATTTTGGCATATATTTGCATCTCATTTTTTCTACCTATTTTATGATTCAGTTCGAGTCTTAGACGGGTCACGTATCTTGGACTCGAACTAAGCAACTTTTTAGCGTTGTAAAATATGACGCGTCTCAGTCACCTGACTTAGCATATGATGGCTGGGAGACTTGGACTCGAACCAAGATAACATCCTCCAGAGGGATGTGTCCTACCATTAGACGATCTCCCAAAAATTGGTCTCCCAATAAATGCTTTATTACAATAGTACAAATTGAGCTTTTAATCAAATAGATTAGTGTTATAATACTATATTATGAACGACGAGAAAGAGACAACTAAAGAGGGCGAACATTATGTCTGCCACGGCGGATGCAAGGGGGTCTCCCCTGTGCCGGGCACATGCCAAGCCGGCGACTGCATGGCGCACGGGCAAGAGCTCGAAAAGTGCGACTGCGGCGACGGCAGGCACCACGACTGGAAGCAGGCAGAGTAAAACTTCGCGCCTGTTTATTAATCTTAGAACTCAAGCCGATAAAGTTTGTGGGTGTATTGCCTTAGAAAAAAATTCTCAAATCATATGAAGGGCGTCAGGACAAAAAAAATGTACGATGAGTACCAACGGTACAAAAAAACCCATTTTAAAGATGGAACATGCCGTCTGTGCGATAAAACCAAGTCGGATACCTTAGAAGATTTTCGTTACTGGAGAATTGTCGAAAACCTGTTTCCTTGGGACCGGATAATAAAGGTCCATCATATGATAATATCCAAAAGACATGCGACCGCGGACAAGCTCGCCCCCAAAGAAAGACAGGAGTTGGAAAAGTTGAAATCCGGATACATAAATAAAAACTACGGGGTTATGGCCGAAGCCACGCACCGCAAAAAATCCATCCCCGGACATTTCCATCTGCATCTCTTAGTCTTAAAATAAATTCATGTTATAATGAATACGGTTTTATTTTAATAGCTAACCGTAAATAAAAATGAAAAACACGTATATTGTATTTATAATTCTGATTGTGGTAGTAGGCGGATTTCTTTGGTGGAGCCAGGGTCAAAAGGCCGAAGCGCCGGCGCAGACCGACGTCACGGTAACGGAAAACGTCACGCCAACACCCGAAGAAGAAATCGTAACGGAACCGGAAGCCGCACCGGTCAAGGAATTTGTGGTAGAAGGAAAGAACTTTGCTTTTGTGCCCTCGACCCTCACGGTAAAAAAAGGCGACCGGGTAAAAATAACCTTTAAAAACACGCAAGGTTTTCATGATTTCAAAATCGACAGCTACGGCGTGGCCACGGTGCAAAAACAGGCCCCCTTCGAAGAAGTCTTGGAGTTTACCGCGGATAAGGCCGGCAGTTTCGAATATTATTGTTCGGTCGGCGAACACAAGGCCATGGGTATGGTCGGCACACTCAAAGTAGCGGAATAAAAAACACGAACTTAGCTTAGAAAAAAACACTCCCCGAACGGGGAGTGTTTTTTAATTACAACACAAGTTTTATGTAATAAAACGGCAAACCTCTCGGCAACTTTTACGTAAAGGTCGCGCACATTACGAATCAAATGGCGGTTCTAAAAATATCGAACGCCAATTATTAAGTTATTAAGACGACAAAACAAATTATGGAAAACGAAAACAACAATGAGGACAATATAAAGAGCAAAAGGGGCTTCGCGGCGATGGACGAAGAGAAGCAGCGCGAAATCGCTTCAAAAGGCGGCAAGGCGGCTCACGCCTCCGGCAACGCCCACGAGTTTGATTCCGAGGAAGCCCGCGCCGCCGGACGCAAGGGAGGCCTTGCTAGCCACAAAAACCGCTAGAAGCCCCGGTTCTTGTGGCGAAAAATTAAATATAAAAAAAACATTCTTTTCCCCCTCTCCAAACCAGAGAGGGTTTTTCTCTATGTGTACCAAGTGTTTTCGTGGTCTACGGTCGTGCTTGCATTACTTTGTCATGAATATATAATTCGAGTATCGCAATACCCCGAGCTCATCTTTTTAAATAATTTTGATAAAAATGGATACATTATTCGAGGCCACGATCTCCAAGACCAAACCGCCGCGCAATCGGAAAGATTTTATTTTTTCTGCCCGACCGGAGCGTACCGTAGAGTGGTTGGGCGGAGTCACTTACTCCAATCTGGAGAATATACTCGGCGGAATCAAAGAGCTCATGCGCAAAAATTCTAAAGAAGAGATCCATCTCCTAGTGAGTTCTTACGGCGGAGCTACCGGCATCGGCATGAGCTTTTATGATTCAGTAAAAACATGGCTTAAACCCAAACTTTGCACGATTGGTTCGGGCGACGTGGATTCTTCAGGCATTATCGTTTTTCTGGCCGGAGAGAAAAGGATGCTCACGCAAAACACTACCATGTTGCTGCATCTGGGCGGACGAACTTTCGACCGGGACAAGAGATTTTCGACCGTGGATATGGAAAATATGCTCAAGGAGGACCGTTTGAAGGACATGCAGTACGCGAATGTAATCTCGGATGCGACCGGCGGCAAGTATTCACCGGATAAAATTTTAAGACTCATGGCCAGAAATACGATACTCACAGCCGAGGAAGCGGTCAATATGGGCCTCGCGCACAAAATTCTCCGAGCAGAAGCGTAATTTGGACAATAAACGCGACAGCTAAACAGCTCGACACTGTCGAGCTGTTTTTGCATATTAAATTAAAGTTAAAATTTGTCATTAAGCGCGACGCCCCTCGGCATATGTTGCTGAGGGACAGGTCGAAGTAATAAACCTCAACATTATTAAACATTAATTATTAAAATTATTATTAAAAAAATAAAATTTATGAAAACATTGATTAAAAAATCACTGGCTGGGTTTATGCTTATGGTATTTGCATTCAGTTCGTTTGGAGTTTCCGGGTACAAAGCTAAAACCGCAGAGGCAGCTGCCAACTGGGACCTCTCTGGAACTTATGTAATTGATATGTATTATGATGGCACGGATGATGCCATAGACAATGGTGCGGATTATCCACACACTGTAACTTTGGTTCAAGACGAATTGGGCAACCTTTCCGGTAGCGGAAGCTCGGGTGCCTACTCCTGGACAATAGTTCCAGAATCAGGTGGCTCAGTTGAAGGTGACACCTTTCAATTTACGGCACAATACAGCGCTACACCTGACGCTTTGGGGACAGTCCTCATTGTTGATGGAATAATTGAAGAAGATGGTTCCCTTTCCGGAACATGGTCTGACAATTATCCAGCCACTGAAGAAGGTGCTGTGAGAGAAGGAACCATTTCATCCGAGGCTGGAGTAGCTGAGGAGATCGCGGCAGAAGAGGCTATCGTCACTACCAATCCCGCAACGGCGATAACTTCTTCGGACGCGATGTTGAATGGTATGAATGGAGAGAGCGCGGGCATAGGACATTCGTTCTGGGCATCTGAGAGCCCGTTCAGCACAGCGAGCCCGGTGCTTCCAGCAGGCGTATACTCGACTCCGGATTTGGGACCTATAGCTCCTGACACAGCTTTCTCGGCCCTACTTTCATCGGTCTCGGGCCTTCCAGCGATAACACCTGACACCACGTATTATTTCGCAGCTTGGGTAAATGTAGGAGGCACTTGGTATCCGGGAGAAGTATTGAGCTTTGATACTTTGGCAGAAGGCGAAGAACTTCCAGAGACAGTTAAAGTAACCATCGTGAAATACATTGACGGCGAAATGGCCACGGCAGAATCGGCGGGCGGCGACAGCTTTGCAATGATTTCAAGCTGGGATGCTGAAAACATAGGGGCTGGTTCTGGAAGCTATTCTCTGGCGTCCACGTCGTATACGGCAGTCACCTCCGATATGTCATCAGGAGCAGATTACTCTACTAGCGAAGTCATGAATGAATCCGTAGGTGAAAGCTGCGACGTAGACGGAGTGGAGTACTCGCTTGGCGGCTACACTTATGGCAATTCCTTGGAAGAAGCGGGCGACATGGATCTGTCCGAGGAATCCCCAGCCTTCATAGACCTGACCAGTGATAAATATGTCATTGTCTGGAATGACGACTGCTCTACTCCCGAGGACGCTGAAGGCGAAATAGGAGGCGAAGTCATCGGTGGAGAAGGAGAGCTTGCGGTAACTTCCGTTGAAACACTCGATGGTTCTGCGACCGCAAACAACACCTACGAAGACGGTTGGAAATACCGGTTCAACATCACCGTTCCGACTGACGAAAACGGCATAGCCATGAAGTTCGACAACTGGGATATCGCAGGCGTTGCAACAGACTCTATCCCTGCTGCAAACAATATGCGTATTTCTTCCGCGCAAGCAGTCAACGAAGCGCCTATCACAGTACTTGCGGCTGACACCTATACTATTCCGGACTTGGAAATTAACGAAGATCTTGATCCCCTCCTTGATGGGCTACAGATTCAGGTCCTAGTGGAAGTAAAGATTCCGGCAGGCACCACAAACGGATCTTACACCACTAACTACGGAGTAAGAAGCCAGTAATTAGTACCATGAAGAACTTTGCCAAATTAAATCTAAAAATTGTCTTGGCTCTGGCGTTAGTATTTACCTTCTCTTCCTTAGCTTTGGCTTCGGAAGTAACGGGAAATCTTTCTTCTGGCGGCAACAATAACGCGCAAAACAATCCTCCGGCGCCCGAAGAGCAGGAAGATGATGAGAGTATCTCCGGATCTGTCGCCGCACCTGGAAGCGGCGGCGGATCGGGCGGAGGAAGTTCCGCAGGCAGTAGTAGTGGTTCTTCCGGGGCTTCCGGACAAAACGGAGCCGTGTTGGGAGCAACTACTGATAACTCTGCGGGAAATAACTCAGCCTTGTCTTACCCGTCAACCGGAACGTTAACGTCCGGAAGATATGAAGACAATGCCGTATCGAACGAAAGCTCACTGGCGCAATTGCCCCCCATTGAAGAAGACGCCGGGGAAAACGCAAACTTGAGCCAGTACCAGCCTTCCTTGACCGCAGTAGCGGCCGACGCAGATGAAGGATTGGGCATGGGTAGTTGGTTTTGGATAATACTTCTCTCGCTTCTACTTTTAGGAGTGTTGGGGTATTTCTACAGCCGGCCCGCGGACGATATGATGCAAAGAATCTGAGTTGACGCGAAATAACTAGCGCCAAGCAAATAAAAAACAACCCCGCAGCGCGACGGGGTTGTTTTTTTATCTTATTTCCGGTTTTGTTTTTAGATCGAACTAACGATAGCGGACTTCTGCCTCGTTATAAATAGAGCGCAACATCTCCAAGCCACGGTGTATCTGCACCGCGATAGTATTCTTGGACTGGCCGGTAATATCGGACATCTCATGCAGCGCAAGATCTTTGATATAGCGCATATATATTACTTTCTTGTATTTCGGAGGCAGGCGTTTAATCAGAAGCGAAGCGGATTTACCGTCCAGCTCGTTGACCAGCCGCGCGGTATGGTCCACTCCGGGCTCAAAACCCTTATCTAAAAGCGCGTCGAGTGAAGTGGCCTTGCGCCTCCTGTATTCGTCCACTATCAAGCTGTTTAGGACGTGGTGCAAAAATGCTTTCATTGTTTCTATCTCCCCGCCCTTCATCAAGTAGTTCCAGGTCTTCATAAAGGTCTTCTGTACCAAGTCTTCACATAGATCCCTGTCGTTGACCTTAAAGAACGCCCGAGCTTTAAGCTCCCGTTCATGGCTTTTATGGGCTTCGGTGAGTAAAACCTTCAGTTTTTCTTGTTGGCTCCTGGTCATTGTATAGCTTATGCATTAATTTTAATCTAAATTTAATATTAGACTCTACAAGGACATAAGTCAACAGCATTTAGAAGAGAAATATGGATAAATTGTTGATAAACTGTTAATAACTTTAATATTTATTTAATATATGGGCCGAAAAACGAAAAATCCCCTGTTGAGGGGAAGTTTATGTTCGTGTCTAAGGTAGAGATTTAAGGGGGTTTATTTCTTTTTTGGAATACTTGCGCGTATAAAAGCACCAAATAGCGGATGAGGTGTCAGTGGGCGGCTCAGGAATTCCGGATGAAATTGGGTGCCCAGCATAAATGGGTGCATGCTTTTGGGCAGTTCGGCTATCTCCATCAGATTACCCTCTATATACCTACCTGAAAACACAAGCCCGGCGTCCTCCAGCCGTTTCACATATGTATTGTTGACCTCGTAGCGATGGCGGTGACGCTCGTCAATATTTTTTTTGCCGTAAGCGGTGCGCGCGATAGTGCCATCTTTAAGCTCGCAGGGGTAAGTGCCTAGGCGCATGGTCGCGCCATAATTTTTATTTTTTATTTTCTCTACCTGATCCTGCATAGTGGCAATTACCGGATCCGGTGTAGCCGATTCAAATTCGGTAGAGTTTGCGCGCTTTAGCCCCAAAACATTTCGGGCAAAAGCCAGCGTCATTATCTGCATGCCGAGACAAAGCCCGAAATAAGGTATCTTTTTCTCCCGCGCATAATTGGCGGCCAGTATCATTCCCTCGGTCCCCCGCGCTCCAAAACCTCCGGGCACTATAATACCGTCAAACTGATCGAGCTCCGAGAGTTTGGATTTATCTTTTTCGTATTTTTCCGTGTCTATCCATGAAACCACCGGCTTGTACCCTTCTGCCCACGAGGCATGATTTATGGCTTCAATAACGGAGATGTAAGTATCTTTGCAGGATTTGAAATTGAAATATTTGCCGACTATGCCTATGCGCACTTCTTTGTTGATTTTTTTTATCTTGGCCGCGAGCGCAGTCCACTCCGCCAAATCTTTCTTTTTGGACGACAGGCCTATGGTTTTAAGAAGCGTAGCGCCGAAATTTTCTTTCTCGAAATTAACCGGCACGTCATAAATGGAATAAACATCCGGCGCGGAAATTATCCGCTCTATCGGCAGCGAACAAACGTTTGATATGGTGCGCTTGATATCGGCGGTTGCCGGCTGGTCGGCGCGACAGATAACAAAATCTGGGGAAAGGCCTACGGAGAAAAGGTCGGTAATAGCGTGCTGAGTGGGTTTGGACTTCTGCTCACCCAAGAGCGAGGGTGTCGGCAGATAGCTTATCAAAACCACAAAGACATCTTCCGGATTCTTGGATTTCATCATACGGGCAGCTTCGAGGAACGGCAGGAGTTGGTATTCGCCGACTGTGCCGCCGTATTCAATGATTGTGATGTCCGCATCGTTCTTTTCCTGGCAGGACTTTATACGCCGGATTATTTCTTTGGGTATATCCGGGTAAACCTCCACGTCTTCACCGCCGTATTCCAGATTGCGTTCGCGGCGGATAACCTCGGCATATATCTGACCAGTGGTAATGTAATTGTCCTTAGTGCAGGTCTGCCCCGTAAAGCGTTCGTAGTTGCCCAAGTCCTGATCCGCCTCAATACCATCCTCCCCCACGAAAACCTCGCCGTGTTCCGCGGGACGTATGGTGCCCGCGTCGAGATTCACATACATATCCGCCTTGACGTTGGTGACGCGATAACCACGGGACTGCAGGACCTTGCCTATGGAAGAAGCTGCGATACCCTTACCTACGGAAGACATCACGCCGCCTACCACGAAAATATATTTTGTCGCCTTCTTTTTCATCCCAGTACTAAAATTTTAAGTTTTTATTTATAATGGTCATTTTTCTTAATCAAAAATTTAGTACGGGATAAATTTTATTTATTCAAATATTTGCGCACTGCCAGAAAACTCGAAATTATCCCCAGAGATACGCCGGAGAGCATCAGTATGGCGGATATCTGAAAAATATTGGATACGTAATAATCATACATGTTTATGCCTAAAAATCCGCTCATGTTGCTCCCGAGCCAAACCGTCGCAGGCAGGAATAAAAAGAGAGTTATCAGTGTGGCAATGACCCCGTATATCGCGCCTTCAATCATAAACGGCCCGCGCACATGCATCTTTGAAGCCCCCACGAGACGCATCACGCCGATTTCCTCCTTGGATATAAAGATAGTGAGCCTGATAGTGTTGAAAGTGATGACAATGGAAACGAGTACCAAGAGAAGCGTAATCAAAAACCCGAGTCGATACCCGCCGGATATCAAGCCGTTCAATCGGTCTATAATTACTTTGTTTTCATGATAATTGGTTTTAGATATATAGGACGCCGAACCCAATATCCTCGGGCCATCGGAAGCAAGAAAATTTGCTATGTTCTCGTATTGAGCGACCTCTTTGGCTTTTATGCCCAAATTTGCGAGAAGCGGGTTATCTCCGAGCTCATCAAGAGCCTGAATGGTCGGGTAATCCTTTGCGTGGCGCTCGCGAAACATCCGGAGTTCTTCGTCCGCGGAGGTATACGTCACGTCCGTAATTTCCGGCAGTTGTTCCAGCGACTCTTTAAGTAAAATTATATTTTCTTCCGGGGCACTGTCGGTGAGGTAGATTTTTATGTCGACTTTTTCCTTGATTAGAGACAGGGAAAAGTGCAGCACCGCCTGAAACAATATGATGGAGGTTATGACCGAGAGAGTGATGGTAACCACGAGGACCGCTGCCCAGGACACCAAGCCGCTTCTCCTGAAATTGAGAAATCCAGCCCTTATTATCCTTTTAAAAGCGGTCATTGCCATAACTTTTAGTATATCACACTTCCTTTTCCTTGCCGTGATGCTTGGTGTCGCGGACGATTTTTCCTTTTTCCATGGTTATAACTCTCTTGCCCACGGATTCTATGACCCCGCGATTGTGCGTGGTGAGTATCACGGTAGTGCCAAGGTCGTTTATCCTCTTTAGTATCTGAACTATTTCATAAGTATTGACGGGGTCGAGGTTGCCGGTCGGCTCATCCGCGATGATAAGCTCCGGCTGGTTGATGATGGCCCGGGCTATTGCCAGACGTTGCTGCTCCCCGCCCGAGAGTTCCTTCGGAAAATGGGAATGACGATGAGAAAGGTCTACCAGCTCAAGCACGTGAGGCACGTCACTTGCTATCTCTTCATCGGACTTACCCACCGCTTCCATGGCAAAAGCGATATTTTCATACGCAGTCTTGTGCGGTAGAAGCTTAAAATCCTGAAAAACCATACCGATACGACGGCGGAGCTTGGTCAGATCTTCAGGGCGTAGTTTGTGTACATTTACAGACTCGAAGAATACCGTGCCGTCCGAAGGCATCACTTCGGATAAGATAAGCTTGGTCAGCGTGGTTTTTCCGGCACCGCTATGTCCCACAATAGATACGAATTCACCGGACTCTACCGTAAAAGTTACATCTTCGAGCGCCGTAGCGTCTTTGTAGATTTTCGAAACATTGTTGAAATAAATCATCCCGTTACGAAATAAACGCGGACGCCGAAACGACACGTTTATCTTTTTTATTTTTAAAATTGATCAGTACTGACATTTTATTCTATGCGTCCGCGATTTCGTACGGGATTATCCCGAACGGAACAGGAAGCGCTTCAACCGTTGCTTCAAATAAAGTTTTCCCCGCCCAGATTTCAAGTATAATTCGCGGTGTCTTGCGTCGCCTTCATTTACACATGCTTCATAGTATACCATCTCAAACGGCCCTCGACCTTTAGTATACAAAGACTTACCCTCCGTATGTTCTTTGAAGCGCTTCCGCAGGTCATTCGTGTAACCCGTGTAAAACTTACTGTCTTTCTTACTTTTTAACACGTAAGTATAGAACATAGGAAGTTCTGTTCGGGAGCACCCCTCCATTCTATCACAAATTTATAGCTAAACCAAATTCATGATTGCCTCAAAGAAGCGCGTAGAATCTTTATTATAATCTTTTGCCCTCTTTGCTCCATACGAATGGGCGTTCCGTCCTTTAAATCTAAATTTTGAACGAATATTTTGGGTATCCGTACTGCTAAGCTATTCCCCCATTTTTTTACTCTGGTTGTCATAATTTAAGTATATACAATGTATCTACAAAGTCAAATAGTTGCTAGGTCTTGCCTAGCAACTTATCTTCTGCCTCGCAAGGACAGTCCTTGCGAATTTACCTTGATCGGAATTTTGGAGGTAGCTTGGAATTTAGTCTGGGTTGAATTTCCTTGTGCGCTTCATATTCCGTGGAACCTTTTTTATTATATATTGTATCAGCGTGGACCTCGGAGAAACCTTTCTCGCTAACAATGGCCTCAACCGCTATCCTGAAAAAATCCGGAGCTTGGGTTCCTATATGCCTAAGCATTTTCGGAAGTGATTTTGTTTGTACGCCGTGCGAAGCCTCTGCCACAAAATGCTCAATAAGCTCTTTTCTATAATCACTATCATTAGCTAAAAACATAGTATTAGTTTCAGGGATAAAGTGTGAACGGTGACGTCCTTCATTCGATTTTTTGTTCCATTCGTAATTCCATCGTATTTTGGGGTTTCCTGCTTCCTGTTCTATTGACCATAAACTCTCATAGAGATGCTGATCAAATTTCGGCAGGGCGGGCGCAGCAGTTCTATACAACCATTCCTCTTCCGTAAAATCAGCTATAAACCCGAACTCAGCGGGATGAGTCTTTGCCAGACTGTCGGCTAATATTTTAAACTCTCCGATAGTCATAGAATCATAATTTTCAGGGAACGACAGGTTAACCCCCACCTGATCAGGCCAAAAACTAAAACTATCTTTTAGCATTTTCAATCTTTCTTCTGGAGAAAAATCCCTTTTGCCGGCAAGGAAATTTAAAATAGCAGTAGTTTCCTTGTCAGAGTGATAAAACTCTCCTGATTCGACCTGCTGAACCTCAAACCGTCGAGCAGGATCATTAGGTAAAGCGCCCAGCAATCCCACAATTGCCGCCGTGCGAGCCGCACGCCAGAGCGCCGCCCTTGCTTTTTCCAGCCAGTTTTTCCCAACCTCTCCTTTATTTTTTGCAAACTCAATCTTTTTTTTTACAACTGAAAAACTAGCAATTAGTGAGTCCGCAGCTTCTTGCAAGCACACGCTCTCCGTCCCAACTGTAAATTTTTGCGGTGTTTCAAGACTCATCTTCAGGGTTATTTAAGCTTTTATATTCTTTATAAAGGTCAGACAAGTCCTTTTCCAAAGCGGAAAAAATATTAGTAACCACGGACAAATCTTTCCCCGCATTATCGTTCTCAGTCATATTGTAATTATAATACTTTTTTATTTAAAACTATAGCCATACATACCCGCCTCGCAAGGACAGTCCTTGCGAGGTTACAAATTCCGTTCCGCTTCAATAAAAAGGTCCAGGTCACCGTCCAAAACCGCATCCACATTGGAGGTTTCCGTGTCTGTCCTATGATCTTTGACCATCTTATAAGGATGCAGGACATACGAGCGAATCTGACTACCCCATTCTATCTCCGTATTTTTCGTAGTGTGCATAGATTCTTCTATGGATTTCTTTTCCGCCTCCGCGTGCTTAAAAATCTTGGCGCGCAAAATCGCCATCGCGAGCTCACGGTTTTGTTCCTGTGAACGCTCCGTGGCGGCGTGCGCGGAAAGATTGGTAGGAATATGTACAATACGGACCGCGGTATCCCTTTTGTTCACGTTCTGTCCGCCGGGGCCGCTGGAACGGGAAAATTCTATCCGGAGTTCTTGTGGCGGTAAAGTTATATCCTTTTCTTCGAGTTTGGAGAATTTAGGTAAAACTTCCACCAAGGAAAAAGAAGTGTGCCGCAATTTTTTCGCATTAAACGGCGAGACCCTCACCAGCCTGTGTACTCCTCCTTCATTTTTCAAGGTCCCGTAGGGGCCTTGTCCTGAGCTTGTCGAAGGATTGCCGGAAATTTCTACGGTTATGAAGCGGTAACCGCCGTGGTCATTTTTGTGTTCGTTGATTAAGTTTATTTCCCAGCCTCGTTTTTTTGTAAATTTTCCATACATCTCCAGAAGCATCTTTGAAAAATCTTCCGCGTCGTCCCCGCCGGCGCCGCTTATGATGGAAACAATGGCCGAGCCGCGGTCGTACTTGCCCAAACCTGCTTTTTTAGCCTTGAGTTCTTCCAATTCCCGTATGGCTGCCTGCGCTTTCGCCTTGTCGCCCCAAAAATCCGGAAGCTGCATGCTCGCCTCTAGTTTTTCTATTTCTTTTTCTATTTCCGCGGTGTCTTTCATGAATGATACTCATTTTATCAAAAAATAGCGCCCTTAGCTAACTAAAGAACCACCGGGGAAGTGATTCCCCAGTGGTTTGATTCTCTTTCCCCGTTGCAGGCGGCCCGTAAGGGGGCCGCCTGCCCGCTGATGCGAAACTACACGGCCACGAACGTTCCGGATACCTGATCCACAACCACATCGTTGTGGAGGAACGCAGCAGCAATGAAGCCCCGCCGCCTGCCTTTCCGATCAATCCCTTGAATCACGGCGTCTACCGTGATTCCATACTCAACCTCGGGAGAAAGAATCATCGCGAGATTGGATGCGGACACTCCCGTTGCTATGGGTTCCGACACGCCTGTCTCGGCACAGAGCAGGTGGGCGGCATTCCACAACACGGCGATCATGTGGAACACATTGGCGTGTTTCCTATCAGAGATTGTTACGTCACTTGCCGGGAATAATACCCGACCTTTGAGATGGGCACTTTTGCCGTCTGGGGCAACTACAATTTCCCAGTTCGGCAAAAGGTAATTCGGTCTTGGTCCTAATGCGGTCATGATTTTCTCCTTTGTACTTCTCCGTCTATACTAATTCCCCAAATTCCCATTGTCAGTAAAAAATGTTCTAAGACCTGTGTAAATGACCCGGTAATTGAATATTGATAAATCTATGGTTATTTGCTAAAATAGTGGTGTCAATTGTTGACATCACTTTATGAGAAAGCTGTTACTTAAATTCGGATTAGAGGAAAAGGAGGCGGATATTTATCTAGCCTGCCTTGAGAAAGAGCTCAATACTCCGACTGAAATAGCCAGAAAAACAGGCATCAAACGGACTACCGTCTATTTTTATTTGGAAAAATTACTCGAAAAAGGGTTGGTCTCGTATAAAATCCACAAGGCGAAAAAATACGTACAAGCATTACCGCTTCGTAAAGCCTTATCTGAGTATGTAAAAAAGAATAAAGAAGATTTAACGGAGCAAGAAAAAATAATAGAGAAATTGCCGGCAGATAAAATTGCTAAGCCGGAGAATGCTCAGACGCAAGTTTATTATTATGAGGGTAAAGCAGGCGCCAGACTGGTTGTGTATAAAATACTGGCACAAAAAAAGGACATCTACTGGCTTGGTTCTATTGAAACAATTCTTGCCGTCATTGACGAAAAAAAGTTTTATAAAATGTTCACTATAAAAAGAATGTCCCAAAATACTTCGGCTTTTGCGCTGACAGATAAAAAAATCCTGAATTATCCCAGATTCAGCGAAATGCTAGGGAAAAAATTCCGCTCAATTAAATTCCTAGATAAAAATTTTGACCTCCCTACCCTCTTGGTTTTGTTTGAAGGCACAGTTTGTTTAATTTCAAAAGATTCCAAAATTCACACTGTTATTATTGAAGATGATTTAATATATCAAATGATTTATTTTCTATTTCAGTCTTCTTGGAACACGCGTCCTCCTTTTGTTGTAGAAAAATAAGCGCGGGAGTATAATTGGGTTAATGGAACGACCTAAACGATACAATAAAGATTATATCCACCACCAAGAATCTTCGGTGGCAGACGTCTTGAAAGAGCTGGTATTCGGCGTGGAAGACGGCATGGTGTCCACACTGGGTTCCGTGACCGGTATAGCCATCGGAAGCGGCGACCATTCTCTTGTCCTGCTTGCGGGAGTCGTAATTATATCCGTCGAAGCTATTTCCATGGGTATCGGTTCATATATTTCCAACC
>JALYJR010000008.1 GCA_030775165.1 bacterium | reverse complement strand
ATTATCAGGAGTCGAATCCTTGAAATCGCTCGTGACAGATAGCTCAAAACCCTGCTTTGCGTCCCATGTCGGCGCGTCTTCGCGTATCTCATGCGTCAGGTCTATGATGTTGAATCTTGCGTCCACCTTAAAATGATAGCATTTTGGGGCTACTAAGCAACGCTTAATTTATAGAGTTAAATATGCTAATCTAATTATGTTCATTGGGAGATCGTCTAACGGTAGGACAGCGGCCTTTGAAGCCGTGAATCTTGGTTCGATTCCAAGTCTCCCAGCAAATTTGACAACTATGTCTAAAGTATGTTATTGTGCTTTAGTAAACGCACATTCAAAACTACTTGATAAGTTTGCTCCAGCTTTAAGGAAATAACGATAAATAATATTACGGATTATTTCTTTCAAGCTGGGGCAAAAACAACAATTCTCGACAAGAGGGGGATACGGAACCATGAAGAAGAGGATCAAGGAAGGGCAAATCGGAATCATCACCGGGAGCCTCGCGGGTCTCCTGCGGAGCAACGCCGCGGAATTGCCGGGGGAGGCAGTGGACGCCGTTCTCGACGAGGAACCGTCGGTGCTGAACGAAATGTACAACCTCTTTCGTCGACGTGTCGAACGGCACGTGGTTCGCCGGCCGCAGCTCAACGAAGAGTCTCAGGCGAACCTGCTCGCTCTCGCCGATGAGCTCGGCGTGCCGGAGCCGCTCAGGCTCGCTTTCTGCGAGTCGGGGGGCGTGATGCTGCCCGGAGACTAGTCTGGGTCGCGCTCGCACGAGCGACAAGTAGTAAATATTTTTATCGTCGCCTGCGCAAAAGAAGAGCCGCCCGGTTCTCTCCAGCCCGGGCGATTCTTCTTTTATGTGGTATTATGAGTCAATAAAGCTCCAACTTCGTACCAAACCCCCAGCCCGTGGTTTTAGGTTTCAGTTTTCAATACAAGAATCTAAATACAAGCTTCCATTTTCTGGAAGTTGCGCCATATAGTTCGTATAAGCTTGAGGAACATTATCTTTTTGTAATTGCGCAATTATCTGTTCTAAATCTAAATCACTAAGGTCAATCTTACCACCTAACACAGACTCCATATTCTGATCAAGGGCAATATCAGTATCCACTTTTTGTATCTGCAGGGTCTCAATATCTTCTCGGTGGGGGATATACTCACCTCTGGTTAAGAGCACCTGTCCTTTTTGTGCAAACTCCAACGTGTATTGATTATCTTTTTCCGAAAACTCCAGAGCAAAATGCATGTGAACAAAACTATATTTTTTAGGCCTGATTTTTTGCACGACTAATGCGGGTTTAAATCCGTTCTTTTTTAAAAGAGCGTAGGCAACGAGGGTTAAGTCATTGCAAGAATTCATGAATCCCGTATCTCCATCTTTAAGTATTTCCTTAGTATTTCGCCTCGCAAATTTTTTAGCTATCTCCTCATTATTCCACTGCTTTCTTTTGACCCTTTTATCTATCCAGGAGACAAGTTGATTCATTTTGGATTCCATGTCACCCTCAAATATTTCCAGGGTTTCTCCGGGGGAAACATCTGGGGTTATTGTCGGTTGCCTGTCCATAGTATCCACATGGTAGCACTAGCATCCTTATTTTCCAACAAACTGGTTTCCACATCGCACCAAACTCCCGGCAAATAAGTTTGGTATAATAAATCCATGGTTAACTTAGAATTATTTTTTGCCCTAAGCTTACTAGTACAACTTATTCATTCTATTGAGGAACTATCGACCGGATTCCATAAAAAATGGTATTTGCGACAAATACCTTTCCGGCTCTTTTTGGCATTCGAGCTCGTTTTTTCGCTATTCTGGATTCTGATATTTTTCTTGAAATATTTTCCTTACAGGCCCGAATTGCAAGCGTTCTTTTTGGTGTTGATGTTTGCCAACGGAATTCAACATATAGTATGGTGGGGTAATGTCAAAAAATATGTACCCGGTCTCGTTACGGCGTTTCTGCATGTTGCCGTATTTTTAGTTTTTTACTTCAAAGTATTGCTTTAAAATAGTTCCAACTTCGTACCAGACACCCAGCTATTTACAAAAGCTCTAAAATATGGTAGTTTGTGCGAAGTAAAATTATCGATCTTTGAAATAATTTGGCTTGGACACCTAAGCGTCCTTGAGGGCGTTTGTGTGTCCAAGGCAAGAAACAAACCAACAATAAACGGAACGGAAAGGAGATAGAAAGTTGCACGCGTGAAGTGTCTCGGCCAGCAGTCCAATTTTGGATTGTTAGTTTTCCATCAACCTTACTAAGTAGTGGAGGATTCAATGCCATTCAAGACTAAACGGGCACTGAAAGTGTCCGACGTCATGTGGGAGCACAAAATTCTTCCTGTGCTC
This sequence comes from bacterium, assembly GCA_030775165.1. Taxonomy (GTDB): domain Bacteria; phylum Patescibacteriota; class Minisyncoccia; order Phycocordibacterales; family UBA9973; genus UBA9973. The sequence continues at coordinate 5,567 of JALYJR010000008.1, read as the reverse complement.
TACAACTACGGCCTCATCCCGAACGTTTCCCCCCAGTTCGACCCGGATTGGCAGAAAAACGGCCACATGGCCGCTGCCGTCTCGCTTCTGGTCGAGTGGGCGGAAAACCAACCGATTCCCGGCCTCTCCGTGAAGCAAGTTCAACTTCCGGGACTGACTCCTGTGATCCTCATGAAGATCAAAGGAACGGCTCCGGGAAGAACTCTCATCTACGGCCACTGCGACAAGCAGCCGGAAATGACGGGCTGGCGTGACGGTCTCTCGGCATGGCAGCCGCTTCGCATCGGCGACGAGTTCTACGGGCGTGGTTTGGCTGACGACGGCTACTCCACATTCGCGTCACTCGCGGCCCCACATCTTCTCATCGACCAAGACATCCCGTATCCCGACATCGTGATCCTGATCGAAGCCGACGAAGAGTCCGGCAGCAAAGATCTGCCGGCCTACATCGACTTCCTCGCCGGTGAGATCGGGACGCCCGACCTCATCATCTGCCTCGACAGCGGTTGCGGTACCTACGATCAGCTTTGGACGACCAACTCGCTCCGCGGCGTCGTCAACGGCAATCTCAAGGTGGAAATCCTGAAGGAAGGTGTTCACTCAGGCGATGCGAGCGGCGTAGTGCCGTCAAGCTTCCGTATCCTGCGCCGACTTCTCGATCGAATGGAGGATTCGTTCACCGGCATCATCCGCCCCGAGCAGCTTTACGTCGATGTGCCGACCGACCGGATGGACGAAGCGCGTGCAGTCGCAGTCGCTCTCGGCGATGCGGTTTGGCGTAAATTCCCATTCGTCGACGGGGCATTGCCGATGAATGACGACCCGCTCGAGCTGGTGCTGAACCGTACATGGCGTCCTACGCTGTCGTATATCGGCGCCAAGGACATCCCGTGCGAAGATGCCAACATGGGAAATGTCCTGCGGCCTTCCAGCACGCTTCGTCTCTCGACGCGCACTCCGCCGACTCTCGATGCCGAAGCCGCAGGTCGAGTGATGAAGGAGATCTTCGAGGCAGATCCGCCGTACGGAGCCCGCGTGACCTTCGTGCCCGACCAGATCGCTTCCGGCTGGAATGCACCTTCGCTTGCCCCATGGCTGGCGTCGAGCGTGAACCATGCATCCGAGGCAGCCTTTGGTAAACCGGCAATGGCATGGGGGGAAGGAGGCTCCATTCCGTTCATGAAGATGCTCGGCGATCGCTATCCCGATGCACAATTCCTGATCACCGGTATTCTGGGTCCGGGGTCGAACGCCCACGGCGCAAACGAGTTTCTGCACGTTCCCGCGGTCAAGCAGCTCACCGTTTGCATCGCTCACGTTCTGGCCGACCAGGCAGCCATGGATTAGCTGCCGCCTGATCACCTGCGCCGTAACCGCAGCCGCATGCCGGGTTGAGCGTTACGGGCTCAACCAGAAGTTTTATCATCAAAGAAGGCTTAGTAGTTTTTCCTAAGGAGAAAGTATTAAGCCTTTTTCCTTTTATGAGTTATAATTTTGATACAAAACGGTTCCAATATCGTCCCAGACGGCCAGCCAGCGTTTTTAGCTATAATTTTTAGGGCAGAAAACTATGCTGTCTGTTATTTTGGAACTTTGATATAATCCATTAATGAGTAAAGAGAATATTCCTTTCGGTGCAGGAGAAAGAGTATTAAATACCGGCTCGGTAGAAAAACGAAAAAAATCTAAACAAGAAGATGCTTCGCTGGGCAGCATGGAGAACCCGATTATTGATAGCAATATGAGTATGGAAGAGGCTTTGCGCCCGAACCCGAAATACGAAATTCCTCGGGAGGTTTTTGAAATGCAGACTCTGATAACCGTAAAATATTTGTCATTCGACGGTAAATATCATCAGGGACAAATCGTGATGGATAAAAGATTGCAAACAGACGCGGAAGACTTTTTTGTATTCTTAAGAGAGCAGGAATTTCCGGTTAATAAAGTAGTGCCGGTGGCTCATATAGATTATGATTTTGACGATGATAAATCAATGTTGGCCAATAATTCCTCCGGCTTCAATCCCAGATTTATCGCGTGAAGCAATCCTCCGAAACTGTCTAACCATGCTATGGGCTGGGCCATAGACCTAAACCCGATGCTTAATCCCTATTTCGGAGGAAGAGGAAAAATTCCTGTAACACCTGTAAATCCTGAAGACAAAAAAGAACCGGGGGAATTCGAATATTACAATATAGATAAACCCGGAACCATCGCGCCTTGGATTGCGGACTTTCTCATAAAGCGTGGCTGGACATGGGGACTTAATTGGTATAAAGCCAAAAGAAAATCCAGAGCCGACGTTCATCACCTCCAGAAAGTTCTTGGGAAAATTCCTAAATTTAAGCAACCAACAACGATTCAAAATTGAGCTGTTAAAAGTTATTAGTTGGAGATTGCCCGCCCTTATTTTAATAATAAAACCGTTCCAACATCGTACCAAACCCCCAGCCCTCGCTTTGGACTAGAAATTTGGTATAATAAAATAAAAGACAGGGCAATTGGTTAATAGCCCAAATATAATTATGAGACATGGAGCATCGGTTATATTAATAAGGAAGGAAGATGGGGCGGTCCTAATGCAGCATAGAAGTGACGATCCGGCTATTTCGTATCCTGATTTTTGGGCGTACCCCGGCGGAGCAGTTGAAGATGAGGACGGAAATAATTTTGAAAAAGCAGCAAAACGTGAGTTGTATGAGGAAACGGGTTATACAATTGCGGGGGGGGGGTTGTATCTATTGACTGAAACTGATTTTACCCGTTCTGACGGTAGAGTATTAAGAAATCATATTTTTTGGGCAATTTACGATGGTAAACAAGAAATAGTTACAGGAGAAGGGGTAGAGATGAAATTTCTTACCAAGGAAGATTTCAAAGGGGAGAAAATTGTGCCAGGAGAAGAAGAATTTTCTCGCCTAGCCCTTGAGCGCGCAAAACTTAATGGTCTGGTTGATGAAATTCAACCCAAGTTTGGGCGAATTAAGATAGCCTAGTGGATCAATTAATTTGGTCCAATACTGTTCCAACATCATCCCAGACACCCAGCAAATCAGTTTGTAAATTTGATATAATTGTAAACATGACAAATTTATTATACTTAGAAGATTTTTCTAAACTTAACTGTGAGGCACATGTTATTGATATTACCGAAGAAAATGGTCTTACTATTATTAAACTTGATCAGACAATCTTTTATCCTCAAGGCGGCGGACAGCCATATGACCAAGGCGTCATTGAATCTGGCTTAAATTTATTTAAAGTACAAGAAGTGCGAATGGTGGATAATCTTGTCAAACATATTGGTATTTTTGAGAAAGGAAAATTTAATATGGGAGATGAAGTGCGCTGTAAAGTTGATATTATTCGTCGAGAGTTAAATAATAGGATTCATTCAGCGGGACATATCATTGACGCTACGCTTGAGCACATGGGAATAAACTGGGTACCGGGCAGAGGTTATCATTTTCCCGAAAGCCCCTTTGTTGAATATGCAGGAAATTTGGAAGGAATAGACGTTGTAGATATACAAAAGAAACTAGAAGAAGAGTGCAATCAAATGATAAACAAAGCCCTTGAAACAAAAATAGTTTTTATGAACCAAGACGAAATGCGGACAAAATTTAAATTTGAACCCAAGGCTCTTCCAGACGGTCAACTAGCCAGAATAATTTATTTTGGTGATTTCGGAATTCCCTGCGGAGGAACTCATGTAATTTCCACTGATATTATCGGCAACATGATAATAAAAAAAATAAAACAACATAAAGATATTATCAGGATAGCGTACGATGTTGCTAGATGAAAAAACCATTTTATTTTGCGGGTGCGGCAGCGGCATATATTGTACTGATAGTTTCAGGGATTAATTTTGTGGGCAGTATTATGCGCGACCAGGAAGAAACTATATTCATTCCCATGGCTATGCTCGGCCTATTCGTACTGTCGGCTGCCATTATGGGCTTTCTGTTCCTGTCCGAGCCCCTGAAACTTTTCCTGGAAGGGAAGAAGCAGGAGGCAACTTATTTCTTTCTAAAAACCGTCGGGGTTTTTGCGGGCTTTGTGGCTATTTTCCTGAGCCTGCTTTTGATTTTCTAATTTGAACGAATAGAGGTATAATAAATCAATGTCTGAAAAATTATCGCCGCGCTCAGCGGACCAAACTATAGAAAGAGTCGCTTTTACAAACGAACAATCATATTCGCAGATAATGTCGGGGCAAAAAACCGCGGACCTTCGCGCTGCGGCCAATACTTTGACTACCCTCAAGCCGGGATACATAGTGGAATTTCGGACCACTGGTGTAAAAGAAAAAATTTCGGTCAGGGTCAAGGAGGTAAGGAAGTATAAAACCGTAGAGGAAGTTCTGGCCGGTGAAGACATGGAGAAGCTCTTTCCGGGCATGTCTCCGGAAGAGATAAATGAAAACACTTCGGGAGTTCGCGGGGAAGATATAAAACAGCACGGGGGCATAGTTATAGAGTTCGAAAAAGTGGAGAGTTAACCCCTTTTTAATGTCGCAAGGCGAACTTGAAAAAATAAAAGGCGAATTCTCAAGACTCGGATTCCACCCGACCTATCTGGAGCATGAGCCGGTGATAACCAGCGAAGATGCCGCCAAGACACGCGGGTTTTCCCTTAAACAAGGAATCAAAGCGCTTTTATTTACCGACAGGAAAGGGAACTGGGTTATCGTAAATGTTCCCGCGGACCAAAAAGCGGATCAGAACAAGGTGGCTCTGCATATGGGCTGGTCCAAAAACGGCATCAGGATGGCGACCCCGGAAAACGTACTCGAGATAACCGGCTGTGAAATTGGTTCCGTACCGCCCTTCGGGCACAAGACAGAGATACCAATACTAGTGGACACGACGGTTTTCGAGAATACCGAAAGTGCGTTCAATATCGGTCTACGGACCAACTCCGTAAAAATAGCCACCAGCGAGATGCGCACGCTTTTTGAAAATATCGGCGTAAAAGAAGGAGATTTCCTTAAACGACAATAGATGATACTTTTTTATAGAAGCAGGCAATGTAACTGCATAACAAAAAAGACCCCGAAGGGTCTTTTTTGTTTGGGTCAAACTAAGACTCAGATATGATTAGCCACGAATCCAGTTCTTGAATTTCATGAACCATCCGCGACCGTTGTTGGATTTGTCGTCCTTATCTTTGTCTTCGTCCTCATCTTCTTCGTCCTCATCTTCTTCGTCATCATCACTGTCTTCATCGGCATCTTCGGTTTCCGCGTTTATCTTTGTCGCGGTTACGACACTGCCGTCAGCGGACAACGAACCTGCTACTTTTACTTCATCTCCTGCATCAAGAGCCGCAAGTGTGCTTGCCGCGCCATCAAGAGCGATGGCTGTAGAACTCGACACTGCAACCTTGACTGTTCGGCCGTTCTTTAGACCGAGAGTAAAGGAGTTATCAGAATCGTTTGTAGCTTTGATATCTCCGGACCAGCTTGCCTTATTCTCTTTGTCCTCGGGAATTCCGAACAGTACGCGGCTGACCAAATGGTCTGCGTCAACTGTTACTGCGGAACTCGTGGAAGAGGTGATAGT
>JALYJR010000007.1 GCA_030775165.1 bacterium | reverse complement strand
AAACCAAGCAGTGAGTCCGAGCACAAAAGCGTCCGCCCAGCCTTCTTTACTGTCTATGACCACATGAGTAACCGGCTTTTCGTTGCCCTGTTTTTTTATCTGAGGAAATTGCTGGACGTTCTCCCATTCCACCGCAAAACCCAAGCCCGCTCCACACATGGAAATATACATTATTTCTCCCAAGTCCTGCGGGCAGGTAGGCGCTATATATGAACAATTATAGGCCCATACATTTGATTGGCGGCAGGCCTTACCGGAAGACCACAAAAGCCTCATAGACGGGCAGATATCCTGATTTAAGATGGCTTCTCGGACCTCTGCATACTCCTTTGCGGTAAGTTTGTTTTCCAGGTTCTCTTTCATGTACGCCATATAACGGTCCACGGTTTCTATCCATGTCTCGCGACGGCCGAGCTCCGGAACCCATCGGGAATAAAATTGGTAGAAAATATATTCCGAGTACGGGCTTGAAAAATATTTACTGGATTCTTCCACCGCGGCGCGCACGGCTTCGGAGACAGGGCCAAAGCTCGCGCGAAGCTCCGAACGCTTATTGCGGTATAAAATATATTTCTTCGCGGTATCCGCAAAGCCCTTGTTCATTAATTCTTTTTCCACCATGTCCTGAGTCATTTCCACTGTCGGCAAAAATACCGCTTTTTTATTTTGACTTACAATTTTTTCGCGCAAATCAAGCAAATCTTTGAAAACATTATCCGCGACCAACTGGGCTTCTTTTTCTCCGCCCTCCCCCGTGACATCAAATGCTTTGGCCACGGCACGAGCGACCCTCGGCAATTCAAAAGGCACCACCTCGCCAGTCCTCCGGCGGATAGATTTTATTTTAGCCAAGTCTGTTTTTGAAATTTTTTCGCTTGATTTTATTTTTGTGGTCATGGAATTGAAGTTAGTTAAATTATTTTAGGGCTAAGAACGAGGGCTTTGGAAATCACCAAGTCCGGCTTTCTTTTTTTAATCAAAAGATAATGAATAACCGGACTCAAGGTTGCCGCAAAAGCAACGTTGCCTAAAAGATGAAGCGCGGTAAACGGAATCTGCCCCGACAAAGCCACCGCAAACGACTGTCCGTAAAAGAGCGGGCCCGGCATAAGGCCGGTCACAGCATCAAAGAAGAGCGTGCCCACTACTGCGAAACGGATGTAGTTTGAAATATTGCCTGTGTGCCTCTTGAAATACATGCCTGAAAATATTCCTAAGGTCCCGAAAGCGCCGGCGACAAAAAAAGTGTGTACTCCGAGCGTACCCGTGACTATGTCATATAATAGTACACTCGAGATTCCGAAAATAAAGCTCGTGAAGGCCCCGAATGCGCCTGCGAGCGGCATGAGCGAAGCCATTATCGGCTCTACGTTGGGAACTCGAAAAGGCAGAAGCCGGAACAGAAAGCAGAACACTAGGAGAAGAAAAAATTTATATGCTTTATTTGCGGTGGAGGTCATCGGACTACCATTATACACACATCAAACACCTAGGGGTAAGTGGATAACTCTCATTTTTCGGAAAAGTTTTCAGAACGAAACACGAGTTGAGAGAGCGCAAGGGTCACTGCCTAAGGCCTTGCATTTGCAAGCTCTGATAGAAGGAATTTTTGGCATAATCAACTTTTCACCTGATGGATTTGTCAGGTAAAAATAAAATTATGCTGTTTTTGCCGGAGTTGGAGCTTCGCCGTAAAAAGCATGGGGCTCTCCGTTAAAAACCGCCCAAATCTGGTCGCCATGATCAAAGTGCCACCATTCGTCAGCTGAATTACGGAAACCATTTTGAAGCATTATTTCGCGTAGCAATCTTCTGTTCTGTTTGATACCATCGTTGATATCATTTTCTTCGTAATGCATGGGGTGAGCTTCCAATCCAAAGTGGTCAAATACTGTTCCCATCTCCAATTCTTTGCCATTTTTGTCCACTAGAGTCAGGTCTACTGCCCCGCCGGTGCTGTGCGGTGGAATTCTGTTCAGATTCGTGGCAATTGTTATATATAAACCCACTTCTTGTGTCAATTCCGGGTCGCTCCAATCGGGATGTTTTATTTTTGAGTCCTTCCAAAACTTTTGGTAAATATTATTCTGAACTTCCCGTGGCCGAAAACCGTCCCATATTTTAAAACGGAACTTTCCGTTAAAAGTTTTTTGTATACTGGCAAGTTTTTCCGCAACTCCCAAACGCAGATACATATTGCTGTCGGAAGAAAAACCCTGATTGAAATATTGGCTATCCAAAACAAAATCGTAGTTTTTCAGATTGACCAGCTCCTCGCCACATTCGTGTATTGGAACATGCTCAAATAAAATATTGGTCATAATATTCTTAGGGGTCCGCCCTCTTGGACTCGAACCAAGGACCGATCCGGTATAAGCGGATTGCTCTACCAACTGAGCTAAGGGCGGAAATTCTGTTCGCCTGATTCGGAAAGATACTTCAAGCCCATTGATATATATTCCCAAAGCGGCTTATTACCAAATATAACACTACATGTCCCTTTTCCAAAGCCATTTCTATATGTTATAGATTCTAAGCATGTTTTCTTTACATAAGTTTTATAAAAACGGTTTGTTGGAATTTTAAGCTCCCGAGACCAAAAGTCAATGCTCTGCTTGATATTCATATCAGAATACAAATGCAGTTTAACTTTTAGGTCTTTTCTTTTTACCCCAAGCAATTGAAGCCAACGTATAAAAAATTGAAGCATGGCCGGATTGGTATTGGTAACGGTCACAATAGAGTCCTGCGATTTAGTGCCTTCTCCCCAATATAAAAATAATCCCGCTAAAAATAAATCCCGTTTTGTGAATGAGCCGATGTCTTTTGAAACTATCTCGTAAACATTGCGAAGCCTGATTTCTTTCTTTTCCCGCATAGTATTTCTGTAATGCTCGATACGGCGGGGGTTATTGTCTCTTAACTCCCTTATTCTTTTTTCGGACAAAGGAAATTTTTCCAGCCATCCGCTCAAAGTGCTCTTGCTAACTCCTATTTTTTGCTTTATCTGGCTATAACTATGTCCGGCCAGCCTAAGTTTTATCGCCTGTTGTTTTAAATAGTTTTTTGCCATAGCGAACCTTTAAAACCTATATACTATTAGTATATCCGAAGTTCACTATATAGGCAATATCTTAGGCTACTTTATCCACCGGAGCCACTATATCTTTTTTCTTGAGTATGATTCCGTGAGCTACCAAAATTTTCTCGTATTCGTCCTGTTCTATGGTTTCTACTTCGAGGAGCCGCTCCGCTATGGCCGTAAACGGCTTTTTATTTTCTTTAATGACCCTCTCCGCGGTCTTGAGCCCGTCGTTTATTATCCTGGAGACTTCCCCATCAACTTTCGCAGCCACCGCTTCCGAAAATTCTTTTTCAGGAATCTCTCCATACTGATGCCTGCCCGGAGAATCCGAGAGCGCGATAGGGCCAATAAGCTCGGACATGCCCCAGCGTGTGACCATTGCCCGCGCGAGATTTGTCGCCACTTGCAAGTCGCTGGATGGACCGGTAGTAATATCCTCAAACATCATTTGTTCCGCCACATACCCGCCCAAAGCCATCGCAATGTCGTCAATAAATTCTTTTTTGGACTGCAGGCGTCTTTCTTCAAGCGGAAGTTTTAAGGTGTAGCCGCCAGCCGAGCCACGGGAGATGATGGAAACTTTGTGAACCGGATCTGCGTGCGGCAAAACGGATGCTACGATGGCGTGCCCCGCTTCATGATAAGCGGTAATCTCTTTTTCTTTTTTGGAAAGAAGATGACTCTTGCGTTCGGGTCCAAGCATGACTTTTTCAATCGCGCGTATCAAATCAAATTGAAAAACTTTTTTCCGGTTCTCGCGCGCCGCGAGAATCGCGCCTTCGTTCATCAGAGAATATAAATCCGCTCCGGAAAAACCCGGCGTGCGCTCGGCAATAAGTTTTAAGTTTATATCTTCCGCCAGAGGTTTTTTTATGGCGTGAATTTTCAATATCTCTTCGCGGTCCGCGCGGTCCGGTAAATCGATAACTACCTTTCGATCAAAACGTCCCGGCCGTATGAGCGCGGGATCCAGCACGTCAGGCCGGTTGGTGGCAGCCATGACTATCACCTTGTCGTTCGGCTCGAATCCGTCCATCTCTACCAGTATTTGGTTCAATGTTTGCTCGCGCTCGTCATTGCCGCCACCAAACCCTCCACCGCGGGTGCGGCCGATGGCGTCTATTTCATCCACGAAAATAATGGCCGGCGCCGCGCGCTTGGCCATCTTAAACAGATCGCGCACGCGGCTGGCGCCTACTCCCACGAACATTTCCACAAATTCACTACCGGACAGATGGAAAAAAGGCACGGAAGCCTCCCCCGCTACCGCCCTAGCGAGGAGGGTCTTGCCTGTGCCCGGCGCGCCGGTGAGCATTACGCCCTTTGGAATTCTCGCGCCTATGTCGAGAAATTTTTTCGGGCTTTTTAGAAAATCCACTATCTCCTTGAGTTCTTCTTTGGCTTCTTTACACCCCGCCACGTCCTTAAAGGTCACGCGGTTGGCCTTGTCGGAAGGATCCGTAATACGCGCTTTGGACTGGCCGAATGTAAAAGCCTGCATGCCCGCGCCTTTGACTTGCCGGGATATATACCAGAAAAAAATGAGTATAAAGACCACCGGCAACAGGAACGGCAGAATGTTTGCAAGCCAAAACATAAATCCGGTTTCATTTTTAATCTCTATGTTGGTTTGCGCCAAAGCCGCGGAAGTAACGCCGTAGTTCGTAAGTGTCTGGGACAGGGAGGAGTCTTCTTCTTTTTTGGAAACTTTTATTTCGCCCTCGCGATAAGTTACCGTGAGCTTGTTGCCTTCCACAACAATACTATCTACTTCATTCGCTGTGATATGTTGTGCCAATTCAGAAATAGAAATTTCGGAAGTTTCTTTGGTTTCGCCGGAAACCATAAGATACAGCGCCGTGATAAGCATGAAAAAAATAAGCGCGCCTAAAATATTGCCCGCAAATTTTCCTTGCTTCGGGGCTTTTTTCCCTTTTTTGTCCGTGTCTTTTTGGTTAAGAAAATTTAAATCCATCCCGTTAGAAGTAGGAAATCTTTAGATTTCCGTAGTTAGTCAACAATTAATAAAATATCGATTTTAAAATAATAATTTACTTCCGGTAGAATAATAAACTGAAGGACTTCTAACGGGAGACATCCGTTTAGATTAGCACATTAATCATAAAATGAGAATGCGTTATTTTTTAATTACTTTGTTAACCTTCACTTCCAAGGGAATTTCAGCGACTAAGGTGAAAGAGTCTTCTTTTTCTTCTTTGAGCCCGACCTTAAATATATATAATCCTGTATCCGTTAAAGCAATGGTTGAGTTACTTATAATAGTCCTCATCCTTGCCTTATCCTTTTGGAATTTGAGTTGAAATATAGTTTTTTGCAAACTTTCTCCTATAGGGTCAAGGAGTTCAATCTCGACATCAGCAACTGGTATTTTTTTTGGATTTATACTCTGCCACATAGAAACAACCTGAAATGGAAAAGGTATCTGGGCTTTTCTGATACCCGTCTTCTCTTTTTCTGTCAAAGGTTTATTGCTCGTCAAATCAACCTGTAGCTGTTCCAATACTTTATGAATTGAAATATTATTACTTTGCTGGTCTACTATGGACGATTCGCATATTATGCTCCAAACGTGTTTTATGTCTTTACTATTTTCCATACTCAACTAAATTAATGTTCTTTTAATTCTAATAACCCCGCGCCATGGCTAAGCGTAAAATAAGCAGGTATGTTATTAGGCTCGGGGTGATTGACTAATGATGTGCCGCTCTTTATTTTCACTCCTCTGTTGATTAAATCCATCGTAAAGGCATCTTCTTCCTTCATAAAGGCAAACCGAGGCGGGATCAAATAACTGCGAAAAGCTTTTTCGGCTATCTTCTTCAAAAAACTTAGGTTCGGAAGACTGGCTCCGTTTTCTACCCTAGCAATAGCAGGTTGTTTTGTTCCTATCAGTTTTGCTAATTTTTCCTGTGTCATTCCCTGCATCAATCTCGCATTAGTGAGCATCCTACCAACCTGGAAGGCCAAATCCTTTTTGACAATTAGTTCGATTGCTGGATTTTTCTTCAATATTTCTTTTTTTACATCGTTTATTTTCATAAGAATACGATAAAATAATTTTGTGACTCGCTAATATAGTTGAGATATCCTATTCTTTGCATTTTTAATATTTCTTTTTGGGGTTTTGCTGCTTTTCTTTTTGAATGCCTCTAAAATAATCCCTGTATTACTTCGTATAACGAAAAGAAATCTATAAGCATCTCCGTTTATTTTCAGTCTGATTTCGTATATCTCTTTGGTTATTTTCTTAACCGTTTGCTTTCTAAATAAAACCGAGAACTCATATTTTTGAAGATCTTCGAGGCGAATAAGAATTTTAAGAGCAATTTCGTCGGTCTGTTTGCGAATAAAATCTCCCACATAACTCTCTCCTTTTTCATTTTCCCATAGTTCAAATTGCATAATAATTGTTCGACCTTTATTTTATTAATATAACATATTTGTTATATTACTCCTATGCAATTTAAAAGTCAAGCCCATGGCAGAAACAGGTATAGAGATTGTGCTATTATAAGTCATGGCAAATTATGCCGAAAACCGAAAAGCGCGATTTGATTATGAAATTCTCGAAAAGTATGAAGCCGGCATCGAACTCTTGGGCACGGAAGTAAAGTCCGTGCGCGCGGGGCACATGTCGCTCGAGGGGTCTTTCGTCATAATCCGCGGCGGCGAAGCTTTTCTAGTCAATGCCAATATCCCACCTTATCAGCCGACAAACGCGCCCCTCGATTACGACCCCCTCCGAAACCGAAAAGTTTTACTGACAAAAAAAGAAATCGGCGAACTTGCGGATGGCGGCAAAAATAAAAGTTTGACAATCGTGCCTCTCGCAGTGTATAATAAAGGCAGAAAAATAAAAGTCTCCGCCGCGCTTGCCAAAGGCAAGAAAAAATTCGACAAACGCGAAACAATAAAAAAACGCGAAGCTGATCGCGAAATCAGGCGAGAGCACAAAGCACGTTAACAGCCGAATATAAGAACCATATGGGGATGCAAGGCATAGACAGTTGGCCTATTGCTCCCGATGCATGCCGAGCATGGACTTAATCTCGTAAAACCTAGTTCAATAGTTAATTGCAAAATTGACTTCCACAACTAAAGCAGTTCGCGGATACTTCGGTGTCAACGACTTTGCTCTAGTTCCAGCTTTCGCGTAAGCCAAAACTGGTGTCCCTACCGTAGACTTCCGATATACGAATAGGGGCATAATATTATCGGGATAGGAGAAAGAGCTTCCCGACTTCTCTCCAAAACAAAGGGAATCGACCGTGAAATATTTGGCTCGCTTATTAATTTCAGGGTTTAAACCAAAAAGCGCGCTACGCATGTAGACTTCTGGACAAAAACCTTCTGCACGGGGATTCGATTTCCCCCATCTCCACAATAAAAAATAGACTACCTGAACGGTAGTCTATTTTTTATTGCTGGTACATAAGCGGGAAATCGAATGACCGCAGGCGCGACGGTGCCGAGGCGGGGCTGCGAAATTTTTCAGCAGAAAAATATTTGTAGCTCGATTCCCCCTCTGTGGCGACGGGCAAGTTGTCTGTGACTAAATTTCCTTTCCTTTCGGATTTACAAAGACTAGCAAGGACCGTCCTTGCTAGTTGCAAACTTGCATTATTGAGCTAATGTGTTATATTAAAAAGGTGAATAAAATACAGCGAAAAAATAACTCTGTGCTCCTTCTCAGCCTCCGACTTGGAAGGCTGATATTTGCGCTGTAAAATAACTCTCAAAACCAAAACTTACAACCCAAACACCAGCCCTCTAGCTGGTGTTTTGCTTTAGGGGGCCAACTGTTCTTCTGTGAGTTTAAAAGTTCGTTGACAACTTAATTTAACTGGAGCTTCCTTTTTTCAGAAAGGAGGCCGCAATTCCTCGCGCGAAATCGGGGAGCGCTTCTCGTCTTTTTGAGAAGCCGTCATCTCGGACGAAAACGGGAGAAGGAATAATTACATGAATGAGGCAGAGGCTGCGGAGGCGTATAACAAATCCCTGGAAGATGGAGGGAATCATTCCCGTCGCAAGAGTTGTTACCATTGTGATCACTCCTGCATTTACACCGTCTGTCTCCATAAC
>JALYJR010000006.1 GCA_030775165.1 bacterium | reverse complement strand
GCATATATCTTTCTGCATTTATACATTTATTTCCCAAAAAAGACGCGATAGAAGTTTTAAAAAAAGTTCATTCTATTTTAAGCGGGGGGGGGTTGTTTTTATTGGCACAACCATGTCTAACGATAGCAAGGAAGGATTGGAAGAAAAAATAGGCTATGATTTACCGGAAAAACGTTTTAGAAAACATTGGACAAAAGAAGAAATACAAAAGACTCTAAAAGATATAGGTTTTGAAGCAGTAAAAGTTCAATTAATAGCTGATACTTATGGAAAAGTGTGGATGCAGTTTTTTATTAGAAAAATCAATTAAATAAAATTATTATGGAAAACTTGGAACAACGGATACAAAAAATTGAAGAGCGAAACAGAGGAGTGGAGCAGGACAAAGCGTGGGAGACGAGCGCATCGAGGCGGCTTCTTCTCGCGATTTTCTCTTACATAGTGGTTGCGATATTTTTTATAATTATCGAAGTGCCAAATCCTTGGCTTAATGCCATAGTGCCCGCAGTGGCGTTTCTCATCCAGCAATTGTCGATGCCTTATTTTAAAAAGCTTTGGGTTAGATTCAGGAAATAGTTCAGCTTGAAATTTTTAAATGTCGGTGTATAATTTAATATATTATTAACAACTTATAAAATCATGCTTTATCTATTTCTATTGGGTAGAATTTTACTGGGGGGATATTTCCTGCAGAATGCTTATAACCATTTTAAGAACGCGGATGGCCTTGCGGGCTATGCGCAGTCCAAAGGCATACCGTCGCCGAAGGCTTCGGTAATAATCAGTGGAATCATGATGCTCTTGGGTGGACTGGGAATCATTCTTGGTGTATATGTGCAGTGCGCCGTGTTACTTATAGTGTTGTTCTTGCTCGGCACTTTGGTAAAAATGCACCGGTACTGGGAAGTAACCGAACCGATGGCGCGTATGGGGGAACATATAAATTTCTTCAAGAACCTCGCGCTCTTGGGCGCACTCCTCATGCTTCTCGCTATTCCGACGCCTTGGGTTTGGTCGCTTTTGTACTAGATACGATTCCGGAAAAAAGTCCCAGACTCACCACGAAAATTTTTTACTAAAAATTTTCTCTGTCCGGCGCCGTCGCGCCTACCAAGGGTTCCCTCGGGACTTTTTTCCTACATTTAAAACCCGAAAATATTTTTCAGGGCCAAGTATAGGAGCGAAAGTCCGGCTCCACCACCTGCGATCAGCGCAAAATATTTTAAAAGTTCCGAATTTACATCGGTATCGGAAGGGGTAGTCGGATTTTCTGTATTGACCTCAGAGGGTATTTCTACCTCCTCTACTTCTTCTGCTGCTGCGTGGTAGGTCGGTGGCGGCATTGTATTGTTGTTGATTGTGGTGGCCGCTGCCACTGGTATAAATTCTACGCTCGTGAGCGGGATAGTTGTTTCCGGTTCGGTCTCTGCGCCGAGAACTTCCCCCTCTGTGTCAGTATCATTTTCGTTTGTGTCATCGTTGTTCAAACCTGAAGAACTATCGTCATCACCATCATTATTATTTTTCGGTTTAGACACGGAATCCATTACATTGTTCCATGTTTTTCCGAGGCCAGCAGGAATGGCATAGCTCGTGGCCCAGATTGCGTTGTCTACACCTTCTGCTTCAGATAATACCGCACCACCGTTTTCTGATTCATCTTGGGCGGATGCCAAGTAATCTAGGCCGTTCTTGCCGTTATTACTCCAGGACGCATTCAGGGCTTCTTCCGCCTGAAGTGCCCAGCTTGTAGAAAAAACATTTTCCCAGCCGCCATTGCTCTTTTGCTCTGCTCTGATATACGTCTCGGCGTCTAGAAGTGCATCAGATACGCCATCTTCCGAGTCGAAGGGCACGAGCGCCTGCACTGCCGCCGCAGTTACGTCCACGCTACTTTCCCATGACCCGTTGCCTTTTTGCTCCGACAATATGAAAGCGATTGTTTTTGAAATTATTTCGTCATCTTCATCGTAGCCAGCCTTGCTTAGAGGCAGGAGGGCGAAAATATCATCATTGACGAGATCTGAATCTCCGAATTGCTCGCCATCAAATTCTTCTATGATTGCTTGGATATAATTTTTTCCGTGCCAGTCATAAGGATTTTTTCCGAGTGCGAGCAAGGCCATAGCGCGGCGCTCATTGTCAGTGATGAGGGAACTTATCGAATTGTTGGATTCTAAGTAGTCGAGCAGGGAACTCTTCGAATTTCCCGAAACGCTTGCCGCGACATACGCGATCGTTGCCCAGTCGGTATATAATTCCTCACCAGCGAACGATCCATCGCCATCTTGCATGCTCTTTAGGTATGCGACTGCGTCAGGGACGCTAAACTCTGGCGATTCTGAGCCACCACCACCCCCTCCGGAGCCCTCGCCCCCCTCGTTTTCTTCGTCTGGCAGATTCTCAAGTGCAATAACACGTATCGCAAAAGATTGAATCGGTTCCACCGCTTCTTCTTCGGAAGTTATTGGGTTGAATACTGTCAGAACGAAAGAAATGGTGTCGCCTGTGCCAAGTGTTGCTTGAGTTACTCCGGTGCTGGCGGAATCTACGTTGAGCCGAAACTGCCAATACGCATTTTCCGGTTTTGTTATGTTTTCAAAATTATCCACAAAAAGTCCGAAGCTGAAATTAACAAAATCTACATCACTTATAAATCCCTGTTCGAGTGATTCCGTAAGTGCACAGATGGCGAGAAATTCGCTCGGCGAAGTTTCTTCCGGGAACTCATGCACGATTCCATCAGTATCGGTTACGGAGCAATGATCAGGAAGAATTATATTGTTATACTTATCTTCAAGTGTGCCGATATGAAGCGTAAGTGATTGATCGAGAATTTCACCCGCAAATGACGTGAGTTTGAGAGAGATGGAGTCTTCTGCTGCGAGCGCCAAGTCTATCATCCCGTGGTTCATTTCAAACGCGTCGTTGTAATAAAGTGCCCAAAAAGTGCCCGGCTCCTTGATGCCATTGATGCTGTCAACAAAAAGCCCGACCCCCGTAAATTCTATAAGTTCGAAATCTTCGATAATGCCTTCCTCTTTAGCCTCGAAAAGTGCGCAGACAGCGAGGTATTCGCTGGGGGAGTTGGCGAGAGGGAAGTAATGAGTTAGATCGTTCGTGTCCTTCACTTCGCAGCCGTTTTTGAGTGTTATTGTCGCTTCCACTGCCAAAGGGGGAGTAGGTTCTTCCAGCTCTTCTTCGATATTTTCCTCGCTCTCAAATGCTTGTGTATTTACTGCCTCTGTTTCTTCCCCAACTTCCTCCTCCCCATCAAGCGTTTCTTCCTCCGGCGGCACAATGTTTTCTTCTGCAGGACTTTCAGGAGGAACAGTTTCCTCTGCTCGCGCTGGGGTTATGTATACGCTGGTCCAGAAGAGCGCTATTAGTATTATGAAACCGAAAACGGATATCTTTTTGCTCATATTTTTTAATTATTCTAATTTCCACTCAATGACGTCGCCATCCTTGAGTACATAGGAAGAAATGCCGACAGTCGCTTCCGTGCCGTTAATATAATAAAGTAGATCCAAGCCGCCTCTGGCATGCAGAGTCCCGATATTTGTAACGAAAAATCCGAGCACGGGATAATTTTTACCCGCAAATTCGATCTCGCCTCGGTTTCTGTATTCGACAAGTGCATCGTAGAAAGTGGTTTCTGCGGGCACAGAGAGAGCTACTGTCTTCTCGCCGGCAATTACTGTGGTGCTCGTGAGAGCGGTATCGGCGGACGGATAAATAGCGGGGTTGTATTGAACTTGTTGGTTAGAATTTTCCTTCGACTTATCAGTGTTGGCAGGTAAAGTGTTAGTGGACTCATTACGAATATTCTCCTGCTGGAGAATTGCTTTGCTTGGCCCGTCGGCTTGTGCAGAGATTGGCTCGCTGACGCTTTTACCCCCAGCTCGTTCGTAAATATTTTGCCCTATCCAGATGCCGAGGGAGAGGAAAATTATACTTACTATTAAAATTTGTATTTTTCTGCTCATAAAACGAAAAAATCCTGCCAACTAAACTTGAGCAGAATTTAACGGTCTTCCAAAAAATGGAAGATTATCCTGCTCGGGACTCCCCAGTAGTAGAGCGTAGCTCACTACGGGGCAACGTAGAAATGAATGGTAGTCGGACTTGTTCCTAAACGCCTTTTGGCGCATCAGGACTTACCGTAGCGGCACTGTACCGGAATCTCACCGGTTTCCCCAACCCATTTCTTTGAATTTTTTAAAAGGAACTTACTTAGTATATACTTACAAAAAGGTATGTCAAAAAAGGCTGTGGAAAAACGCAAAAAACGTAAGCAAACAAAGGTCATGGCCTTCGGTACTTTTGACGGGCTGCACCCGGGGCACTTTCATTTTTTCAAACAGGCGAGGGATGTGGCAGCCCACGGTTTTTTGATTGTTTCGGTCGCGCGGGACCAGAATGTTTTGCGAATCAAAGGCAAGCTACCTGTTTTAAATGAAAGGAAAAGGGCGGCGGTTCTTAAAAAAACCAAACTTTTGGACAGAGTGGTGCTCGGGGGACTGGTAGATTATCTTTCTCACATTGTAAAAATTCGGCCGGACATTATCGCCTTGGGCTACGACCAGAAGGATTACGTAAAAAATCTAAAAAAAGACCTTGAGCAAAAAAATCTTGCTGTAAAGATTGTGCGGCTCAAGCCCTACAAAGCGCATATCTATAAAAACGCGCTGCTTCGTCCTCGAAAATAACTACTTGTCGCCCTTTCTGATAGTCGATGCCAGATAAATGCCCCAGAGCATAAGCGTGCCGAGCACGATGAAGATATAGTTAAAAGAGGGAACCAGAGCAAATATTGCGAGTGCCGAAAGCGGTCCGATGATGTAGGCCACTCCGGGCGCGCTCCGGTATACGCCTACCCACTCTTCGTTTTCCGGTGTGATGTGTTTGAAAAAATAAGAATCGTTCATTGTCTCTATTGTTGCGGCGCCGACGCGGGTCAAGAACAAAGCCAACGCCCACATCCAAATTTCCGGATTGCGGATAAAAAATATCGAAAGCGTTGCCGCTCCGGCGATGAGAAACCCCGACATCATCATTTTTCGCTCGCCCACCTTGTCCGAGTACATGCCTTCCATAAACGGCAAGAGCGTAAAGGGCGTAAGCATGATGGCGAATATTATACCGATCTGTTTCCAGCTCATGCCCATGTGAACCGAGAGGTAAATAGGCGTATATATGACCATAACCGAATAAAACAGCTGCAGCAGCAGGTTCAGAAAGTATGACCGGCGTAGATTTTTCCTTTTAAAAAAACTTTTTACGTAACGTAGAGCCTTGATGTGGTCGTACTTCGGGTCCGGAATATTTTTAAGCTTTAGGAATACGAGACAGAAGAATGAGACCAATATTACAAACGCCAAAGCATATATTATCCGGAAGGAAAAAACACCTTCGATTGAAGCAAACACAAATACTCCCTGCGCTCCTATCCATGCGAGGTTTGCCAGAGCGAGGTATGCCCCTCGCGCTCCGCCGGTTCCGGATTTTTCGGTAAATATTTTCAGTAGTTCGTCCAGAGTGAACACAATTATCATGTTCAAAGCGAAGCCTAGAATGAATGCTGCCAGTATCATCCAAGCCTGTTTGGCGAGGACAAAAGTAAGAACAGTTAAAGCGTCGAGACCGATTACTAGGAGAAGAAATTTGTATCCGCCCATGCGCCGCAGGACGTGCGGCGCCACGAGGAGTCCCGCAATGGATGCAAACGACGCCATGGCATACGCGAGTCCCATCTTTTCTCCGCCCACGAACGTGGAAAGAAAGCTCGAGTTTATGTAGGACATGAGCGCGATAGGCAGAGCAAACAGAAAACCCGCCAAGTATATTATTTTTCGGTTATTTTTCATCCCGTTAGAAATAGGACGCGGACACATACTCCCTGCCCCTCTTTTTATTGTTAATAATTTCTCTTATGTATTTCATACATTATCTGTCTTTCTGCGTCCGCTATTTCTAACGGGATTCATTACACGTTCAGTATGACCGGTATGACTACGGGACGTTTTGCGGTCTTCTGGTATAGGAATTTGGTCACATTTTCTCCCAGAGATGATTTGATGTAGTCGAAATCTATCGGATGCATTTTTGCGGTCGCGTCCTCGATGGATTTTTTGATTATGATTCTGACCTGCCGCAGAAGTTCCTGGTTTTCTTTCAGGTACACAAAACCGCGGGAAATAAGGTCCGGGGATTTTTTGAGTTTGCCGGTCTTCTGGTCTACCAGAGCGATGACCACGAACATTCCATCCTGCGCGAGCATGACTCGGTCGCGGACGACTACATCCTGTATGTCTCCGATGGACAGCCCGTCCACCACCATGAGCGACGCAGGCGCTTTTTCTTTTCTGACCGTGAGGCGGCTGCCTTTATCCACCACTTCTATGACCATGCCGTTATCCGGCACGACGATATTTTCTTTGGGTAGGCCGGTTCTTTCATGTATGAGCTGGGCATGCAGGCGTAGCATAGAATGGTGTCCGTAGCCGGGCACGAAGAATTTGGCGCCCACAGTCTTGTTTATCCAGACCAAATCTTCTTGGCGGGCGTGTCCGCCGGAGTGAACCTCGGCCATGCCGTAGTGTATGAGTTTGAGGTCGTGCCGGTATAGGTTGTCCTTTAATTTCTGGATGTTGACTTCGTTGCCGGGAATTACGGAAGAGGAAAAGATGACTGTGTCCCTGGAATTCAATTTTATGTATTTGTGGTTGTTGATGGCCATCCTCATGAGCGCCGCGAATTCTTCGCCTTGGGCTCCGGTGGCTATGACTACTATCCGGTCCGGGGGATAGTCATCCATGTTTTGCGCTTCGATGAAAGTGCCTTCTTTGGGTTTCATGAGTCCCGCGAGTTTGGCTATCTCGATATTGGACTTCATGCTTCGGCCCTCCACCACTATTTTTTTATTGTAGCGCTCGCATATATCCACTATCTTTATCATGCGGTCGAATTGCGAAGCGAACGTGCCTATTATGAGCCGGCCCTTATTTGTTTTTATGATACCCTCGATGGTTTTTTGAACTTCGCGTTCGGAAACGGAGAAGCCGGGCACTTCGGCGTTTGTGGAGTCCGCGATAAGCAGAAGGTTTTTTTGTTTACCCAAGGCGGTCCATTTCTTTTCTTCTTTGGGTGTAGGTATGCCGCCGTCGTGTTCGAGCTTTAGGTCGCCGGAAACTATGACGTTACCGTACTCCGTACCGATGATGACGGCCATCGAGTCCGGAATGGAATGGTACACCGGGAAAAAGGCCAGGGACAGGTCATTAAATTTTACTTTGGCATCCTCATCCACTACCCGTATGTCGAGGGGCGGTTTGCCTACAAATTCTTCCTGCCTTTTCTTAATCATCAAACTGGTCAGGTATTGGGTATAAATAGGCGGATTGCCGATGCGTTCCATTATAAACGGAATTCCTCCGATGTGGTCGAGGTGTCCGTGAGTTACGATTACGGCGCGGATTTTATCTTTGTGTTCTTCCAGATATTTGAAGTTGGGCAGAGTATAGTCTGCGCCCATAGCTTCTTCTTCGTCGATAAAATGAAATCCCAAGTCCAAGACCAGAAGGTCTTTCGCGGATTCCACTATGAGCATGTTGCGGCCGACTTCTTCCACGCCGCCAAAGGCAATGACGCGGATTACGCCTTCTTCCGGCGGCGGAACGTGCGCGCGGGACTCGGCTGAGCCTTTGTCCTTGTTGTTTTTGTTGGCATAAGGGCGTCCGCTGCCGCGTCGGTCGCCGCTTTTTGAATACTGGTAAGTGGAGCTTTTAGGCTGCCTTTTCTTATCAAAATGTCTTTGTCCGCCTGTCGGAGCGGGATGGCTCGGAGTTCTTTCGGCCGCGGGCGCTCCTGCCTGCGAAGCCTCCCGCGCGTTTTTTTCATCGATGCTGAGGGAGCTGAAAGTTAGTCTGGTTTTTTTTGTCATTGTCTTTGTAAGTGCTTGTCCGCCGTAGCGGTATTAAAAATGCGGATTAATTTTTTGCGAATATTTTCCAAACGTTCTCTGTCTTGGTGAACCAGGAGTAAATATTATTGAAACGATCAGAGGGGGAGACGATGTGCTCCAAGGCGAGCCCTTTCAAATCTTTTACCGTTAAGTAAATCAAATCGGGGCTGTATAAAAATACGGCCGGCGCATCTTTTTTTACCTCGGCTGCGAATTGCGCGTACTTTTGCGCCCGTAGTTTCGGGTCAATGGTGATAAATGCGTCTTCCAGCAAGCTGTCCGCCCGGGCGTTTGTATACATAGCCACGTTAGGCCCCGGATCCTTACGTTGGGAAGAATGCCAGAACGCGTACAGGTCTGACTCGCGGTTTATGACTTGGCCAAAGAGCAGCGCGTCGTATTTGCGGGGGCGTATCACGCTTTGGTTTAAGTTGCCGACCTCAAAAGTTTTCACGTCCACTTTGATGCCTACGGCCGCCAAATCTTGCCTGATGAGTTCCGCTGCGGCGACAAGCTCCGGAGCATTACCAGTGGAAATCGAAAATTCAAGCGTGACCGATGTCTTTTTATTCTTTGTCGTTGTGGTTTTAACGAGATAGCCTTCTTCGCCGTCGGCCCATCCGTCTTTTGTCAGGATATCCCTTACTTTTTCTATGACCTCCGCGCGTCCGGTTTTTTCAGTTGTTGCTTCTTCTTCCGCCGGCAGGAGGTCGGACGGTATGGGTCCCGCTATCGCGGCACCGTATCCAAAGAGTACCTCTCTCACTATTTTTTCCTTATCAATGGCGAGATCTATGGCGATTGCGAGGTCTTTGTCCAGAAATAGCTGGTTTTGGTTTTGATTGAAGAAAAGACCGAACACGCGGGGCAGCATTTCGGATTCTACGCGGTAGCCTTCGTCCAAAAGTGTGTCCGCCACTGCGGGAGAGATGGAGCTGACTTGGTTTACCTTGCCCTCACGGAGCGCCGTTATCATCTCTTCCTCGTTGGGATAAAATCGGAAAAACAATTCTCTTAAATAAGGCTTTCCGAGCGCGAAACGGTCGAAAGCGACCAAATGATAAGAATTTATCAGTCCGCTGGATTCTTTGGAAACATCTTTTATCATATAAGGCCCAGAACCTATGGGCATTGTGTTGGCTTCGTTTAATTCCATAGAATCATTTTCCCAGAGAGCTTTGGGCATGATGCCGAGCGTTGCATTTTCGAGCAGGTTTGGATTTGGCTGGCGCGAGGTAAATGTCACGGTACGGTCATCCTGCTTCTCCGCCGTGATGCCTTCCCAGTTTATTTTTTCGGGACTGGTTATAATCGAATTTTTGACTCGGTCAATGGTAAATATCACATCGTCCGCAGTGACAGGCTCGCCATTATGAAAATATACTTTTTCTTTTAGGGTAAATATGTGGGTCAGTCCGTCGTCCGATTCTTCGTGCGTTAGGGCCAAGTCCGGTATGAGCTCGCCCTGCGCATTTTTCCGCATCAGGCCGGAATAAATCAAAGAGACCATGTCGAGGTCGGCGGG
This sequence comes from bacterium, assembly GCA_030775165.1. Classification (GTDB taxonomy): domain Bacteria; phylum Patescibacteriota; class Minisyncoccia; order Phycocordibacterales; family UBA9973; genus UBA9973. The sequence continues at coordinate 14,922 of JALYJR010000006.1, read as the reverse complement.
GGAACTGCCCAGAACCGGATTTATGAAACGGGGAGTGCCCACGATGCCTTCCGAAATAGAACCGCCGGACAGCGGCACTTCGGTCATGAGCGATTTGTTCAATATTTGGATGAGGGCCACGGAGCTTATGAGGAGCACCACGACAAAAATGCCAAAAAGCACCCGCTCTTTTTTGGAGAAAGCGGAGATGGCGGCATTTATCTTTTCTTTTGTAGGCAATTTACCAGTATTAAACCGGCTCGTCTTATTATTAAGATCCATAAAATGCAATCAAAAAAATCTAGTGCGGGCTCTTACCCAATAATTATATAACTTAATACAATATAATCAACTCGTTCGCTCGGGACAGCCGAGCAAGCTCTGCGTCCCTCGTTCACTTCGCAATTATAGACAAAAATGCAAATAAAGCAAAAAGGATGGCGCATACCAAAGACAGGTAGAAAAGAAACTTTTCAAATCCGCGACGGGTCTGATGGAAGCTCCCCGCGTCTGTTCCGCCCAAAGCTCCGCCTACGCCTGCGGCCGACTGCTGAAGCAGTATCGACGCTACGAGAATCACCGAAACTATTATCTGCGCATAAGGCAAGATTATAGGCACTAAACTCATGAGAGTCATTATTGCATATTTAGGCTTTAAAAACAAGCCGAGTAGGGCTAGAGCTCGTGGTATAATAAAACTATGACAGAAGGTGTAAATCTTGGAACAGGCCCTGAATCAAATTTGATAGAAAGAAAGAAGAAATATTCTGGAATCATAAAGCGGTTTCTAGAATCTCATCCAAGCGGAGTATTCACAGAGAACAATTCTCTAACAAGTGTAGTTGAAGCAGAAACTGATTATGCTTATTCCTCTCGTCAATTTGGGCGCTATGAAGACTCATATATTTCCAGACTTATCGAAGAAGCCACGTCTGTTGAAGAACAAGTTTCTAGAGAAGAAGGGCGACACGGTCTTATCGTAGAAACACCTTTTTATATTTATGAATCAGAAAGAGCAACTCAAGACCTTGCCAGATTAACTCAATACAAGAAAGCCTTTATTATTATAAAAAGTAAAACCGATGGACTTGAGGTATACGCATCTGGTGTTAAAGAAACTAGCTCTTATGCACCCGCTGATCGTATCTATGGATATAATTTTGCTCGCCAAATACTGAAATCAGAGATGCCGCTAGAAGCTCTGAAGGATTTAGAAAAACAGGAAAAATCAAGAAATTCTATGTTGGCATGTTCGAGAGAAGTAATGAGTGCACTAGCTAAGGCCTACAACGAATTTCTAAATGAAGAGTTGGCTTTGACTGAAAAAATTGAAAAAATACGAGCAGCAGTTCAAGGATTTCCATCTCAAACTCTAATCAGCGAGATTTTGGTAGTCATACCCCACGAGGTAAGGAGTTTGGCTTTTTCTTTAAAAGACTTTTCAATTGAGGAATGTTTGAAAGAGTTGGTGAAAAAGGTAATTGCTATGGATACTCATAGATTTGATTTCCATCGTGCAATGGAATATTTTGGTTATAAATTTGGAGGAGGGATGAATAAGAGAGAAATAGACAAAGCTATTTTAATTGACCGTTGCCCAGATCGGCTTGAAAGTAAAGATGGTAGAGTTATAGGAATCAAAAAAAATCCCACAGGCATTTATTATTTATTTGGTATTGATGCAGATTATGATTATAAGGGTGGGGGCAACGATATAAAAGACAAGGAGTTAATCAAAAGAATTTGCGAAGAAATAAATGCTAAATTTAATAAAACAATAGCGTCTTTGGATGATGCACAGGGAGGTTCAACACATACCTACTGGAGACAAATCGGACTTTTTATTGAAAATGCACCTGGAGATGAAGAATCCTTAGACCAGATAAACGAAATAATTAAAAAACATATTGATTTATAGCTTTTCATTTATACTACAATACTTTTCAATTCCGCTAAACTGAAGTTCTGAATTTGTTTATAATAGGGAGCAAAAATAAGCATTTTAATTGACTAGAGCGTCTTGTTTTGTATAATTACAACCAGAACATAAATCATATGAAAAAAGAAATTACCGTTCTGGATTTATTCCAAAAACTTTTTCACAATTTTAATTCCCGCGCCATGAAAGACGCGACTTTGGCATATAAAAAACATCTCGCAGAGGGCGGCAGGATGATGCTCGCCATGGCGGGGGCCATGTCTTCCGCTCAGCTCGGTGTCACGCTTGCGCCTATGATAAAAGAAAAGAAGCTTCACATTATATCCTGCACCGGAGCGAACCTCGAAGAATCCGTCTTTCGCTTGGTGGCACATGAGAGCTATCTCGATTATCCGGATTACCGCTATTTCACCAAAGAAGACGACCAGAAAATTTTAGAAGCCGGCCATCGCCGGGTCACCGACACCTCCATTCCAGAAGAAGAAGCTTTTCGCGTTGTCGAACCCATCATTTTAAAAAAGTGGAAAGAAGCCGAGGCCAAAGGCGAGCGCTATTTCCCGCATGAATATTTTTACCAGATACTTTTGTCGGATGAACTCAAAGGAAAACCTGCCTCGCCTGGGACTGCGAGTCAAGGCGGGTATGAAGGCAACCCCGAGCATTGCTGGCTCCTCGAAGCTGCCAAGGCAAATCTGCCGATGGTAGTGCCCGGTTGGGAAGATTCTACACTGGGAAATATTTTTGCAGGGTACTGCAAAGCAGGCGAAGTGAGCCCGTCGGTGGTTAAAACCGGAGTGGAGTACATGATGTATCTTTATGACCAATATCAGGAGCTCGCTAAGGACGGTCCGGGACTTGGGTTTTTCCAAATCGGCGGCGGTATCTCCGGAGATTTTCCCATCTGTGTCGTGCCTTCCATAAAGTATGACCTAAAGAAGCCGGTCAAACCTTGGGGTTATTTCTGCCAAATCTCGGATTCCACCACATCTTACGGCTCGTATTCCGGCGCCACGCCTAACGAAAAAATAACTTGGGACAAGCTCACCAAGGATACGCCCATGTTTGTCATCGAGTCGGACGCGACCATAGTCGCACCTCTCATGTTTGAAGCGATTTTGGATCGATATACTTTAAGCGAAAAGTAATTTAATGAAGCGGTTTTTAACTTTCATATTTCTTATTGCCGCCTTGGGTGCTTTTGGGTATCAGTCGCGGGAATATTTTTTTCCGCCGAAGCCCTGCATGGAGCCGATACCGTACGCGCTTGGAGATTTTGCGCCGCAGTTTAAGATTACGGAAAAATATTTTTTGGATGCGATAGCAGACGCCGAAGCTATCTGGGAAGAAGCCCGGGGCCGCGAGCTTTTTACATACTCGCCGGAGGATGATGCGACGGATGTTTTAAAAATGAACCTCATATATGATTACCGGCAGGAAGCTACCACTAAGCTCGGACGCATAGGCAGCGTTCTAGAAGACAATCAGGAGTCCTATGATATTTTGCGTTCAGAATTCGAGTCGCTCCGGCGGCAGTACGAGAAAGAAAAAAGGGATTTGGAAGCGGACATCGGGCCTTTCAATAAAAGGCAGGATGCTTACGAGGCGCAAGTGAAATATTGGAACAACAAAGGCGGCGCGCCGGACAGGGAATTTGAAAAACTGGGCATAGAGCGCCGCGCTTTGGAGCAAGCGGCAGCCGTGCTCGAGAAAAGGCAGTCCGAGCTCAATAAAACCGCGGAGGAAGTGAATGCATTGGTTTCGGAGCTAAACACGCTCGCCAAAAAGCTCAATTTATCCGTCGAAGATTATAATACTGTAAACGATTCCCGCGGCGAAACTTTCGAAGAGGGCCTGTATGTCGCGGAGGGCAGGGAAAGGGAAATAAATATTTACGAATTTGAAAATCGAAGCGAACTAGTACGTTTGCTTGCACATGAATTGGGTCATGCTCTTTCCCTCGACCACGTGGCAGACTCCGAGGCTATCATGTACGAATTGAACGAAAGCGAAAATCTAAAACTCACTCAAGCGGATATCGCGGAATTAAACTTGAGGTGCGGGACAGTGGCAGACTAATCCTGTATAATTATATTTCCTATGATATCCGCATTTAAACGGTTGTTTAGCTATATTTTTTACACGGCAGCTCTGCTCATGCTTCTGATATTTTTCACCAACCTTTTTATTTATACAAAAACGAAGGCCTATATTCATAAAGATATCGGGAATGTACCTAAAGCGCAGGCGATTCTCATTCCCGGCGCGTCCGTCTTGTCTGGTGGTTCGCTTTCGCCGCTATTTGAAGACCGGGTCAAGGCGGCTATCGAGCTTTACCGCGCGGGACGTGCGGGCAAAATTCTCGTGTCCGGCGACAACAGCACCATCTACTACAACGAAGTAAATCCTGTGCGAAACTATCTATTGGCAGAAGGTATTCCGGATGAAAATATATATCTCGACCATGCCGGTTTTGATACTTACAGTTCCATGTACCGCGCCAAAGAAATTTTCGAGGCGAGTTCTGTCATTGTCGTTTCGCAGGCGTTTCATTTGCCGCGCGCGGTGTTTATCGGCCGGTCGCTTCCCCTCGAGACTTATGCATATGCTGCGGACAGCCGGCGGGTTTCCATAAAAAATTATATCCGTGAAGCGCTGGCGGACGAGAAGGCTGTGCTGGATGTCCTATTTCACCGCCAGCCAAAATATTTGGGAGAGCCTATTCCGATTTCCGGACCGAGCCGCAATGCCGAGACTTATGCGCCTTAAATGTTTCCGCGGCGATGGAAGCTAGTCATAAAAGCATGAGTTGTTCGTCTAATATAAAAAGGATTAACAAATTATAAATTTTTTTTAACAGACAAATTATGGATCCCGTTAGAAATTTACAAAACGGGATAAAATTATAAAAATAACAACAATCGACTATCTTTATATTAAAGTAATTTATGTACGGATAGTATGATTTCTAACGGGATGGATAAAAATCAAAAGATTATGTGGACCGTGGTGAGCGTCATCGTAGTCGCGGTTTTGGGCTATTGGCTGTATGAGACCAATAAAAAACCCGCGGACAACGAGGCTTCCTTCGTTACAAACTTTCAAGAATGCGCAGATGCGGGCTATCCCGTACAGGAGAGCAACCCCCGCCAGTGCCGTACTCCGGACGGTACGCTATATGTAGAAGAGGGAGCGCCGGGTCCGGTAGTGCTGGATGGCTGCTATGTCGGCGGCTGCAGCCAGACCATTTGTTCCGACGAACCGGGCGCGGTTTCCAACTGTGAGTATCGCCCCGAATACGCATGCTTTACTACGGCTACCTGCGAACGGCAGGGCGATGGCAAATGCGGATGGACGGAAACAGAAGAATTTCTCGCCTGCGTTTCGGCAGATTTGGATTCTTTGACCAAGTAACCGGCGCGTTTGAAAATACGCGTTATAAACGGGACTCACGGTAGGGGTGTAATATATCGACTTTTGGTACGGCAGAGTAGATAGTCGAATTTAAAAAATTAGAAAATATTAAAAATCATGACAACAGTAATAAAAAATGACGGGGGCAGCTCTGACAGTTCGGGCGTGGGGCTCATACTCGGGGTGCTTGTCGCTATTGTGCTCATCGTGCTCTTCTTTGTGTATGCCTTGCCTGCGCTTCGCGCTCCCGCACCGGCGGATAACCGAGGCATAAATGTGGATGTAAATCTACCTGCTCCGAGCGATAACGGCACAGGCGGCAGCGAACCCGCGCCAGTCAATTAATTAAAATTAAAAGAATAACCGAGATTTTATGCTTACTACAATTGCAACCATACTTATCATCCTCTGGCTCATTGGATTCATCGGCTTTCCGGTCATGGGCGGATTTATCCACCTACTTCTCGTGATTGCCATAATCATTTTCCTCGTTCGGATAATTCGGGGCGAAAACCCGCTCAAGTAACCAGAGAACGGCTCTCCAAACAAAACGCCCCGATATATCGGGGCGTTTTGCGCATGAGCTTGCCTAAGCTCGGCGGTTGTTGGTAAAATAAACATATTAATAAGTTCGTAATCTTAAAAATAAATATGACTAAAAGAGATTTGCAGGCAGGTTTTGCGCCGTTTATTATTATAGCCATAGTGGCTGTGCTCGCTATCGGCGGGGGAACGTATGTAGTTTCAAAAAAGAAAGCGGCCAAGGTGGATACCGAGGTTCAAGCAAATGCGGAGGCGGAAGTGAACGCAAATGCGAATGCCAATCTTGGCGTAAATGCCAAAGGTTCCCTACGCTCGCTCATGGGCATGGGCAAGAATGTCATGTGCACTTTTGAGAGCACCTCAGGAGGCACGGCCTCTTCCGGAACGGTATACATAGCCGCGAACGGCGCGATGCGCGGCGATTTTAAAGCCGCAGGATTGACTTCGAGCATGATTACCAAGGATGGCTATATGTATGGCTGGACCGGCGGCGGACAGGGAGTGAAAATAAAAATGGACGCACAGGCACAAGCGAGCGCGGCGGCGGACGCAAGTGCCCAGGCGGAAGTAAATAAATCCGTAGATCTGGATTCGCAGGTTGATTACTCCTGCTCGGCATGGAGCATGGATGCGTCCAAGTTCACTTTGCCTGCAGGGGTGGAGTTCGTTGATCTCGAGGCGATGCTCAAAGGCGCAACGGGCGCAGGTGCGGGCATCGACCTAAAGGGTGCGACAGGTTTGGGACAGTAAACAAAAAAACCATATTAAGTATATAAAGAGGGCGTGATATAATTTTTGGATGACCACCGCAAGACCAAAAAGACGCACGACGCCTTTTGACGTTCTTAGATTTGCGGCTGGCTACTGGCGGCGGCAGCCCGGACGGCTCACGGTAATCTTTGCACTTTTAGGAGCAGCGGTGCTTTTTGAGACCAATCTGCCGCGCGTCCTGTCCGCTTTTTTCGAGGCCATCCGCTTAGGCCTCGGAACTGACGCGATACTTTACGCCCTCCTTGTTTTTCTTTTATATTACTTTGCCTACACCATACTCTTTAACACTATGTACCTTGTGTACAACGTGTTTGAGACAAAAAATTTTAACTCTTTACTTAACGACGCCTTCATACACGTGGAGAGTCTGTCGGAGCATTTTTTCGTAAATGCTTTCACCGGCAGTATCATTACCAAGATCAAGCGTGCCCGCGACAAGATGGAGACCTTCGAAGACCAAGTATTGATCCGCCTCTTGCCCACTTTTACCGTGGTCTTGCTTAGTATCATCTTTCTCGCTTTCCGTTTTCCGGCGCTGGCGGCGCTCCTGTCCGTATATGTCGTGGTGGTCATGATAGTGAGCGTGGTTATGGTGCTGCGGTATGCCGGACCCGCTCAAGAGGAATATGTAAACGCCGAAGATGCTTTTGGCGCGCACTTGGCGGACAGTGTGGGCGGCATCGCCACTACTAAAAGCTACGCTCAGGAAATTCGCGAGATTGGGCGCTTCGCTGTTACCACCGAGTCGCTCCGGAAAAAGAATCTTCGCGCGTATCTCCGGAGCAATATTACCGCTTTCATGCAACAGATACTTTTGGGCGGCATGCTCGCGCTTCTTTTGGGCGGGGGCACATGGTATTTTCTAAATGACTTGGCGACTATCGGCGATATGGCGTATCTCATCCTTGCTTATACCATCATGCAGTCCTACATCCGCGAGATCGGCGAGAATATCAAAAATCTGCTCACAGCATCTTACGACCTGCATGCGGTTATCGCCCTCATGAGGGAGAAGCCGCACGTGGCGGACAGAGCCGGGGCGAAAGCTTTAGAGGTACATGCGGGCGGCATCAATCTTGAGAATGTTTCTTTCGTTTACCCAGGCAAGGAAACGCCCGCACTCGAAAATTTATCCGTGGCCATCAAGCCCGGCGAACGCGTGGCGCTCGTGGGTCATTCCGGCAGTGGCAAAACGACCTTCGTCCGCCTTGTGCAGCGCCTGTACGACCTGCAAAACGGCCGGGTTACCATCGACGGGCAGGATATCGCGGGGGTCACGCAGTTATCCTTACGAAGCGCCATCGCGCTTGTACCTCAGGACCCCATACTTTTTCACCGGAGCATTCGGGACAACATTGCTTACGGTAGGCCGGAGGCAACGACCGAAGAAGTGCGGGAGGCCGCAGCCAAAGCGAACATAGATGATTTCATAATGACCCTGCCGCGGCAGTACGAGACTTTGGTCGGCGAAAGAGGCATCAAGCTCTCCGGCGGGGAGCGCCAGCGGGTAGCCATAGCCCGCGCCATACTTACGCGGAGACCGATATTAATTTTAGATGAAGCCACCAGTTCACTCGACTCGTCGAGCGAACGAGCGGTGCAGGATGCCATTCACACACTGACTCACGGCCAGACCTCCATCATGATTGCCCACCGCCTGTCCACTATCAGGGACGCGGATCGGATACTTGTTTTCGATGGCGGAAAAATAGTCGAGGAAGGCACACACGATGAGTTGGTGCACAAGACGGGCGGAGTGTACGCAGGCTTTTTCGCGCTTCAGTCCGGCGGTTTCGTGAGGGACTAAAAAACCCGCCGCGCGGGGTTGTGATATAATATTTTTATGACTCCCGTTAGAAAATCTACGAACGTTACTAATGGGTATAATATTATTAATTTAATTTTCTAACGGGATGAAAAAAACTTACATAACAATCGCAATCATTATTGCTCTGGGGGCCACTGCGGCCGCGGCGTATTTTGTGGGTGTTCCCAAGGCCGTGTTGCCGGGAGGGGAGCAGCCGGTGGCTTGCACCATGGAAGCTCGCGCTTGCCCGGATGGTTCGTTTGTGGGCCGACAGGGACCCAGGTGCGAATTTGCCGCTTGCCCGAATACTCCGGTCAAACCTGAGACCAAAATCGACACGAAGTATGAAACAAAGTCCGAAGGTGCTGTCGCCGTCGGCGAGACTAAGAATGTGAACGGACTTAGCATCACCCTAAACGCAATTTTGGAAAACAGTCTCTGCCCGAAAGACGTGCAATGCATCTGGGCGGGGAGACTGGTCGTAAATGTAACCCTAAAGTCCGGCACGACGCAGCAAACCCTCGACCTCGCAAGCGACGCCGCACCTAAACAATTCGACACCTTCCTCGTCTCCATAGCGAGCATCTCTCCCGATAACTCCAAGGTTACTTTCAAAGTGGAGAATAAATAAAGTGAAAGAGAATTTATACATACCGGAGCCGCGTACTCACCTCGACACCTCCATCGTCGGCAATAAGCCTATTTATGCGTCCGTTATGGGAAAGTTTACCGACTCGGCCAGTAGCCCGGAGTTTACGAAGCTCAAAAAAGAAGTAGAGGCGCAGGAAGAAACACAGCGGCGGGAAAAGAGAGGCTGGTATCAAAAAGACCTGAATACCGCAGAGCTTGCCATAGGCGAAGGGCCGAAACGTTCTCACGGCTACATGATGTGCACCGGACTTGTGGTCGTCGGTATTGACCGGGAGACGGGCAAAAATGTTTCTTTCATTAGCCACCAGACTCCGGCGGAAATCCTTGATGACGAAATGGTCAGTTTTAAAGAGCTCTTGAAAGAAAGGCTCGCGGAAATGGAGGCGCGCTGTTTGCCGGGCACCGTCGACGCGGTCATAGTGGGTGGGTATGACCGGAAAAAGGTCACCCGCGAGGCGAAGGAATATGAAAAGATTTTGAGCTATCTCGGCAGCGAAGTGAAAAAATATTTTAAATTTGACCCGACCGTGGTTAACGGCCCGCAATTTGACGGCGGCATGTCGGACATCTGGTTTGACACGGAGAACCGTCGGCTTTACTATGTGCGCCACAAAGTGAACGACATGGCCGACTTTCCGACGGCGGATTACAAAGAGGCGAAGCGGGAGCTTCCGGAACAGGCCGCCCGTAAGAAAAAATTCAGAAAAGCCGCATAACCCCTATGTAGGTGCATGCGAAATTGACGGCCCAGAAATTGTGATACAATAAGATTATGGAAAACAAACCATGGGCACCAATTCCGCAAAAAAAGCCGCTGAGAGGACCACAGGATGAACTGCGGATAGAACCGCCGGGTCGTCCCGATGCATCAATACCAAAGGACAGAAACGAACGCAGGCCGGAAATGGGCAAAGGAGTAGACATCACGCCAAAAGACGATAGCGGAGAAGATGATAGTGGAAGAGACTACAGCGGCAACATATGAGTACGGTGAAGCCTGACTAGCAAGGACAGTCCTTGCGGAATAAAGCCCGCCCCCAAGTCGGACTTGGGGGCGGGTCTCTATCGAAGGCTTCGCGAAGAAACAATAAACTGTAACTTGAATTTTTGTAAAGATATGGTATCGTCAGCTCGATACAGTTTTTTGTTGTGAATGAAATGAAAGGGAGATTAAGCGCATGGTAGACATCGCACTGCGACTCGCTTCGGTAGTCATCGCCGTAGTTCTGGCTTACCAGATGTTTTTCACCAAGAGAGGAGGCCTTTGGCATCGGCGGGTGGGAGCACTCGCCATGCTCTGCGGAATCGTGTTGGTGGTCCTCGTGGCCATCCGCGGAGCGCAGCAGGAGACCTTCAGTGGTCTCTACATTACCCATCTCCTCATCGGCGGAATCTTCTTCCTCTGCCTGTTCTATGCAGGTATCTCTGGATGGAAGCTTCACCGGTCGAAAGGCACGGAGGATACGTCGCTCTCCGCGCCTGTCGGGCATGTCATCACGGCGTATGCCACGATGTATTTGCTCGTCGCGACCCTGATCTTCGGGGTACTTTCTAGACTGTTTCATTAGGAAGAATCACCGGCCGCCCACAGGGAGATCGCCTCGCGCTCCTGGGGCGGTCTTTCTGTTTCTTAGTTACTTTAGTTGAGTAAAGTACCTTAGTCGGCTAAAGCAGAAAAAGGGAGAGTGGAATGTGCTAAAATTATTTTATGCGAGTCTGGGACATACACCCGAAACATTTGTGCCGAAAGCATTTACTCGCGGAGCACCGCGAACTGCACGGCCTTTGGAATATTTTGACCAAACATAAAGCGCGGGGCGGTTATTCCCGCCATCCGGAAACTTTGCGCTGGGTAGGGAAGGCGAAAGCGCTTTTCTTGCGCCACGAAGCATTGGTAAAAGAATTTTCCGCTCGCGGATATTCTCATCACACACCGCTTACGAGGAAGCTCGCGATGGGCTCTGGCAGCCAAAAAGTTTTCATAAACACCCTCAAAGAGCAAAAAGTAATCCTCAAAAACAAACCCTGCGACTGCTTGTTGCATGGGTAAATGGCCCCCACCGCCCCCAAGTCCGACTTGGGGGCGGGCGGCGTTGTACTTATTGCTGGGGTTGGGGTCCCATTAGAGTTCGCGAGGGCTCTAGCGACCCTCTACCTCTAACGGGATTTGTAAATTTACAAATTGCTTCTTTAAGAGTAGGATATACGTATACGAATACGTATGGCGGACAAGAAATACAGTCAAAGGAATATAAGGAAAATTACGAAAAATGGCACCAGCCACTCGGTTTCTATTCCCGTGGAATTTTTAAATAAATTGGGGTGGAAGGAGCGCCAGAAAGTGGTCGTGAAAAAAATCCGCGGCGGGATTCAGATTAAGGATTGGAAGAAGTGAATTCATGTCAGATATAAAGGAGTTAACAAAGAAAATAACAGCCTTTCGTGATGCCAGAGACTGGAAGCAGTTTCACAACCCCAAAGATTTGGCGTTGTCTTTAGTTCTTGAGGCTAGTGAAGTATTGGAGCATTTTCAATGGAAAAATGGCAAGAAGCTTGAGAAATATATAAAAGAAAACAGAAAAGAAATTTCTCACGAACTAGCCGATACCCTGTATTGGCTGCTTACTATTTCACATGATTTAAAGATTGACCTAAAAAAAGCATTTAATGAAAAAATGAAAATTAATTCTCAAAAATATCCAGTATTAAAATTTAAAGGCAGGAGTGAAAAATACAACAAACTTTAATTATGACCGAAATTCAGACATTTCCCTTTGAAAAAGATAAACTTTATGAGTTAAAAAGTTATCATTTCGGGTTGAATTGGCCGGTAGTTTATATCCAAGAAGGAGACAAGGAAATGTATATTGGTCAAACCACTAGTGTATACAGTCGAAGTAAACAGCATTTTGAAAACCCAGAACGAGCTCGTTTAAAAAAGATCCATATTCTTACAGACGAAGAATTTAATATGTCAGCGGCGTATGATTTTGAGTCTCTTTTAATACAATATATTTCAGCGGACGGAAGATTTAAATTGCAAAATGGAAATGGGGGCCTAATAAACCATAATTATTATGAGAAAGAAAAATATTTAGCTAAGCTCAAAGCAATTTGGCCGGAATTACAGAAAAAAGATCTTGTAAAAAATAATCTAGAAGATATTAAAAATAGTGAATTTTTTAAATACTCTCCCTATAAAGCTTTGACCGAAGATCAGTTGTTGGTGGCTGGAAAGCTAGAAAAAAGTATAGTAAAAGGAAATACAAAAGTGCATATAGTGAACGGTGGGCCTGGTACTGGCAAATCTATCCTTGCTCTATATTTGTTGAAACACCTAATGGAAGAAAAAGAAACTAAACATTTAAAAATAGCATTAGTGGTGCCAATGAGTGGATTACGCAAGACCCTACAGCGAGTGTTGCGACGCGTTCCAAAAATGAAATCAAGTATGATTATAGGCCCGAACGATGTTACAAAAAGTGAATATGATCTTTTGCTGGTAGATGAAACTCATAGGTTGCGCCGTAGAGTAAATTTGGCAAATTTTGGTTCCTACGACCAAACTAATAAAAAATTAGGTTTTAAAAAAGATGCAACACAGCTTGATTGGATTATGAATTCAGCTAAACAGTTTATATTTTTTTATGATAAAAACCAAAGCGTAGTTCCTGGTGATATACGCCCTGAAGATTTTACTAAACTTAATGGTACTAACTACGAGCTTACCAGCCAGATGAGAGTAGAAGGAGGAGAGGATTATTTACAATTTGTTGACGATCTTCTAAATGCCAAAAAAGTTAAAAACTCTGAAATAAAAAATTACGAATTTAAAATGTATGGTGACATACGCAACATGGTGGAAGATATTAAAAGCAAAAATACTGAACATAAGCTAGCAAGAATAGTAGCGGGTTATGCCTGGTCCTGGAGTACTAAAGGTGGCAAAGAAGGTCACGACATAGAAATAGACGGGTTAAAACTTGTTTGGAATAGTACCAATATTGACTGGGTTAATTCTCCGAATGCTGTAAATGAAGTGGGTTGTATACATACAGTGCAAGGTTATGATTTAAATTACGTTGGAGTAATTATCGGTCCTGAGCTCTCCTATGATGAAAAAACAAAGACTTTGATCGTAGATGAAAAGAAGTACAAAGACATTAACGGAAAAAGGTCTATAACCGGACCCGAAGAGCTAAAGCAGTATATTATTAATATTTATAAAACTTTGCTCACACGCGGCATAAAAGGAACATATATTTATGTTGTTGATGAGAAGTTAAGAAAATATTTTGGAGATCAGTTAAAAGATATAGCAGTTGTTGAAGAAAAAGAAAAAAATGTAAATAAGATTGTCTTGTCTCCATATATCGTTGAAATGATAGAAATTCCTCTAGTGGGTTCTGCGCCGTGTGGCGAGCCTTTGCTGGGAGAAAATAATATTGAAGAAATAATAATGGTAGATAAAAGTAAAATTAAACCCGGAGCAAAATATTTTATTTTGCGCGCCAGTGGTGATTCTATGAATAAGGCGGGTATTAATGACGGTGATCTTGTTTTATGTCGCTACTCTGAAAAAGGGGAGACGGGGGACAGGGTAGTTGCTCTGTTGGGCGATAATGTGACAATAAAAATGTACGATAAAAAAGGCGGGCGTAGAATACTTTTACCAAAAAGCACAAATCTATCCCATCAACCAATAATTCCAGAAGAGGGCGATAGTGTTCAAGGAATTGTGCAAGAGGTTATTAAAAAAGCAGACGAAGAATAAATAAACACTTATTTTACGTATTCGAATACGTATAAAGACCCATGGAGGGGGCTATGAGCTAATACCTAAAGATAACCTAAACAAGAGAGTTATCCCCATTTGTCATTATCAGAGTAAGATTTTATTATTGTTGGATTGAGCTAAAAAGTTCCCTAATTTAAAGCCTAAATTTGATACTATCAAATTTAAAATTATCCTGGTATACTAAACTATATGTCCATAAAGGTTCTTGATCTATTCGCTGGTGCAGGTGGATTTTCAGAAGGATTCTATCTAAGTAATTGTGATTTAGTAGCCCACATAGAAATGGACAAGGAAGCTTGTAATACTCTTGAAACCAGAGCTATTTTTTATACACTTAAGAAAAAAAATAAATTAAATTTTTATTACAAATATCTTCTCGGTGAAATAAGTAAGAATGATATAATATCCCAATTTCGCTTAGAGAAAGAACGAGACTCTGTGATACAAGCTGAAATTGGTAAAGAAAATGTGGTTTTGCTGATTGATGAAGTAAAAAAAAGACTATCTGGCAAGAAACTGGATATTGTAATTGGAGGACCACCATGCCAAGCCTATTCAAACATTGGAAGATCACGAGATGAGAAAGGTATGAAGGGAGATAAAAGGAACTTTCTTTATAGATATTATGTTGAATTTTTGATTGGGTTAAAACCAAAGATGTTTGTTTTTGAAAATGTACTGGGACTTAAGACTGCTGGTGGTGGTAAATATTTGAGAGATATGAGAAAGCTTATGCAGGAGGCTGGGTATGAAACTGACTATCAAATATTAAATGCTGCAGATTATGGAGTGCCTCAAAATCGTAAGAGACTTATCATGGTTGGTTGGAATAAATCTTTGAGTCTTAAAAAATATCCAGATTTTCAAAAAAAAGACAGAAAATACGTTGTTAATGATTTCTTGAAAGATCTTCCAAGCATCAAAGCAAATAACACTGTTAAAAAAATGAAATATAAAAGTAACTCAGTTTTTTTAACAAAACTTGGAATACGTGAAAAGTGGTTACCTCATGCTTTTGACCAC
>JALYJR010000005.1 GCA_030775165.1 bacterium | reverse complement strand
GTAATAGGTGGAGCGACCAACACCAGTTCTCTCACAAGCATATTGCACTAGTGGTGTTTTGCGAAGCTGTGCGACCACAGCTCTCTTTTGCTTTTCCTTCTCCGCTTCAAGCTTTGCTAATCTCTTTTCTTCTTTAGTAACAGGTTTCTTTTTGGGTGGCCTAGGTGGATACGAGATATCTTCTTCACCACTTTGTTCCTCTTGATAAAGTCGATGCTCTCTTTCAAGTCTTTCTTTTCGTTCGGCTTCTCTCATTTTCAGATACTCAATTTCTGCTTCTGTTTTCTTTTCTGTCGGTTCAGTAATATATTTCTTTCGAAATTCTTCGTTGTTCTCCATATATTTAATTTAGCTTTACTACTTTCTTCCCAGTCTGCTTTTCCCAGCGTTTGATTATCACTTCTGTATACACGGGAGACTTTTCCATAATCCTACATTGCCGACCAAGTTTAAGAGAAGCAATAAGAGTACTTCCAGAACCACCGAATGGTTCAAGAACTAAATCGCCACGCTTAGTGAGGACTTTAATATATGGGATGAGAAGCTCTAAAGGTTTAGTACCGAAGATAATATCCTGCCCAGATGACTTCTTATCAGCTGCGATATGCTCTATAAAGTCAGTAGGACAGTATTTCTTGCCTTTACCGTAGCTTTCCCATATTGGCTTGCCAGTAGTGGCAAATATGGCATTTTCGTATTCATTCTGGAATAACTCATCGCTCTCTGGTTCAAGGTTAAGCTCTACCTCTCCACCTGTTCCAACAAGTGCAATATCTGTTTTATTAAACAGCTTGTACTTCGAAGAAAATCCCTGCATTCTGTTTGGCACATGCCATGTGATTGTATTTCGATACTTCCAAAACTTCTCTAGTGCATTCCAGATAATTCGGAGATTCTTTGGGTTCTCAAAAACAATGATTGAGAAATTTTCATCTTGTACTTTAGAAACATTTTCCATCCAGAGGTCGGTAAAGTTTTCTGGTAAACTTTCTGTTTCCAAGTATCTTCTATTTTTCTTCGCACCAAACCCTACTGTTACTCCATCTTTTTGTTTTGACTTGCCTTTGAGGTAATCCAAAATGTATGGCGGATCAGTAAAACAGAACTGTGCTTTTACGCCTTCCATCAGTTTGAGCATATCTGCTTCAACCGTACTGTCACCGCACATCAAGATTGAGCCATCTATTTCATAACGGTCACCTTTTTTCACATTGACGCCATGGATGTTTAACTTCTCAAGTTCTTTCTTTAAATCAAACTGCTCAGGTGTTGGGTCGATATCAAAGATTGAATCGATGTCTTCGCTCGTAAAGCCAATGTCACCAAGGAACTCTTCGCTAAAGTCTTTGAGTAATTCAAAGTCGAACTCTCCTTGGTTTTTATTAAGGCGGATATTTAATTCCTTTTCTTTCTCAAGGTCAGGAATATTTACATACACTACAGGCACTTCTTTGTAGCCTAAGTCTTTAGCGACTTTTAGTCTAAAGTTGCCACCAATTACGATGTTGTTTCTGCCTTCTGCAGAATTACAAAGCATTGGGTCAACGAGACCGAAACGACTAATACTTTCTTTAAGGTTTTCTATCTGAACTTCACTCCACTTACGAGGGTTGTATTCCGATGGTTTTAATTCACCAATTGGAACGTACACAATTTTTATATTATTCATGTGTTTTATTAGTTAGGTAATAAAACAATTTAGGTGCAATTAAAAAATGCCCCGAGCAGTGAATACTGACTTTTTGCCAGTCGACTTTTATTCACAAAACTCAGAACAATTTAGGTATCAATTTAAGTACTACTTTGATTATATAAATATTGTTTTCACTAATGCAAATCAAAATTTAGCGTTTTAGTGTCAATACTGTCAGTGCGGTAAATTGAAACAGCCACGGCTAAAAAATCTTCAAACAACACTAGTTATTTTTGAAGCTGTATGTAAATTGGGTTATCCACAAGTATTTTTTTCAAACTCTATCCTGTGGTGTCTATCTTGTCTATCGCTTAAATAGTTTTTTATGCTTCGCTCGTATCTCTTCTCGCCATTCTTTCGATGCTTTCTTCGCCCATCTTTCGTTTCTTTTCTTATGATACCTGTCATACGATTTCCTCACAGGATTATTTTTCTCAACTAGTTCTGGATTTTCTTTCTTCAAGAATATATAACAATGCACCTTGCCTTCATTATTTAAAATCTCTCTTGGATGCAATCTACCTTCTTTAATCAATTTCTTTATTGCAGGTTGCCTTACTTTTAATTCACTGGTGAGCTTCCACATAGAATAATAGCTATCGCTGTGTTCGCAAATGTAAGTTGGAATAACTCCATCCTTCATTGCTTTCTGGCAGAGCAGACATTTCTGCCCATACCAATCCCACCAGCCAGTCTCTGGATCTATTCTGTCACCACAAACCCGACAGCTATATTGCCCATCTACTGGAAAGCCTTCTGGCTCTTTCTTGAGCCTAGCTTTCCGCTTGGCTTCTTTCATACCTAGCTCGTACATAAGCTCTACGAAGCCCGTAAAATTTGAGGCGGCTTCGTACGCATCTTGGTCACTCATTTCTTTGCCCTCCTTTTCTAGAGAAAGCTTCTTCATCTTCTCTATAAGGTCTTTAGATACTTCCATAATGTTCTTATGGTTACTTGTTAAGAATGGGCGTAAATAGGGCGGACTAAGCCCTTAGCCCATACACCCTAATTTTCCTAACAAATGACCTCTCTGGCAATTCCTAGACCCCGACCCACATGCCTAGAAAACCCACAGCAAAATCTGCTATAATAACCTTACTGGCATTGAACTTATAAGTACTTAACTCGAATGTCCCGCAGTTAGTATTTAGTATCGGATGACTCGGGCACATAATTTTGTATAATTGAGATATGAGAATACTCATCATAGGTGGCGGCGTTGCCGGCCTTGCTTTAGTCGGATGCCTAAAAAAGCAGGGTTTTACTGATATAACCTTGGTTGAGCGAGCGCCTCAATTTCATAACATGGGATTCCTAATCGGATTCTGGGAAAACGGCCGCAGAGTCATGAGGTATCTCGGTATTGATCACATTACGGAAAAAAAAGGATACGAGGTCAAACAAAGCGTCATTTTAAACAAAGAGGGTAGATTTCTTAAATCCGTTTCTCTTAACTTGCCAGGAGTATTGGGCTTGACCGTAACCGTTCCCCGCGTGGATTTGCATGAAGGGCTACTCTCGCTTTTGCCAGGAGTAGAGGTAAAACTCAATACCGTTTTTACAAATATCACACAGCAAAATGACAGCGTAGAAGTCAGCTTCAGTGATGGCACAAAAGGAACCTTTGATATAGTAGTCGGTGCAGATGGTATCCACTCACAAGTTCGCGAGCAAATTTTTGGCAAAGATTTACTCAAACATTACGGTTCCGGCGTATGGGCCTATTGGCTTCCTAATTCTTTCACATACCCGGCTTTGCCGACACAATTATTAGGGGACGGAAAAGCCTGCTTCGTGCTTCCTTCGCATAATTCTTCTACGGTGAGCTTCATTGCGCACACCCCGCCAGGTACTCGATTTCAAGGCGATCGCCGCACTCAATTACGCGAACTTTTCAGAGATTTTCAGGGTTTAGCAAAAGCTGCATTGGAGGTAGCTCCTCCATCAAACGAGATTTGGTACGATGATATTTCCTTCGTGCGCATGCCTACTTGGTATACCGGGAGAATTGTCCTTATAGGGGACGCCCAGCATGCGGTTTCGCCGCTCGTGGGCATGGGCTCTTCGATGGCTATGGAAGATGCATATGTGCTAGCTGAAGAACTTGGTAAGCATACTGATAATATAGAAATTGCCCTGGAACAATTCAAGGAGCGTCGAAACCGACGCATGAAAAAGTTCTTATTTTTGGTAAATAGAATTGACGGATGGTTCCGAGCCAAAGGTCTACTCGCTAAATTTCGAAATTGGACAGTTACTTTTATACCAGATTCTCGTGCAGATAAAATATTAGGTGAATTATTGGAAAGCGACGTCTGACCCGGATACCTCGGTAATAAGAATTAAAAGATGCTAAAATACCCTTACGCGTGCTGAACTTGCAAGTACTTAACTCACGTGTCCCGCCCATATATTATGGAATTCAACTTTTTTTCAAAAAACGGCAAGGTACTCCCGATAGCGGAAGCGAATGTTTCCCTACTGTCCGTGGAATACACGTATGGTTTCGGCGTGTATGAAACCCTACGGGTCAAAAACAAAAAGCCCCTGTTCTTGGACGACCATGTGGAGCGGCTGATTAAGTCGGCGGAGATTATCCGGCTCGCACATATATTGAATGTTTCCGATATAAAAAAACATATCGAAGATATGGTCGCGGAGACGCCAGAAGAAACCTATAACCTAAAGCTCCTGCTTATTGGCGCGCGCCAACCGGAAGATGCGGATTTTTATATATTTCCAAGCGCGCCTTTGTTTCCGGACAAAAAATTATATAGAGACGGGGTGAGAACAATAACTGTAAATTTTGAGCGCGCCTACCCGCAGGCCAAGACGCTCAACATGCTCCAGAGCTACCTCGCTTACCGCGATGCGAAAAACAACGGCTGTTATGATGCGCTGTTGGTGAACACGAAAGGCCATATTACCGAAGGCACCCGCACCAACTTTCTCCTGGTTAAAGGCAACACGATTTATTCCCCTTTTGAAAAAGACATATTACTCGGCGTAGCGCGTAAATATGTTTTGGAAACGGCAAAAGAAAACGGTTTTATTTTGGAAGAGCGAAATATAACCCCAGACAGTTTGCATGAATACGATGGGGCATTTCTCACCAGCACTTCCTCAAAAATTATGCCCATAAAACGAGTAGATGATTTTGAGTTCGAAAAAATCCCCGAATCTATCTACCGGCTAATGGATCTGTTTAGTAAAAGATAGGCAAAGAAGGTTTTTACGTAAAACTAAAATAACTACTTAATCCTCTAAACTAGTTTGTTTGTTTTCTTCGGGCTAAATAGAGCGACGTCAAAGCCGCAATAGTACCCGTTGAAATAATAAGGCTCCAAAAAACATTTTTTTGTTGAGGTGAAGCGCCGGTCTTTGGAAGACCGGGAACAAGGGTAGCTGCGACAACGATTGTACCGTTAGCGGTAACGCCTGGCGCTATCGAGGCTCCAAGCACTGCTCCTCCTCCACCTCCGCTGCTGCCACTGCTTCCGCCTCCGCTGCTACTTCCACCGCCACCGCCGCTTCCGACACTTCCGCCGATGCTCCCACTGCTGCTGCCACCACCGCTTCCGACACCTCCACTAAGGCTACCGCCGACAGTACTGCTCCCGCCAGACGGCGCGATGTCATTGTTATTTATTGTACAAATAGCGATCTCCCCGTCGGCGAGCGTAATAGAATTATTCACAACGGCTGGACCGCCGTCTACTTCACAAGAATAAATGCCGCCGGAGTAGCCGGCAGGTCCGCCGCTTTCCGATAATGTATATGTGCCCAATTCCACTACCACATTTGTCACCGCTCCGCTTCCCGTTGCTCCTGAAATAGGAGTAGGTCCCGCTGCGGCGAGAAGCCACGCGGTAGCGACAGCGGTTCCGAGGTTATCGTTCGTAACCGTTTTAATCAAAGTTAATTCCGCCATTCCGGGAGGAGGCGGTGGCGGAGCTGCCTGGCAAGTCGGTCCCGAAATTGTGTTGTTGTCCGTGGTCAAAGCCCCGTCTAGCGACAAAATTCGCCCGTTAACTGTTGCTCCGGAAACTACGGTAACATCGTTGCCCGCAATAAGCGTGCCTTGAAAGGCACTGCCGGAGGCTATGGTAGCGTCGTTGCCAACTTGCCAAAACACATTGCAGGCCTGCGCATTGCCCGCCATAACCACGGCACCGGTAAATGTAAAATCAGCGCCAATCTGAAAAATCCAGACGTCGTCATAATCCCCGCTTAAGGTAAGAGTAGGCCCGGGAAATGTGGCGCTACTCGCCGTAGTCCACACTCCCGGCACAGGACTCGCATTCAAACTCCAGATACCGCTGGTCCCTTGTCCCGCCAAATCATTAAAGGCATTCAAGGCATCGAGACGGGCGGTCGCCGCCAAAGAAAGCGGACCGAAATATTCCGAACCGCCCACGTTCCAAGTTCCGGTTTTTGAACCGGCAAGGCCCGAACTCAACCCCAAGTCTCCAGATAGTGTGGTGGGGTTTGCAGCGGTCATTGACGGGAAAGCTAAAACCGAGAAACTGTCTGCTACTCCCAAATCCGGTGCGGTACCGATCGCGAATGCGGGTATTGGCCCCATAAAGCCTAAAAATAGAAAAAAGGGCAGAATCATTGGGATTATGGAGTTTTTATTGAAATTTTTCATAGACTTGCTTGTGAATAACTTTTGTCGGACAAAACAGCCGCCCCTCTGGGCGGCTGTTTTCTTTGAAGCTCCTATTTTTTAATTTTCGTCGCTTTTTGGGTGTTGGAACGCTTGGTACCTTTAATGGCCCGCTTGGCTCTGTTCCCTTCCTTCTCAGCTTTCCCGGAAATATCTTTCCATTCACCCTTGAGTTTTTGTGCAATTGCCTTTATCTCCTTTTCGTGGAGTTTGTATTGTTTTGCGTAGTTTTCAGAAATTACATCCACTGCCTTATTGTAAACCGGCAAGGACAGCTCTTTGGCTCTCTTGGCTTCTTTTTTAACTTCCCGCTTCATCTTTTCATAAAGCGCTTTTGCTTTTTTCTGGTGAGCCGTCTTGTTTGGGCCCAACAAATAATACGCTCCGGCTCCGAGTACTGCCGCCCCGGCCGCCGCGGCGGCTATAATCTTACCTTTTGAGATTTTTTTAGTTTTTGTCATATATTGGATATTTATAAGGTCAATTGTTACTTAGCGCTGTCGCCTTTTTCTTTGCGTCGGTTTCTTTTTTTTCGAAAAATAAAATTCCAGACCGCACTGCCCTGCATTTCCTCAAACATCTCCCGGGTAATGTCCCCTACTTTGCTTATGTCACCCTCTATCTTCGTAACAATCCGGTCGAAAGTCCTGGTCACCTTTATCAGGTAATAAAGCAGTATTCCAACCAAGCTCCACAAAATAACGAAACCTACCGAAGAGATTATAAAGAAAGCTTGTACTTCCTGTATGCCGTTCATAGTTATATTATATTACATTTGGTATATAATACAAAGAAAGGGCCTTGTCCCCGTTAAAAAATTCCGTGAAAAATATAAAGATTAAAATCCCGAGAACAATGGCCACCCAGCATCCGGACAACGCCCGGGCCCCGTACTGGGAACGCGACGGCGACGGATTCGTAGGCGTGAGCGAAGAGACGGCGGAATGCGTGGATGCGTTCAATTCGCTCGATGTGGAAGAGTTTATGTGGGACTGGGAGGGGAAATTTACGGATGAGGCGGTCATTGACCGCCTGTTCCACCATCACTTTGCTTATTTCAAAAAAAACCCGCTCGGCTTGAAAAAACGCCTTACTTTTCGTATTCCCAATATATGGGAAGAGAAGGGATACAGCTTGATTCGTTCGCTCATGGTGGTGCTGACTAGCGAAGATTTTGCCCGCGATTTAAAGTTTCATTACCCGCCCCTTTTTGAAATAATCTTGCCGATGACTCAAAATGCGGAGCAGCTTATTTTTATTCAGAAATCTTTTCAAGAACTTGCCAAATTGAAAGCAAAGATGTTCAGCAAGTTTGACCGCAACACGGAATACATAAACATCATTCCCTTGTTTGAAGGTGTGGATACCCAGATTAATGCGAAAAACATTTTGTTGGAATATTTTAAATTACACAAGAAAGCTTTCGGGTTTCTTCCCTCCTACATGCGTGTCTTTATTGCGCGAAGCGACCCGGCCATGGTCTCAGGTCTTGTGGCTACGGTACTGGCTAATAAAATTATCCTTTCGGATTTAAAAGGACTCGAGGAAGAAACGGGGGTTCGTATGTTCCCTATTTTAGGCGCCGGCTCGCTGCCTTTTCGGGGAGCATTGAGCCCGCTCGCAATGAAAGAATTTGATTTAGAATATCCCGGAGTAAGTACTATCACTATACAGTCGGCTTTCAGGTATGATTATCCCCTGCCAAAAGTAAAAAGCGCGATAGAATACTACAATAAAAAAACACTAGGGCAGTCTCAGACCATTTCCGCCACGGACCGTAAAAAATTAATCCGGCTAGTCGCTATTTTTGAAAAAGAATATCAATCCGTTTTCGGCAAAGTTGTTCCGGATATGAAATTCCTATTCGATTCTTTTCCCCGCCGGCGCGAGCGGCATCTGCACATAGGATTGCTAGGATATGGCCGTAAAATGAACAAAATAACTCTGCCGAGGGCTATTACTTTTACGGGCAGTTTTTATTCTTTGGGAATTCCTCCCGAATTTTTAGACATTGGCGCCCTTGCTAAACTAAAAGTAGAAAATTTGGGTTTACTTAATAAATATTATAAAAATTACAATGCGCACTTGATGCAGGCAGGTAAATTTTTAAACCTGAAAAATCTCACAAAAATGGCGAAAAAAAGCAAGGGCTGGTACAAAGTTGAACACAATATAAATAATTCGGAAAACATCCTGAGGTTAAATTTGGGACCTAAAGCCAAGAAAGAACTCATGTATTCAGAGCTTACCGCTCTCTTGCTTGCCTCAAAAGCCAACCGTAAAAAGGTTAAAAAGCTAATCAGCCAAACGGGCGTCTTGCGAAAAAGTTTAGGATAAAACTTCATGGAGCTGCACGACAAAATAGAGGCCAAGTTTCGCGTGGATGAAAACCAGAGGCGGGCGCTCCGCAAGCTAAATATTTTTTCCGTGGCGGACCTGCTTTTCCATTTCCCAGTGCGTTATAGCGACATAAGTGAAATAAAAAATGTCGCGGAGCTTGCTCCGGGAGACACGGCCACGGTTTACGGAAAAATTTCCAAACTCAAAACCAAAAAAGGGTTCCGTTCAAAGATTCCGATGGGCGAGGGCGAGGTAGAAGATATCACGGGAAAAATAAAAATAATATGGTTTCATCAGGCATACCTGGCCAAAATGATTCATGAAGGCGATGCCGTAAAATTGACCGGCAAGGTTACGGCAGGTAAACAGGGCCTTTATCTCGCAAATCCCGAATTTGAAAAAATACCCAATTTGCCCATAGATTCCCATGACACGCTTTTCAAAAAAGGCGGGGTGTCCGATGCGGGCTTTTCATATGCTATTTACGCGGAAACACGGGGCATAACTTCCAAGTGGTTTTATCATACTATCGAAAAAATATTCAAGGACAAAACCTTGGACAGTATCGCGGACTATATACCGGAAGACATCCTGAAAAAATACCACCTGCCTACGCTAAAAACGGCACTGGTATGGATACATAAACCTAAAAATAAAAAAGACGCGGAGAGCGCACGGAAGCGGTTTGCTTTTGAAGAAGTATTTTCCATACAGCTCCTGCGGCAGCGCGATAAATGGCAATACCGCAAAAACCTGTCGTTTAAAATAAAGTCCGCGAGAAAAGATGTCCTGGAATTCCTAAAACGTTTCCCTTTCGAGCCAACCGGCTCGCAGAAAAAATCCATCGAAACGATACTCACCGACATGGAAAAAGAGTTCCCGATGTCCCGCCTCTTGGAAGGCGACGTAGGGTCCGGCAAAACCGCAGTGGCGGCCACGGCAAGTTATATAACCGTACAGCAAAGACCGAGCGGACAAGATTTTGGAAATTTACAGGTAGCTTACATGGCTCCGACCGAGATATTGGCCGCCCAGCATTTTGAATCCTTCATCAAGTACTTTCGCCACTTGCCGATAAACATCGGCCTGATTACCGGAAGCGGCTGCCGCAAGTTCCCTTCCAAAATAAATCCGGACGGCTGGACGGATATTTCCCGCGCGCAGTTATTGAAATGGGTGGCGGAGGGCGTTATTCCTATATTAATCGGTACTCACGCCTTAATTCAAAAAACAGTCAGGTTTAAAAATTTGGCGCTCGCGGTCATAGATGAACAACACCGCTTCGGGACAGCGCAAAGACAGAAACTGGTCAGGAAAGACGACAAAGGAAACACAAGCGCTCCGCATCTTCTTTCCATGACTGCCACTCCCATCCCTCGCACGCTCGCGCTCACGATATATGGCGACCTGGACCTGTCGCTTCTTGACGAGATGCCGGCCGGCCGGAAAAAAATAATCACCGGGATTATTCCGCCGGACAAACGCGAACAAACTTATGAAGAGATTCGGCGCGAACTCCGGGCCGGCAGGCAAATGTATGTGATTTGCCCACGAATCTTCGAACCGGATCCTGAAAAAGAAATGGCGCTCAACGTAAAGTCCGCTGTTGCGGAATCAAAGCGGCTCAAAAAAGAAGTTTTTCCGGAATACGAAATAGGCGTCCTCCACTCTAAGATGAGTAAGGATAAAAAGGAATCGGTTATGGAAGAGTTTGTGGAAGGTAAAATAAACATTTTATGCGCAACGTCGGTTGTGGAAGTAGGCGTCAATGTGCCAAACGCTACCATCATAGTCATTGAGGGTGCGGAACGCTTCGGGCTTTCTCAGCTCCACCAATTGAGGGGACGGGTTATCCGGAGCTCGCACCAAGCATATTGTTATATTTTTGCGGAAGCAAAAAGCGCCAAAACCATAGACCGGTTAAAGGCTCTCAAAACCGCAAAAAATGGCTTTGAGCTGGCAGAACTCGACCTCGCGCTCCGCGGAGCGGGAGAACTGGGCGGGGGAAAGCAATGGGGCATATCCGACCTCGGAATGGAAGCAATAAAAAATATAAGGATGGTGGAAGCGGCCCGCACCGAAGCTATCGCCTTGATAGAAAAAGACCCCGAGCTTTTGGGGTATCCTCTCCTAAAACAAAAAACCCACCAAAAATCCGGCGGGCTTCATTTTGAATAATTTTATTTTTCTTTATTTGTCCTTATTTATAATCGGGTTTTAGCTCCGCCGCCCCTTCAAGGTGGCTGGAAATTCTGGCTAGCGCATAGAGCAAACTGGACAAGCGGTTTAAATAAGAAAGCGTCTCCGGGCTCACTTTGATTTTGCCTTCTTCTTTGGCCGCAATCACTCGGCGCTCCGCGCGGCGAGAAAGGGTGCGCGCAAAATCAAAAATTCCGCCGAGCTCCGTGGCTCCGCTGATAAAGAAATTTTTTATGGGCGGCAGGACTTTTTCTATCTCATCGACTACGGTTTCCACTCGAACTATTTTGTCTTCTGTGATAGAGAGCGTGGAGCCCGCGACTTCCGCTTGCACTATAAATAAATTCTGCTGAGTTTCTAAAATAAGATCTGAGAATTTTTCATCGCCTGTTCCGATATGAAAACTCATGCCGACAGTCTTTGCGCGAGCAAGCCCGAGATACGAATTGGTCTCATCAAGCGACCCCAGGGCTTCCGCAACAAGCGAGCTCTTGGATATGCGCTGGTCGCAGCCGAAAGTCTTCGTGGTGCCTCCATCTCCTTTTCTGGTGTAAAGCATGAACTTATTCTACTCCTGTTCTGTAGCGAGCGCTATATTTCGCTCTATATTTCACATACGCCCGAAACGCAAGCAAATTCCTTGGCTCCGGTGGTATTGTCTTGAGCTTCGTATTGTGAAAGCTTGGAAAAATCAATGGTGCCTATGGCCCGAGCACGCCTTTCGTACTCTGCTTTGGTTATCGGTTCATATGGAGCGAGCTGGTAGACATGCTCCGAGCGCGGCAAGAAAGAAAGCCCGCCTATCCAATCCCAATTTTCATAAACAAAGTTGCCCACGGCAATCCATTCATCGGGACCGACATATATCGTAGCCGATGGATTGTGTTCCACGAAATGCTCTTTCAGTCTCTTCCACTCTTTCATAAGGTCCAGCGCGGAAACTTCATCTTTGAATATTGCGCCTTCCGGAGCTTTGACCGGAAATTCCAATACGTAAGTCGTAGCACTTCCCTCCGCTTGGCCTACCTCCGGCACGCAAGGCACTCCTTGATCGCGCGCCATTTGAAGCAAGGTATCGGTGTGGGAAATACGAACTCGACGGATGAAATACGGGGCAAACCAAGGGTGCATTCCGGAACCCACTCCTAAAAGCTGACCTGAATTGCCATGAGGTTTTACGCAGGTTATAGCCGTAGAAGGATTTATACCGAAACGCTTTGCGTATTTTTTATTTGTTTCCACGGAATCGGCTTTTAAGGTATCGAGAACTTTATCGGTCCGAATAATAGGGTTATCGTAGTAGCCGGTAAGGGATACGCCGAGCAATCTTTCTTCTTCGCAATTTTCTTTCCATTTCTTGGAAAGGTATCCGAAGTTCGTAAGCGTGGATTGGTAAGTGCCCAAAAGTGTCGCTAGTTCCATTTTTCTTTTTAAAGTTGCTACGGTGTCTTTGGGTCGGATAACTATGCTGGTCAAATTGCAAAACTGTTTGGAGCGAAGGTAGATTTCGCCGCATGGGTTTAGTCCCATCTGCCTCTCATCTTTTATCGCCGCCCATCGGCGGGCAGGCACCTGCTTCTCCAGCCCCGCGCGATTAAAGATGCCGCGTTCACCGGATTTGGATTTTACCAAAGATGTCCATTCGTCGAGAAATTCTTCCGCGCCGGGCTTCGCATTGTACACCGCAGAATTGTTAGCCATGCTCCGCTGTCCTTCGGTCAAATAAAACTGCCCCTTCTTCGCATCGCGCATTTCCGTGTCCTCAAGTTCGGAGAGAGAAATGAGCGCGCTTCTTCGTACCCCTCCGGCGACGACTATCATGCCGATCTGGCAGATGACGTCATGCATGTCTATATTCGAAAGTCTGCGACCCTGCTTAGCCAAAATTTTTCGCTTCGCGAATTCCATCAAGTCCATGAGAGGTTGCGGTCCCGATGCTTTTCCGCCCGCTGTCTCAAGTCTGGCTCCGGCCAGTCTGATCTGGGAATAATCAAACTTGATATCTTTGCCGTCAAACCAAGCAGTGAGTCCGAGCACAAA
>JALYJR010000004.1 GCA_030775165.1 bacterium | reverse complement strand
TACTTATCCTGGATGAAGCTACCAGCCACTTGGATACGGAAAGCGAACAGATAATAACCCGCGCCACTGACGCTCTCATTAAAAACCGCACCTCGCTCATCATCGCTCACCGGCTCTCGACCGTGATTCACGCGGATAAAATTTTGGTATTCAATAACGGCACCATCGAAGCCGAGGGTAAGCATGCGGAATTGCTAAAAACGAGCCCTACCTACGCGCGCCTGCACTCCCTGCAATTTTCCGACGAAGAATAAGAGTACATTTTATATATTTGACCCTTACAGTATAAGGATTTTCTCATTGACTTTTACATAAAAATGTGATATACTACTAAAGACTGCAGTACACTGGCATTTCCGAGGCTTGATCTTCGTAAAACTTTAAACAGGAGGAATTTACCGTCATGGCAAAAAAGGTTCTGCTCGTTCTAGTCGCTCTCGTGCTCGTCATTTCTACTCCGTTTCTTGTCTCCGAACGCTCTTTCAACCAGATCTCCAACATGTCGACTGAAATCGGCGGCGGCGAGTCGGTTTCGAAACTGGCGGTCGCGGACGACTTCAACAGCACGCTTACGCGTTGTAGTGACGTGACAGACCGTCTGGAAACCCCCTGCGACGAAAGCAGGAGGATTCCAAGGTTTGTATCATCAGAAGAGTTGGCTAAGGTGAGACAATGCGGAGTAGTTGTTCTCGCCAATGGCGACAAATTCGTCGCCGGCGAGGACGGAGGTCTTGATCTCGTTCGCTCTCACCTTCATGTCGACAGGAATGACTTCTGCGCCGAATGCGTGGTCGACGAGATTGGCCGCCATCAAATTTCAAACGAAGGCCTCGACCTCGGCTGGAAAACAAACGGGGATCATGATTTCGAACTGGCCCCTGGGAAAGACTACGTTCGGAAGGCCATGGCAGAAGCGCTTGCCATTTGCCAGAAGAAGCCGGTAGGTGAGCCATATGCTGTAACTGGGCCGGCGCTATAATCGAATCTTGCAATGCAAGTGCGGACCTGCGGGTTCGCCACGAACCCGCAGGGAATCCTTGCGGGTTTTCTAATTCATGTATGTTTTTTAATATTTTTCTGCTAATATGAATTTTATAATATGGATCCCGTACGAAATCGCGGACGCATAGAAATTAGTTAAAATTATGAAATTGATCAAGTCTATTATTAATACTATAACAGAGGATATAGCGTAAGCGTACGCGTCCTATTTCGTACGGGATGGATTTAAAACACATCAGAAATTTCAGCATCATAGCGCATATAGACCACGGTAAATCCACATTGGCAGACCGGATGCTGGAGATAACGCATACGATTGAAGCTCGAAAAATGCGGGACCAAGTCCTCGACTCCATGGACCTCGAGCGCGAGCGGGGTATAACTATAAAGATGCAGCCCGTTCGCATGGCTTACCATGCGAACGGCCCTGAGCGAAGCGAAGGGCAGGATTATATTTTAAATCTTATAGACACGCCGGGGCACATCGACTTTTCTTATGAAGTTTCCCGGGCGCTCAAAGCTGTCGAGGGTTCTATTCTTTTGATCGACTCGACTCAGGGTGTGCAGGCGCAGACGCTCACCACGCTCGCTATGGCACGCGAAGGCGGCCTCAAGATTATCCCGGTATTGTCCAAGATAGATTCACCCCTGTCCCGCGTGGAAGATGTAAAAGAAGAGGTGGTTAAGCTTCTGAATTGTTCTCCTGAAGAAATATTGTTGGTTTCCGGCCGCACCGGCGAAGGCGTAGAAAATTTATTGCAGGAAGTGGTCAAGCGCGTTCCGGAACCCAAAGAAACACATCATGGTGAAAATGTTTTGCGGGCTCTGGTTTTCGATTTTAAATATTCCAATCACCGGGGCGTCATAGTTTTCGTGCGTATTTTAGATGGTAAAGTGAAAAAGGGCGACACGTTGCTTTTTGCCGTTTCCGGAGAAAAATTCTCCGCACTCGAAGTAGGCACATTCTCGCCGGAAGAAACTGCCACGGATTTACTGCAAAGCGGGGAGACCGGCTATATTGTCACCGGCATCAAGAAGCCGGGCATAGCCTCGGTCGGAGATACCATCACCATGTTTAAAAATCCCTTGCCCGCTTTTCCGGGGTACATGCAGCCTCTGCCGGTGGTCTGGGCCTCGGTGTTTCCGGAAGACGCGGATGATTTCGCGGAATTAAAACTGGCGCTAGGCAAATTGAAACTTTCGGACTCCGCGTTTTCTTATGAAGAAGAAGCGTCCGGTTCTCTGGGAAAAGGTTTCCGTTGCGGATTTCTCGGAATGCTCCACCTCGAGATAATTACTGAGCGCTTGAAAAGGGAATTTAATCTGGAGCTTGTCATTACCACTCCTTCTATTACTTACGAAGTGCTTTTGCGGAATGGCAAGAAAGAAAAAATATACTCCCCTTATTTTTTTCCGGACGACGGCAATATTGAAAAAGTATTCGAGCCGTGGGTTAAGCTCAAGATAATAACCCCGATAGGATACGTGGGCGCTATCATGCAGCTTTTGTTCGACCATGAAGGCGAGATAGGCGAGACCGATAACTTTGGCGATAACCGCTCCTCCGTTTCTGTCATGATGCCTTTGCGGGAATTAATGCGCAATTTTTTCGACGAGCTTAAAAGTGCTTCTTCGGGTTATGGTTCCATTTCTTACGAAATAGGTGAACTCCGAGAAGCCAATGTTACCAGGCTCGACGTCTTGGTGGCTGATGAAATAGTTCCCGCTTTTTCGCGAGTAGTCTCTCGCAAGCGAGCCGAAGAAGAAGCGGAACAGGCAGTGCAAAAACTGGCGGAGCTTTTGCCCAGGCAGATGTTTACCTTAAAAATTCAAGGCCGGGCTCTGGGCAGGATTATTTCTTCGCGCACGCTCTCGGGCATGAAGAAAGACGTAACCCAGCATATGTACGGCGGCGATATCACCCGAAAAATGAAACTCCGGGAAAAGCAGAAAAAAGGCAAGAAGAAAATGAAAGAAAGGGGAAAGGTAAATATTCCCCAGGACGTTTTTCTAAAGATGATGCGCTCCAAAGAGCTCTAGCTGAAGAGCCCCGGCGCGTACAGGAGCACCATGGATATGATGATAAGCCCGCAAACCACCGCCCAAATAATCTGGACTTTCTTTTGATGTTTTTTATTGAAAAGCATATACTGATTGTATCATATTTGGAATGTTATGAGAAATTTTGAACACGACAGAGGAAAAAAAAGCATTATGGAATCTCCGCCTGCATTGATAATTCTCGGAATTATCGTTTTGATTTTTTCATGGAGCGTTATGAGGTTTTGGAGTAAGATGGCGGATACGCGGAAAAACAGGGAAATAGCGGAAGCCAAAACAGAAGCGCTTCAAGCTCAGAAAACCGCACTGCGGGCGGATTTGGAAAAACTTCAAACCGATCGGGGCAAAGAAGAATTTTTCCGGGAAGACCTGGGTCAGGCCCGAGTTGGCGAGGAAGTGATTGTCATAGTGGACAATCCCGCGGAGGCGGAAGCGCCGAAACGGAGCCGCATTTCCGGCTTCTTTTCTTTCTTTGTAAATTTATTCAAATAAGTTATAATAAAGTCATGAAAATAGCCCTTTTTAGTGTGATGCCGAGCAAGCGTGCGCCCTTCCTGGATGCCTTTGAAGGACCGGACACAGTTTTTATTGATGAGATATTAAATGAAGAAACTGCTGAAAAAGCCAAAGATGCTGATGTTGTTTGTCTGTTCGTGGATGCCACAGTCAATCAAAAAGTAATCGACGCTATGCCCAATTTGAAATTGATAGCCACGCGCTCCACCGGTTATAACCATATCGATGTCGAATACGCAAAAAAGAAGGGCATATCAGTCACCAATGTTCCCGCTTACGGTTCGTATACGGTGGCGGAATTCACCTTTGCTCTTCTCTTGAGCCTTTCCCGGAAAATCATGGAGGCGGGCAATTACGTAAAAAACACCATGGATTTCCATTACAACGGCACCATGGAAGGTTTTGATTTGCATGGCAAGACCCTGGGCGTGATAGGTACCGGCCGAATCGGCAAAAATGTCATCAAGATAGCGCAGGGGTTTGGTATGAAAGTCATAGCCTGTGATATTTATCCGGATGAAGAATTTGCCAAAGAACATGATTTTGAATACAAAGACCTGCTCTCGGTGATGGCAAACTCCGATATTGTCACTTTGCACGTGCCCTATACTCCGGAAAGCAATCATCTGATAAATAAAGAAAATGTTGCCGTTATGAAAAAAGGGGCGTATCTCATAAATAGCGCTCGGGGGGAACTCGTAGAAACGGAAGCCTTGGTATGGGGGCTCAAAGAGGGAATCATCGGCGCAGCCGGGCTCGACGTCCTGGAAGAAGAAAAGAATTTAAAGAAAGGGGAAAAGACGCCCGTTTGCGACTGGAACCGCGAATTGATGAAGATGCCCAATGTTCTCATCACCCCGCACTCGGCATTCTACACTCTTGAGGCCGTGGCTGAAATTTCCAAGGTCACCATAGATAATATAAAAAGTTTTATCGCCGGAACTCCTGAAAATTTAGTTTAGCCTGTAATATGGAAACTCGGATAAAGAATTTCGAGGAATTGGCAACCACTCCGAACCGCAGGTCCGCGCTTTTGGTTGCGGAAGCCGCGCTTGAATCTTTAGATACTGAAAAAGTCATTGAACATTCCGTGTCGTTTGTCGACAATATTCTCACAATCCAAGGGGAAGCTTTTGACCTGTCAAAATTTAAGAATATAAAAGTCGTCGGGTTCGGTAAAGCTTCCTGCGCGGCTGCCGGAGCGCTTGAGAAAATCTTGGGCCGTAAGATACAAGAGGGCGCTGTTATTGGGCTCGAGAAAGGCAAGTGCGAATACATCGAGACGTTTGTCGGCACCCACCCCAAGCCTTCCGCTCCAAACGTAGAAGCGGGAAAAAAAATATTTGAGATGCTCCGAAATTCGTCCATAGACGATCTGGTCATCGCGCTGGTTTCCGGTGGCGGCTCCGCGCTCTTGTGCAGTTCCGAGAGGGAACGCGAGCAGGGTATTAAGCTCTACGAATCATTTCTAAAAACAGGCAAGACTATCGGCGTGCTAAATACTGTCAGGAAGCATTTGTCGGTGTTGAAGGGCGGCGGTCTGGCAAAAATAGCGTACCCGGCTTCGGTTGTCGGACTTATTTTTTCGGATGTGCCGGGAGATAATTTTGGCGATGTGGCTTCCGGTCCCACTTATAAAGACTCTTCCACCGTAGCGGACGCGGAGAAAATTATTTCCGATAATAAACTTGGGTCTTATGAACTTATGGAAACGCCCAAGGATGACAAATATTTTGAAAAAGTCCGAAACTTTGTTTTGGTTTTCAATAAAATAGCGACAGAAGCCATGGCGGCCAAGGCGTCCGAGTTGGGATTTACAGCGGATGTTATTTCTACCGAACTTTATGATGATGTGGAATCGGCGCTCGGTAAAATTTTTGAGGCGGGGAAAGAAAACACGGCGGTCATCGCCGCCGGCGAGCCGCAGTTAAAAGTTTCCGACAGGCATGGCAAGGGCGGGCGAAACTCGCACATGGCGCTCGCCGCGGTCTGCAACCATAAAATTGGTAAAGACTCTGTATTCATATCCATGGCGTCCGATGGCTTGGACAACAGTGATGCCGCGGGTGCGATAGTGGACGAGAGTACATGCGCCAAGGCCAAAGAGCTCGACATGGACTGCGAGGTTTATCTTCACGGCTTTAATTCCTTCGAATTTTTCAAAAAGACCGGCGGACTGCTCATGACCGGTCCCACCGGTGCCAACGTCGCCGACCTGATGATACTTCTCAGGAAGAAGGACTAAGTTCCAACGTCATACCAAACTCCCAGCGCTTATTCTGTACCCACCGCCTCGGATATGTTTTTATATCCGTCAGCTTCGAGGAGCTTCACGAGCCCCATATTTATACTGCTCATTAGCTGGGGACCCTCGAATATCATGCCTGTTATGAGCTCTATAAGGCTTGCTCCCGCCTTTATCTTCCTGTAAGCATCCTCTGCGCTTGATACGCCGCCTACGCCGATAATTACGGGTTTTTTAGGCCAGCCACCCGTTTTTTTATAAACGTATCGGACAAGTTCATCCGAAAGCTTGCCGACTACTTTGCCGGAGATTCCACCCTGCGCGGGGATGTTTTCATCCACAAGATTCTTGTTCAAATCTTTGTCGCGGTTTTTCGTAAGATTGGTGCACACGAATCCGTCGATGGGAAATTTAGTCGAGACCTGTATAATTTTATCGATTTCATCGGGGCCTAAGTCGGGAGAAAGTTTTAGGAAGACAGGTTTGGTTTTTGGAACCGAGAAAATTTTCCGGAGCAGCCTCTCAAGTTTTTCGCTGTCAGTAAAAGGCTGGCCCCCGTAAGCATTCGGACAGCTTATGTTTATGGTCGCGTAATCTCCGATGCCGGCAAACGCTTGATATGCTTTGAAATAATCCGCGACGGCGCTTCCATCTTCTGCAGTGTCCTTGGAGTTGGTCTTGGCGATACTGATGCCTACGGGCAGGGGAAATTTTTTATCTTTCAATCTGTCGGAAATTATTTCGCAGCCCTCGTTTTTTAAGCCGTAGTATACGACAAGCGATTTTGATTTCTTTAATCTCCACAGTCGGGGTTTGGGGTTTCCGTCCGAGGCTTCTCCCGTGACGGAGCCTACTTCCGTAAATCCGAAGCCCAGAGACGGCATTATGTTTATGAGTTTGGCGTCCTTATCAAACCCCGCAGAGAGACCGATGGGGTTCGGAAATTTAATCCCTAAAATATCCTGAACGAGCGCAGGATGTTTATAGCCCCACAGGAAATAAGCAATTTTCCGGGTAATTGAAAAATTACCGGCGAGACGGAGCAGGGCGGACATTCCGTCGTGTATTTTTTCCGGATCGGCGCGAAAGAAAATCGGCTTTAAGAGCCACTTATACTTTTTCGCCATTATGAAATTTCGCAAACGGAGCGCCCTTTCCATATATGTCATACTAACAAAAATATGATAAAATAAGAAGCAAGATAGACGCAAGGAAAACCCAAGCAAAACGCATGCCAGATAATTACCGCATAACCAAAATAATCGCCGAAGAAATAAGAGATTCTCGAGGCAATCCGACCATAAAAGTGACTGTGGAGGCAGGAGACGGCTCAGGTAGCTTCAGTGTCCCTTCCGGGGCTTCTACCGGCGCGTATGAGGCCATGGAATTGCGCGACCCCGAACCAGAGCAAGCTCGCTACGGGGCAGGTTCGGTCGGTAGAGGAGTAAAGATGGCTATAAAGAATGTTAATGAAATTATCGCTCCAGCGCTTCTCGGTTTTAATGTTTCTGACCAGAAAAAAATAGATGAGGCGATGCTCGCGCTCGATGGCACGGAAAACAAGGGAAATCTCGGCGGCAATTCGATGATTGGTGTTAGTATCGCGTGCGCGAAAGCTGCGGCGCAAGCGGCTGGGCTCGAAGTTTTTGAATATTTGCGGACATTGTCGGACATCAAACCGTCGCGCAAGGTTCCGTATCTTTACATGAATATTTTAAATGGCGGCAAGCACGCGGACAACGGTCTCGCTTTTCAGGAATACATGATAGTGCCGGAGACAGGCAATGTCGCCGAAGCTTTGGAGATAGGCATCTGCGTCCAAAACACGCTCAAGGAAAATATAATAAAAAAATTAGGCCCGGAATCGGCGGTTTTCGGTGACGAAGGCGGATTTGCTCCAAAGGTAAGTGACGTACGGGAGCCGCTTTACCTTATAGAGGCGGCTATAAAACAAAACGGACTGGAAGGCAAGGTGCGCGTGGCGCTCGATGTCGCCGCGACTTCTTTCTTTGTGGATGGACAGTATCAGGTCGGCGGTAAAATGATATCTAAAGACGAGCTTCTAGGGGTTTACAAGTCTATCGGAGAAGATTTCCATCCGCTGTCGATAGAAGATCCTTTCGAAGAGACCGACCTGGATAGTTTCGCGGAGCTTACGGCGCATGGTATGTTGGCAGTGGGGGACGACCTTACTGTGACCAATGTAAAGCTTCTACAAAAGGCGATAATCAAAAATAGTATTCGTGGTATGATAGTCAAGCCGAACCAAATAGGCACGCTTACCGAAACTCTGGCGACCATGAAGTTGGCGCGCGATAACGATGTCGAGCTCATAGTCAGCCACCGGAGCGGGGAGACGGATGATGATTTTATTGCTGACTTGGCTTATGCATTTGGATGTTTCGGACTTAAAGCCGGAGCGCCGTCCAAGCCGGAGCGTCTGGTAAAATACAATAGATTATTAAAAATAGTGAGTTTATAAAAGTAATTTTTTATGGCAGAAAAAAGAGTGGAGGCGGGCGCGGAGGAATTTATCAAATGGTACAGCGAGGTGGGCATAGAGGATGTGCCTTTGGTGGGCGGTAAAAATGCGGCGTTGGGGGAAATGTTTCAAAATCTCGTACCGAAAGGCGTCAAAATACCGGATGGTTTTGCGCTGACCGCAGGAGCTTACCGCCACTTTTTCAAAAAAACGGGCCTGGACGAACAAATCAAGAAAATACTCGCGGACCTCGACACGCACAATATCAGAAATCTTCAGGTTCGCGGTAAAAAAGTCCGGGAAGCTATATTGAAAGCGGATTTGCCGGAGGATTTGAACCGCGCGCTTGCTTCCGCGTACGCGCTCCTTGAGAAGAAATACGGAAAAAATTGCGATACGGCCGTGCGGTCCTCGGCCACAGCCGAAGATTTGCCGGGCGCGTCTTTTGCCGGACAGCAGGAGACGTATTTGAATATTCACGGAATAAAAAATATCCTGGTATCCACTAAAAAATGCATTGCGTCTCTTTTTACCGATCGCGCTATTTCCTACCGGGCGGACAAGGATTTTTCCCATTTTGATGCCGCTCTGTCCGTGGGCATACAGTGCATGGTGCGTTCGGACTTGGCGTCTTCGGGCGTCGCTTTTACCATCGACACGGAAACCGGTTTCGATAAAGTCGTCGTAATCAACGGCATATACGGACTCGGCGAATTTATTGTACAGGGTATGGTTATACCGGATGAATTCATACTCTTCAAGCCATCACTCGAAAAGGGCTTGAAAAGCCCGATTATCGGCAAGCACATAGGCAAGAAAAATATAAAACTTATTTACGCCAAACATGGCACTCGGAAAGAAAAAGTCTCACCCGCGGACCAAGAAAAATTTTCCCTGTCGGATGCGGAAGCGGTTAAATTGGCAAAATGGTGTTTGGAGGTGGAGAAATATTTCAGCGGAAAACACGGCCATTACCGGCCGATGGATATAGAATGGGCCAAGGACGGAAAGACCGGGGAGCTATTTATCGTTCAGGCGCGTCCGGAGACGGTGCGCTCGGTGGAAGATAAAAATGTCCTAAAAGAATATAAATTGGAAAAGAAAAGTCGGGTCTTGGTCAGCGGCATATCCGTGGGTTCCAAAATCGGAAGCGGGAAAGTGCGAGTGTTAAAAAATTCAAAGGCGATTACTCAATTTCAAAAAGGGGAAGTGCTGGTAACCGAGATTACCGACCCGGATTGGGAACCTATCATGAAAATAGCCAGTGCGATTGTTACCGACAAAGGCGGGCGGACTTCCCACGCGGCCATCGTTTCCCGCGAACTCGGCATTCCGTGCATCGTGGGCACGGGCAATGCCACTCGGGTGCTTAAAAACGGTCAGGCGGTAACCGTAGACGCTTCTTCCGGTCAGGTAGGCAATGTGTACGAAGGCATCGTGCCTTTTAAAGTGACCGAACATCGTTTGGATAAAGCGGGTAAACTCCCGGTAAAAATAATGGTCAACGTCGGCTCTCCAAATGAGGTCTTTGTGAACCACAGTTTGCCGGCAGAAGGGGTGGGGCTGGGAAGGCTCGAGTTTATCATCGCTTCCTACATCCGCGTGCACCCGAATGCTTTGATAGATTACGCTAAACTTAAAGCGGGCAAACAGACGCCGTATATTTCCAAGGTCCTCAAGGAAATCGACCGGCTCACTCCTCTGTATAAAGATAAAAAGCAATTTTATGTGGATGAATTGGCGCTCGGTATAGCCAAAATCGCGGCGACTTTTTTCCCGCACGAGGTCATCATCCGGCTTTCCGATTTTAAAACCAACGAATACCGCACGCTTCTGGGCGGAGAAATTTACGAGCCAAAAGAAGAAAATCCGATGCTGGGCTGGCGCGGAGCGTCCCGCTATTACGACCCGAAGTTCAAGACCGCTTTTGGTCTGGAATGTGCGGCGATGAAAAAAGTCCGGGGAGACATGGGATTTACGAACGTTGTGCCGATGATACCTTTCTGCCGTACTCCGGAAGAAGGACAAAAAGTTATAGCGGTGATGAAAGAGTATGGGCTCGACCGTGCGAAAGATTCCTCACTTAAAGTTTACGTCATGTGCGAAGTTCCCTCCAATGTTCTTTTGGCCGACGAATTTCTTGATGTTTTTGATGGTATGTCGATAGGCTCGAACGACCTGACCCAGCTCGCACTGGGACTGGACCGAGATTCCGGCATAGTAGCCCATGTGTCCAATGAAAATGACGCGGCCGTTAAAAAACTTATTAAAGAAGTTATCCAGAAATGTAAAGCACGAAAGAAATATATAGGCATCTGCGGGCAGGCGCCGTCTGATTATCCGGAATTTGCACAATTTCTGGTCAAAGAGGGAATAGACAGCATGTCGCTCAACCCGGACACGGTGTTTAAGATAATAATGACGCTTGGCAAATCCCAGTAAAGCGGTTAATATACCGCTTATGCGGGATTAGTTTAGTGGTAAAATGAGTCCTTCCCAAGGATTAGACGCGGGTTCGATTCCCGCATCCCGCACTATCAGGGATAATACACAAACTCCTTTTCTTGCACGGGGGATTGAAATGCTTATAATAAACTCATGGGAAAAGAAGAAATTCGTTTTGGCATTGGCGAGAGAGCATTTAATCAATTGCCGGAGGGTCAAAAGGAGCAAAAAATTCCAGTTGCCCAAGTAAAAAACATCGTAAGTTACGTCAATGATAAAATTGACCTTCCGTTTAAACTGGAACTCAATGAAGGTACTGATTTAGGAGTTTTCTTTTCTCCAATTGAAACGGGTAAATCATTAAAAGTACACAGTAAACACAAGAGAAGCGCACTTTTGGGCAGAGTTATCTTCAAAGATAAAGAAAATAGGATTTATAGAGATGTGGATATAAAGGGCTTAGGATGCATAGCTGAGCGTGATGATCCTGAAGTAACTGTATCTAATGAATTTTTTGTAGATAACGAAGCCCAGGCTAAAAAGAAAAAAGGTGGAGAAATATCGGAAACTGGGCCTTGGGGTTTTTGCCTCAACGAATACGCCTTACGGGATCAGGATATGTCTGAAAACCTTTTAGAAGTCGGCATCAGAACGTATCGAGTAGCGGCGATCATAAAACTTATGGAGGCAATTGACAACGAGGGTAAAGTAATTTCAATTGACGAAGCTAAGCGTTTGGGAATCCTAAGAGAAAGCGATGAGCCGGTTCTTGAGGTCAGAGCTTATTCTACCAAAATGCGGGTAGCGAATCTTACAGAGCCTGTGCATCTTAGAGACGCGATGGTGATGGTAGCTCAGGAACTAGGCAGGACAGAGATAAGTGAGGAAGAATATGCGCGCTGGTTTGCGAGCACCCTAGGACAGCAAATTGCAAGAATGCATAAATTCGGGTATGTTCATAGAGGTTTATATTACCATAATATAACCACTGATTGCCGTATCGTAGACCTCGATAGCGTAATGGCTACTGAAGAATTGTCACCCGAAGAATTTTTAAAATATTCGGTTCTCGATATGGATGAAGGAAAAGGTACATTATATTTCCTGGCAACTTCAGTTTTAAAAGATATTCCAAAAACTCCATCATTTTTACAGCAACTTCTAGGGGAATACAAAAATTCCTATAAAAATGAGCTTGAGGCTAAGCTGTAAATTTCAAACATAATTTTATACACGAGTGCGTGAGGGTAGGCGGATAAATCAGGCAGGGTTTACCCATATGCTATAATTAGAGTATTAGAAATTAAACGAGTAAAAATTATGCAAAACGTTACAATTTATTCGACCCCGACTTGCCACTTTTGCCACATGGCTAAAGAGTATTTTAAGGAGAACAACGTAGCCTATACGGAATACGATGTCGCGAGCGATTTGGAAAAGCGTAAAGAAATGATGGAAAAAAGCGGACAGCTCGGCGTGCCGGTCATTGTCATCGGTGACGATATTACCGTAGGTTTTGACCGCGTCAAACTGGCCAAACTTCTCAATCTAGCCTAGCTTTGTCCTGGGCAGGGTTACGGTAAAAGTGCTACCTTTCCCGAGGGAGCTTTTTACGTTTATCTTCCCGTTGTGTAGGTTTATGACCCACTTAGCTATAGGCAGGCCGAGTCCGGAGTGTCCGCCATCCCTATTGTGAGACTTGTCGACCCGGAAGAATCGTTCGAATATATGTGGCAGATCGTTTCTGTCAATTCCTATGCCGTCATCTTTTATTTCTACTCTTACCGAGTTTTTATTTGCCTCGACCGCTACCTCGATTTTTGTGCCGCCGTATGTTATGGCGTTTCTTACTAAGTTTAGAAAAACTCTCTCGAGGTATTTTTCGTCGCCTAAAACCATAATCTCCTTTTCGTTTTTTTGTTGGATGATAGCTATACCTTTTTCTCTGGCAAAGTTATTGAGCTTGACCGCCGCTCTTTGGGCGATTTCTGTGACACTGACCGGAACAAGCTGTATCTTTTGCGTTCTTCCGGACGTTATCAACACCAAGTCCGACAACAATTCCGACAAGTTTACTATCTCCGTGTCTATGTCCTTGAGAGCGTTTTTCATGGCCTTTAACTCATTTTTCTTCGTCGCTAAATAAATATATCCGCGCATTATTGTCAGCGGAGTGCGGAACTCGTGTGTGGTATTTGCTATAAATTCAGTTTTTAATTTTTCTTGCGCCAAAAGGACATCTATCTCCACAAAGCGGTGAATAGTCATGGCTTGTGCCGCAGTGTTGCCTATGGCCTCTGCTAAGACCAGTTCGTTTTGAGTGAAATCGTAGTGTTTTTTATAACAAAACATCAAACTGCCGTATACCTTGTCTCCATAATAGATGGGAATGATGACATAGCTTTTTATATAATCATGCACATTGGGTATGCCAAGCGACATATAATTTTCCTTTTTGACTTCGCTGTCGAAGAAAGGTTTTTTGGTTTTTAACGCTATATAATTGCCGCCTTTGGGTCTGGGCAGGGGAGGGTCGAAAGGAACTCCGGGAGATTTGTAGGCCAACTTAAAACCATTTCCATCCTTCCACCAAGCCCAGCCAAAATCCGCTCCTAAAATTTTTATACCGTTTAAAATGAAATTTTTGATTATTACTTTGTCGTCTTTTTCTGGCATTGAATCAAGTGCGGTTTGATTCAGCAGGGTTATTTTTTTTAAAATTATATCTATTTTTGGTTGTTCCATAAATTTTTTTAGTACTGAGCGGGTGGAGAGCAAGGGTCTCTTGTCTCCACCCGACAGTGCTGATTCAGCGTTTTTTACATTAACCCTCCAATCAGGAACTGGTCTGGTTTACTGAGCCCCCTTCGGCCGCCCGTGTGGTTGGAAAAGTCACGGCTTATCTGCGTTTCAGGGCCTTTGTACTCGAGGAAGTTTGCATACACCCAGCCGTTGTGCTCAAGCACCGTACTGTGTCCTCGAAAGTGGTGGATGAACTCAGGTACTGCTAAGTTCAGTTGAGCCTGGAATTGCAGATGAGGAGTGATGCCGCAGTATGTCATTAAGTCGCGAGCATCTTCCGGTGACTCGAACCTACGCATGGGAAAGAAACCCATTGTCACCGTTTCCCTCCCTCCGCTACTTGTCCGTGTCGTGGTAAGCAACGGACTTCCGGGTTGCTTTAGATCTTCGTCAATGTGGCCACTTGTGCCACTGAAGCGGCAGATCGCCTCTAAAGCTGCCATAGAGGGATCCACCTGAAAGGACACTTTGATTAGCTCGAGTCGGTGTCTTCTTGCTTGGAAACTTTGGGCACCTTTGACAAAGAGCCGAGCCAACGCATTTCTAACCGCATCGTCCGTATAGTCGCCTCGAACTAGGAGAGGCGATTCTTCTGCTTCGCCCTCTTCGAGGGATTCTTCGATTGGTTCGGGTTCGTGCCTCGAACTCCCAAGAGAGAGTCGGGCCATTCTATCCGTCCAATCGAAGGTTCCATCTCGGTGAACGAAGTGCGTTTCCCAAACCTTTTTGTCTGCCATCTCCCCACCTTTCAGGGGTTTACGCTGAAACCCCCCAATGGGCGGGGATAGGTTAATGATGTACTGCGACTCTTGTACGTTTTTACCACAAAATACAATATTCCACAAGTTAATTTAATGTGGATTTAATAGATGAGCTTGTTGTGCAAACAGTTATGCAAACACGAAAGCCCTGCAGATGGCGCAGGGCTTGGTTCGCACAGATTGTACTACGTTTCAACTGATAGAAGTGGAATTGCTCGGTTTTTTTGGCTGATGCGGTGCATTAGCCACACGAGCATGGCAGACGTCACGGTGGCTCGCGCTGCGAATAGGACGGCGAGAGCATCGCTAGCGCTGTAGATGGCGATTATGCTAGCAATCATAATGCACCACCACGTGAACAGGGGTTCGGTATTTTTTGTCGCGCGCCAAAGTTTTTTGGCAGTGATGTAGTGGCCGATCAACATCAGAAACTGGGTCAAGACGTTAGGAGCGATACCAGTACGGCGAAAGCCCCATACGAGAATGATCCAGAAGACGAAGATGGCTGCTGCGATTTTGAGGCATAACAGCTGGTCGTCGTCAAACAACACTGTATTTCGCTGTAGCCAGCCCACTACGAGTATGACGACCATACCACCTACTACAGTTGCAGCGTTCGAAGCATTACTTGCGATGCTGGGCTTCGGGCTTGTCCAGTAAGTAGCATATGACAAAACCGCTGTGCTACTCATGACAATCCAGCTGGCGAGTACCGGTTTCGTCTTCCCGCGGATTGCGAGATAGGCGTACCATACGCAGCCGACAATCACGAGGACTGCCGACACCCAAGCTGACCACTCATGAAGTGTCATGTCAGTCCTCCTTTTCTGTTGAGTTGTAGTTGTGTAAAGAGCGTACTATGCATACCCTAACACAATATTAAATTTTTGTTAAGTTTTGAGTTAAGGAATCTCGACCTACGGTCACAGGTATTTTTTCACTACGCTATATTATATATAGCGTTCCATTACTAGTTATGATATGATTATACTATATTATGCCGAAACCGAGTTTGTTATTGAGCGAAATAAATCATATAAAAATCTTGCGGAGACGAGGTCATACCTTGTCTGAAATAAAAAATATAACCGGTAGGTCAAACGGTACTATCTGGAAGTATATGAAAAAAGTTACGATTTTGCGCAAATATCAACCAATATGGAAATCCAAAAAGGGGGGCAGCAAAGCAAGATCTAAACGTGAATGGGCAGAAGCTCAAAATCGAGCTTCGCAAATAATTTCCGATATCGGTTTTAAGGAAAAAATGCTCATATTATCCGCTTTGTATTGGGGTGAGGGTAATAAAAAAGAATTAAATTTAATCAACAGCGACCCGTTTATGATAAAAACTGTCATCACCTGCTTAAAGAGTTTAGGTGTAAAAACAAGCGAATTAAAAGTCAGCCTCAGATTATTTCAAGACATAGACAAGAAAAAAGCTATTTACTTTTGGGAACGCACCCTAAAGTTGCCTGCCAATACCATATGCAAGATAGATGTAATCGCAGGGAAAAAGGTGGGAAAACTTCAATACGGCATGTGTAGATTGAGGGTTAAAAAAGGCGGAAAGTATTTTAAATTAATAATAAGTATGATAGATTTAATCAGGTCAGGTGTATAAAAGCCCTCGTAGTTCAATGGATAGAACGGCTCACTCCTAACGAGCTGATCCAGGTTCGACTCCCGGCGAGGGCACAAAAAGAGGGTGTTGGGAATTAGATTTGTGGGGCTAAAAATGCTAAAATGTCAGTATGCGTTTTAAAGAACAAGAGGGTAAATTTGCTCCGGGTACTCAACCT
Source organism: bacterium (assembly GCA_030775165.1). GTDB lineage: Bacteria > Patescibacteriota > Minisyncoccia > Phycocordibacterales > UBA9973 > UBA9973. Next base: position 12,199 of record JALYJR010000004.1, on the reverse strand, counting down.
GAACACCATTCGTCGGATGGGGTAGAAAGATCGACTTTTGAGACACTCGGTAGACTTTTGGAGTCAGGAGGAGACATTACTACAGCCATGCTGGGAAGTGCCCTAAAGGACGGGCTGGAGAAAAAAACAGGAGGCATAAACTACGAACAATTTATTGTTTTAATGCAAGAACGGGATAAAAAAAGAGATCAAAAAAAAGATCAGGAAATAGGGAAATTACAAAAACAGCTAGAAGATGCCGATGTTGATGGTTTAACGAGTCTGTTTACAAGAAAACGCATGAATTCAGATATGCCTAAAAAAATTCTTGAACTTCATCGCTCGACAGAACAAAAAGGGCTGTTGTTTCTTATGTTCGATATCGATTATTTTAAACAGATTAATGATACATATGGTCACCAAGTTGGCGATGAGGTGTTAACAATGGTGGGTCATCGGTTGCGGGGAATGGGGCACAGGGGCGGAGATTCTGCATATAGATACGGCGGAGAAGAACTTGCGTTGGTGCTCGTGATGGATAAAGGGATGTCTGAGGAAGAGGTTCAAAATATAATCAAGCTAAAACGAGATGAGCTTAATAACACCCTATCTATTTCAATTAAAAAGGAAGATGGTACCGAAGAAAAAATACCGGTAGTTCTTTCTGTGGGCGGGGGGTATTTTTTAAAAGAAGCGGATAAAACGATTAAGCCTGAAGACAGGGAAAGAGTTGTCGCTGAGGCAGTGGAAAAAGTTATTGGGAGAGCGGACAAAGAGCTTTACGCAGACAAGAAAAGTAAAGGAAAAAGAAGGGTGGATGCAGAGGAGGCCTTAAAACGCTTCCAGTAAATCGTAACTTTTATTTCCTTAATTTCTATGCTATAAATATACCCATGTCGCCCGAAGAAAAAGAGATGCTCCAAAAAAGCGTTGCTTTGGCCGAGGAGAACAATAAAATGCTGCACTCGCTTATGCGCTCCATGAAGTGGGGACGGATAGTGCGCATTGTATATTGGACGCTCATAATAGGTTCGGCGGTAGGGGCGTATTATTTTATTCAGCCGTACATAGACCAAATCATCGGCGTGTACGGTGGGACAAAAAACAGTCTGGAGAACGTAAACTCCATATTTCAAAATTTCAGAGAATAATTTAAGAGTCCGATGCCTGGGTAGCTCAGTTGGTAGAGCATTCCCCTGAAGAGGGAAGGGTCCGCAGTTCGATCCTGCGCCCAGGCACAAAACGTTAAGAAAATAATGCTCTGCAGCATTATCTTTAGTTTTGTGAGGCGGAGCAATATTTTTTCAGAAGAAAAAAGTGCGAGCCGGGGTCGAGAAATTTTTGAGCGACGGAGAGAAAATATTCGTGGCCAGGAGTGTAATAAAAAACAATGCCTTGTGGCATTGTTTTTTATTTTCTAAAGCTGGGCGTTATAACGATTTCACTTTTATATTGGACTTCTTTTCCTTGTCCACTTTTTTGATTTTTATTGTGAGCAAGCCGTGTTTTTCCGTGGCTTCCACGTCTTCGGGCTCAACCTCGGCAGGGAGCTGAATCGTGCGGGAGAATTTGCCCCAGTAGAGCTCTTTGGTAAAATAATTATCTTCGTCTATCGTGCGCGACTCTTCTCGTTGGCCGCGGATAATCACTACGTCGCGGGCAATAGATATTTCCAGGTCATCCGGCTTCACGCCGGCGACCATCGTCTGAATTATTATATCGGTCGGCGTCTGGTAGACGTCCACGGTCAGCTCCGCTTCGTCGTTTTCTTCTTCTATCCAGTTTGCTCCGTTCTTTTTGTCCGGTTTCTCTGCGTGACCATTGCGCCCGAGGTAATCGTTTTTTAATTCCGGAGCATCTTCTTCCAGAGAGAGGCTTCCGGTTAATCTTTCAAAAAAACTTCTTTTCTTTTTTTCCATTATATTTTATCGCCGCGGCGGGCAAGTTATGTTTGATAATTTTCTATTTGCTCATTCTGCGAACTTTCTCGAAGAGAAGCAGAAGAATGACGGTGGTGACCCATAAAAATGAAAATACTTTTAGGAAGTCCGCGCCTCCGTTCCTTATTATAAAAAAATTAAACGCACTGTGCAAGGCGACGGCCGCCAAAAATCCGACAAATACGAAACCGGCGCGCTTAAAGCGGGGCAGATGAAAGGAAATGCCCATGGATATGCCGATAATACCGCTCGCCACCGTGTGAAGCAGAGTTGCACCCAGATACCGCAGATGGCCCGTAAGCAGGCCCACGGTCGTCTCGCTTAAGGCAAAGGGTTTTACCAAGAAAAGGGCGTTTTCAAGCGTAGCAAAGCCCAGGGCCGCGGTAATGAGGTATATCGGCCAGTCGATGGGATCTTTGGCGGCGCGGCTGCTTGATATGATTGCAAGTACAGCCAAGTATTTCAGCGCCTCTTCTGCGGCTGCCCAGAGGACAAGCCTGCTTTCGGCGTCTTGTACCATATTGGCGATGAATTGTTGTATGGGCAGAACCAGGATAACGACTGCGATACCGAGAATAAATACCAATGCGAGCATCGCTTTCGGTTCCGGATGATCCTCGTCTTCTTTGAGCCAGAACCACAGCCAAAGAAGGGAAGGCAGAAGTCCGCCGAAAACGAAAGCCATTGCAAAAATTTTCAAATCTCCGCCTGGGATTGTCATAATGTTTTATTTAAAGCAGGGTCGAAAGGCCATTTTTCCACCATGAGCAAATTTTTATTGGTAAGGGGCCCGCCTGCGCGGGCAGGCATTATCGACCATATCTCCTCCGTGACAAACGGAATGAAAGGGTGGAGGGCTTTAAGGAGGAGAGTGAGCTGTGAATAAAGGAGAGCCTTGGCGGATTCCGCGCTATGATTTTCAAGTATTTTTTTCTTGGAACGCTCAATCGTTATATCCGCGAAAGTGTGCCAGAAGTAGTGATACAATTTTTCTGCTACTATCGAGAACCGAAACTCATCCATTTCTTTGGTAACTTCCGCGAGTAAGGCAACTAGCTCTTCTTCTGATTTTTTATCCTCTTTGTCATATTCCGGATTCTCAGTCATGTCGGCGGTTGCTGTATTTTCAAGCACAAATCGGGCCGCATTCCAGACTTTGTTTGCGAATCTGCCGTAGCCGCGGATATCGTTTTCGTCGAGCTTGAGGTCGTTCCCTGGAGTATTGCCGACAATCATCGCCATGCGCAGCGCGTCGTTGCCGTATTTTTCTACCAAGGAAAGCGGGTCGACCGCTTTTTCTCCGAGAGATTTCGACATTTTCTTTCCTTCTTTGGTGCGGACCATACCGTGGAGGTATACATTTTCAAACGGTATTTCACCTAACAAGTATTGGGACATGAGAATCATTCTGGCTACCCAAAAGAACAAGATATCGTGGCCGGTCTCCAGTACGGAAGTCGGATGATATTTTTTTAGGTCGCTCGTTTTTTCGGGCCAGCCGAGGGTCGAAAAGGTCCAGAGCCCGGCAGAGAACCAAGTGTCGAGCGTATCTTCATCCTGAGCCCAACCATCTTCTTTCGGTGATTCTATTCCACAGTATATTTCGCCGCCTTTGTACCACACGGGTATTCGATGCCCGTACCAGATTTGGCGGGATATGCACCAGTCGCGCAGGTTTTCTATCCAATGGAAATAAACTTTCTCGAAATGTTCCGGCATTATTTTTATTTTACCGTCGCGTACCGGCTCGAGCATTAGCTCCTTGAGCGACTTATCGCCGCGCGCGGCAATCTTTTTATTTACGTCCACGAACCACTGGAGCATTATCTGCGGCTCTATTATTCCGCCGGTGCGTTCTGCGGTGGCCACGCGGTGTACATAGTTTTCATCCACGGAAACCAAGAGGCCTTTTTCTTTTAGCTTTTCGGCTATTTTGTCGCGCGCTTCCGCTATCTTCATGCCGGCGAATTCTTGCGCTACGGGCAAAAGCTTGCCGTATTGGTCGATTATCTGTTCTTTTTCGAGTTTGTATTTTTCTGCCAAAGCAAAGTCTTCATGTGAATGCCAAGGCGTGATGGTCATGGCTCCGGTGCCGAATTCCATATCAATCATCTCATCCTTAATTATTGTCGCCTCGATAGGTCCGTTGATCCACTCGACGGTAATTTTTTGTCCCTGCTGCCACTGTTCGTATCTTTTGTCCTCTGGGTGCATGACGACATACTTATCGCCAAACTTTGTTTCCGGTCGGGCGGTACCTATTTCAAACGGCCCGTATTTAAAAGTGTAAAATTTTCCTTTTCGTTCTTCATATACCAGCTCGTCGTCGGAGATTACGGTCTGCCCTTTGGGGTCCCAGTTGACGATACGATGTCCGCGGTATATGAGTTCGTCGTCATACATTTTTTTAAAAGCGGTACGAACGGCAAAGTTGCGCTTGTCGTCCAAAGTAAAAGCTTCCCGCGACCAGTCCATGGACGCTCCCATTTTTTTTGCCTGGTTGACTATCGTGTCATGAGAATCTTGGGCGAATTTTTCCACCCGCCTTAGAAATTCTTCCCGCCCTAAATCGTTTTTGCGGATGCCGTCTTTTTCCAACATTTTTTCGACTTTAGATTGCGTGGCGATGGCGGCGTGGTCCGTACCGGGAAGCCACAGTGTTTTCTTGCCGGTCATTCGCGCGTAGCGAACCATGATGTCTTCGATTACCAGCATGAGCGCGTGGCCGGTGTGGAGATTGCCGGTAACATTTGGCGGGGGTAGAGCTATTGAAAACTTTTCGGTGCGTGACCCCGGGAGACCTGACTGCGCAGGCAGGTTGTCCGGATTAAAAAAACCGCTTTCTTCCCAAAGCTTGTAGATACGCTCTTCGGTATTCTTGGGTTCGTAGGGCTTCTTTAGCTTCTCCAAATCCTCTTGCATAAGCCCATAATATCATACCCGAGCCCTATTCGCGAGGCGCTTAAAGGCTCAAATTGCCGTCCGCTTTTATGCTTTCGGGTTTTGGAACTTTCTTTTTATTTTTTATGAATTCCAGATATCCGGCTATGCCTATCATGAGCGCGTTGTCACCGGTGAGTTCTTTTTTTGGAAAATGCAGGCTTATTTTTTTGCCGGTTATTTTAGAAATTTCTCGGCCAAGGTGCGCATTGGCCGATACTCCGCCTGCGACAATGAGAGTTTTCGCTTTATATTTTTCCAACGCCTTCGCTGTTTTATAAGTCAGGCATTCTATGGCTGCGTCCTCGAATTCCAGAGCTATCTCCGCTTTCGTGTCTTCACTTATTTTTTCCAGGCCGCCCAAGTCGCGTATCAGATACAAGACCGCTGTCTTCAGTCCGGAAAAAGAAAATTTAAAATCTTTAGTCTTGAGCATGGGGCGGGGCAGAGCGACGGGAAAACTAATCTTTGCGGGGTCGCTGTCTCCGCGTGCTCGCGGAGCGCTGCCTCTCGCCCCGCCGGTCTGCGAGACACCCCGCAAAAATTGTTTTCCCTTTGCTCGTGACTCTTCCGCCATGCGCGAAATTTGCGGTCCGCCGGGATAGGGAAGGTCAAGCATGCGGGCGACCTTATCGAAGGCTTCGCCTACCGCGTCGTCCAGCGTTTCGCCGATTATCTCGTACTGCATCCACTTTTTGGAAAGTACCAATTGCGTATGCCCGCCGGAGACCAAAAGCGCAAGCGTGGGGTTTTTTATTTTAGGAATTTTAAACGTGCCGGTATTTTTTCCAAACACCGAAAAGAGATGCCCTTCCATGTGGTTTACGGGTACGATAGGTATGCCCCACTTTTTTGCGAGTTCCTGGGAAAAAACAATGCCGGTCCACAGCGCGGGTTCGAGCCCCGGCCCGTATGTAACAGCGATGAGGTCTACGGGTATTTTGGTTTTCGCGAGCTTAGCTTGTCTGAGCGCTTCCTCCAAGACCACAGGCAGGTTTTTTATGTGCTCTCTTTTGGCGAGCGCCGGATATACTCCACCATAGGGTATATGCACGTCTATCTGCGACGATATGTGATGCGCCAAAACTTTAAAAGAGGCGCTTTGGATGCCTCCCGAAACTTCCATTATCGCGATGCTGGTTTCATCGCAACTTGTTTCAATGCTTAAAATTCTCATCTGTGCGCGGTATAAGATTCGAACTTATGGCCTTCTCAACGTCAATGAGACGCTCTACCAACTGAGCTAACCGCGCATGCTATAACTTATAGCATTTTCGCCTTGATTCTTTCAAGAGCGAGGATGAAAGCTCCGGCGCGCATGTTTGTATTGAGCTCTTTGGCCTTTTGGAAAATCTTTTTCGCGGAATCGTCCAGAATCGGGCGCAGTTTATCGAAAACTTCTTTTTCGCTCCAGTGTTCGCCCTTGAGGTTTTGGTCCCATTCAAAATAGGAAACGATAACCCCGCCCGCGTTTGCCAATACGTCCGGTATGACCGGAATATTTTTTTGCACTAATACTTCATCTGCCTCGGGAGTTATAGGTCCGTTGGCGAGTTCGAGGATAACTTTCGTTTTTACATTGCCGACATTGTCGGCGGTTATCTGGTTCTCGAAGGCGGCGGGTATCAGGAGGTCGCATTCGGTGGCCAAGAGTTCTGCGTTGGTTATGTTCTTGGCTCCCGGGAAATCATGCAGGAAACCGGTCTTTTTTTTATGTTCCATGAGCGCGGGTATGTCGAGGCCCGCTTCACTGTAAATCCCGCTGTCAGAGTTTGAGACCGCGATGATGGTATGCCCCGCTTTGCTCCAGATGTCTGCCGCGTGTCCGCCGGCGTTGCCGAAACCTTGTACGACTACTCGGCATTTAGCGGGCAAATCGAATCCGCTTTTCAAAGATTCAAAAACAAAAAATCCGCCCTGAGCAGTTGCCGTGCCGCGGCCCTCCGAGCCGCCCTTGTCTATCGGTTTGCCGGTAATCATTGCGCCGGTCTGGTCGCCGGTGATTTTTGCATATTCGTCCGACATCCATGCCATTATTTCCGGTGTAGTGTTTACATCCGGAGCAGGCACGTCTTTTTTCGGTCCTAAGATATCCGAAAGTTTCGCGACCCATCCTCGGGATAGGCGTTCAAGTTCGCCCTTGGATAATTTGGTGGGATCCACGGTTACTCCGCCTTTGCCGCCGCCCATCGGTATGCCCGCCACCGCGCACTTGATGGCCATCCAGAAGGCGAGGGCTTTCACTTCATTTATCTCCGTGTCTTGGTGATAGCGGATGCCGCCTTTGTACGGACCGCAAGCATTGTTGTATTCCACGCGGTAGCCCTCGAAAATTCGCACGGTGCCGTCGTCCATCGTAACCGGTATGGAGATTCGGATGTCTCGGTCCGGCTGTCTTAATTTAGAGATAAACTCCTCGCCGAAATTCGCAAGCGAAGACGCCTTGTCCAATTGCGCCATCGCGTTCTCAAAGGGATTCTTCATATTTTTTCAAAAAAAATAATATTGTAATATATGCAATCTAAAGTATAGCACAAGGGGGAACTACAGCTTAAATACGACCCATTTTTTCCAAAATTTCAAGTTCCTCTTTGGAATTGGCCCCGAGCGCTTCGCGGGGGTCGATTTGGATACTCTCAATACTTGCTTTTTCCGCGACGGCTATTTTTAGCAAATCTGTCAGATAGTATTGTTTCTGGTCATTGTCCGCTTGGAGCGTCTGCAGCTTTTGCCACAGCCACTCTGCGTCAAAACAAAAATAGCAGGGATTTATTTCCTTCAGTTCTTTTTCCTCGTCGGTCGCGTCCCGGAATTGTACGTCTTTTACGATATCACCGCTTTCGTCTCTGACGATACGAGAAAAATTTGAATATAAAAATGCCCGCCAGTCGGAAAAGTCGGGCACTGTCGCTGTGGCCATGGTAATTTTCGCGCCGGTGCGCGAATGTGTTTCCGCAAGATTTTTTATTGTGTCGGGGGTTATGAGCGGATGGTCGACGTACAGCACCATCACATTTTCCGCGTCCCCGCAGGCGTCTTTGGCGGCGAGCACGGCGTGCCCGGTGCCGAGCTGCTCTTCTTGTATGGCGTATTCGTATTTGCTGCCGAGTTCTTTCACTACCACATCCTTTTGGTAACCGACCACAACTATTGGTTTTTTATCGATTGCGGACCGGTCTACGGAGGCTAGCAAATGCGAGAAGAGAGGTTTGCCAAAAAGGGGAGCCAGAGCTTTGGGCAGTTTGCTTCTCATGCGCGTGCCTTTGCCCCCAGCCAAAACGACTATTCTGGTCTTTTGCATATTTTTAGAGTATATACGTTTCGCGGGTTTTTATAAATAGACGACAAATTATACCATCCTTACAGCTATTGCTAAAGCTCGATTTTAATGTTATAAAAAATCCGAAGCTCGCCATAAAACGCTCATCTCTCGTCCACGCCCTACGAAACGCCCCACCTTTCTATCGCCGTGCATTTGCAAGGAGAAGACCAATGAACCGAATCGTTCTGTTGATTCCCCCAAAAGCCAACCTCGTCGAGATGACGACTATGCTTAACAGGGAGAGGGTCAACAACGCCCCCCTGGAGTATCAGGTAGTTGTTAGCATCACACCGGAAGCTGAGGTGCTGTGGGCTACCTGCGGCCGGCGCCCTCACGCTTACCGCATGGTCACAACCGTCGCTGTGGTCGCCGATAACAACTGCATCCTGTGCTACACTACGGACTTCGGCCAAGCGCAGTTGCGTGAGGTGATCAAACATCTTCAGCGGGGGCCGACTCCCGTGGTGCTGGATAATGCGGCGGCGGGAGCCGACATGTGAGCCCGCGCCGTTTCCCTGCTCCGACCAAGTTATGCGGGTCGGAGCAGGGAAGGGCTAGTAGTTCTTCAACAATTTTCAATATCTTTTTACGAGCGCCGCACTATAGGGCTCGTATCACGAGTCCTGCGGAACGTAAAAAGTCCACAGGACTTTTCTCATTTTTATACAATTTTTTCCAGTTTGACAAAACTCGTTTTATGATGTAATTTGATAATAGGAGGAAGTTGCAGATGGTGAAAATTAAGGTTGTGGCGGGCATGATGTGGACGAATGGCATCAGAACCCTCTGGGGGCTCTTCGCCAAAGAGCCGCAAGACGTAGAAATCATTCCCTCCGAGCTGGAGGACGTCATGTCTGCGGTCGATACTCTCGACCATGCGGCGCGACAGCAGCGCCCGATCGTGGTTCTTTACAACAACGAAGGAAGACCAGAAATGGTACTTTCCGGCGAGGAGACGATCAGCAAGTTCGATGAACTCGTTGCTCGTTATCTAGAACTGAAGAAACGAGAAGCAACAATCAAGGAGGAGGCGCGATGAGCGATAAAGTCGAGATTCGTGGACTGCCCGAGGAGACGGTCGCCGTTGAGGCGGCGAGTCTGCTACGGGTATACGGCGGTACAGTATCTTGGATCGGCATCGCCGACAAGACAAGCATCCGCGTCGAGGGCGTCGACGTGGACAAACTGAAGCTTCGCTTTCCAAGCAACAGCGTAGTCACGTTTGGTAGCTTTCCGCCAGTCGACAGTCTCGTGACCGTCTTCTCTCTCGATTAACGCGTTCTCTCAACCAGCAAAGGAGTCAACGTCATGAGGATTTTGGTTACAGCGACGGGCTCATCATCGTCCGCCAATAGTAACAAGTTGCAGTGGTGGTTACACCGCGAGGCCTCGCGGGTCACCGGCAAGACCCTACGCTACACGCGACTCGGCGCCAAGGGTGTTGTGGTCTGGGGAGTTTTCGAGAATGCTCTGAATGAGCAGGATCTCAAAACCCTGAATGACGATTCCGCATTGGTGGCCAAGGAGGCCACGGAGAAGGAAGTGCGGGGAATCATGGAGCCCCGCGTTCCGCAGGCCGAGGCCACGCAGTGAGCCACGCCGCGGCCCCTGCTCCGACCAAGTTATGCGGGTCGGAGCAGGGAAGGGCTAGTAGTTCTTCAACAATTTTCAAATCTTCACGAACCCCGCACTTATAGGGTTCGTAATCTCGAGCCCTGCGGAAAGTCCTCAGGGCTCAATTTCGTTTTTTTTTGCAATTAAACCTAAAAATGCTATCATATTTCTCACTGGCCCTATCGTCTAACGGTTAGGACATCGGCTTTTCAAGCCGGTAATCCGGGTTCGATTCCCGGTAGGGTCACGGCTAAAAATAAAATATTTAAATTAAAACGAAACAGACCCTGCTAAGAATATTTCTTCACAGGGTCCTGACGAACCCCGCATTGGTGGCTCGTTGATGTTGACTGGCGTATTATATAAAAAGAACTCTGCATCCTGTGCCCCGCCGCCTCACGACGGGACACAGGTTTGTCGCATGGCAGAGTCACTACTGCTTCTTCGCGACCGTGGCCTTGCCGACTACCTCCGTGATTTTGAAGTCACCGGGTTTCAGTTCGCGCAGCATGTGCGTACGCACCTGTTTCCATGTCGGGTACGACGTACCGCCTCGCGGATACTCGTGGCTCGACTGATCCCGGTAGAACGACGAAGGTGAATAGAGCACACACCCACGCCGTCCGTCCAGACGAAGGTGGTTCCGCCGTCGCGGTACCGCTCCACTTCCTTGACGGGAAACTGCTTGAGATGGGCGGCAGGTCCGGCAAACAGTCGGAAGCTGTCGTAGCCACCGTACTTGCCGACGCTGACATAAACGTAGTAGTCGCTTCCATCGGCGCGCTGGAACAGGTATTCGGGGACTCGCACATCCGGAAGCGGGTGGAAGACCACGGTTTTCGGATCGAGCTTCGTAGGCTCGAAGACCTTGGCTCCCAGAAAGCGGCGGGTGTTGTCCGCGTCGATGTATCCTTCCTTGTCCTTGTCGTACGGATCGGTGAATTCCTGGTGGTACATCTCCTTGCCGTTCCGTTTGACTGGGCCGCTGCTTTGCTTGATGAGCGGCCAGAAGTCGCGGCAGTTCGGACTGCGGTAGATGTCGTCGCGGAAGTTCGACAGGTTGTCGAAGTCGTGCAACTGGACGTGAGCAAGGCACTGGTTGTCCTTGGACTTCCAGAAGTCGTAGGTGGGCTCGGCCGCCGTCATGGGCATGGCCAGAGTCACGGCGAACAGAATGAGAATGAGGGAACGCAACTCACGCATGTTATATCTCCTGTTAAGAACGTTGTGTTGATGGTTGACGATTTGGCTACTGCTGCGGAATGTGTTCGCCGTAAGAGTACTTGCTGTCGTGGCCCGGCACCACATCCAGCCCCTCGACGTCGTAGGGCTCGAGCTTTGGGTTGTGGCAGGTGGGCCGATGAAGCAGAAGGTTATCGACGTTCATCCACGAGCGGAGGAAGACGCAACCGCAGCTGACCTTCAGAATCTGGTAAATCGCCAGGTTGGCTTCGTAGTCGAGATCTTTCCGCTTGACCCACTTCACGGGCACAGACGGATATCCCTCGGCGTCAGCCAGCCAGGCGAAATTGATCCTCAGCACCTCTTCTCCTTCACCGTCGTCGACGAGAAGAGTTGCCGGTTCTCCGACGTAGAGGTGTTTCTCATTGCCGTTCTCGATTTCGACACGCCCGCCCTTGAACTGCTGGAAATCGCCTGTTTTCAACTTGATGGCCATAGGCCTTCTCCTTTCGTTTTAAATTATATCACAAATTATAAAAATTGCAATAGATGTTCTCTCCTCATAAATAACTAAAGATATGAAAAATCCTTTGTTTGTCTGAGTAACTGGTTCCAATTCGTGATACAATGGGTCACCGCTACAAAACTGAGCGCTCAAAAGAGCGCCTTTTTTTGTGCGGTGACCTCAAGCAAAGCAACTGCGTGCTTTGCGTCGGGGAAGCGAAAAGCTTTTCGTTAAATATGAGAACTTGTTCTAATATTTCGAAAAGGTGTACTGATCCTATAAGGATTGATAAGGCGAAGCCGGTCCCCGTGAGGTTACACATAGAAATTAAATATTTAAATACAAAAGAGAAACCGCTTGCAAGAACAAGCCAGGCGGCCCTCTTGCAAGCGGTTGATGCTTGCGTTTGTCCCGATACTCTCTTCCGTCTCTACGCATGGGACAATTCTTTGATGTAGAGATCGCCGGATAGCCTTCCTGTCTCATAATCCACCCAGACCGACTTGCCGACTGCGAGAGAGTCGTAGAACTCCTCTGGGACCGACATGCTGTCTTGCTGGCCGTCGACTTCCACACTCACGGTCCAGTCGTCGTCTACGAATTGAGGCGTCATCATCTTCAACGCAGCATTGTAGACCATCTCCGTGTGAGCCGGTGTGAACGTTTTGTCGATCACACGACCCACCTTGCGACTGCGCGGCCGGAACCATGAATCGA
>JALYJR010000003.1 GCA_030775165.1 bacterium | reverse complement strand
TAGTAATACCCCGTTCACGCTCTAGGGCATTGGTATCCATGGTGAAATTTTCGTCAGTCAAACCGCCCGACTGCTTCATCAAAGCATCGGTCATGGTTGTTTTGCCGTGGTCCACGTGCGCTATTATCGCTATATTTCGTATTTCCATTATCTAAATTCAGAATAAACTAAAAAAGCCTTGAAAAATCACTTTATTTACCACAATTTAATTATAACATATTCTCTGCTAAAAAGCAAGTTTGAGGGTCGGGGTGCGTCGAGAGGGATTCGAACCCCCGTAGCCCGAAGGCGGCACGTTTACAGCGTGCTGTAATTGACCACTCTACCATCGACGCGCAGAGTAAACAAATATAAAATAGCACAAAAAAAATATTTATGCACGGATTATTGCATTATCCCCAACAAATCTTTGTGCCCTTGCCCTTTTTAGTACTATAATGAGCATAATTTATTAATGTAACTAATTAATATGGATAAAATAAAAAACAACGTAACAAAGGAACACAAGATAGTCCTCGTAGGCGTATTAGTAATAATCGCCGGTGTCATGGTTATATCCGGCGGGAAAAACCACTACTCTCTGGCAGACTTCGGCGTCTCGCCACTAATAGGAAAAAATTGCTCCGAAACACCGGGCACCCAGAACTCCCCCGTGGCTATTTCTTTCAACTCTCCGTATGTACCCTCCGTGCGCGAAAAAATAAAGGAACTGATAACGAAGCACGGCGGAAAAATAACAAACGACTCCCTGGAGAGCTATTGGAGCGAAGGCGGATATACAGCGTCGGATGACACGTCCTACATGACGGCGATTTTTGAAACTTCCCGTGAAGAATTTCTAGTGGAACTTTCCGTGTTGATAGAAGAGTCCGGCGGAGTTAACGAGGGTTATAACTATTCGAGCGGAGAGGATTACGGAGCTTACTCGTCCTATGCCTCCTGCGCGAGCATGATGCATGACGTCGCGGCTGATTTTCTGGAACTAAAAATACTTACTAAAGCGCTCAAAGAAGAAAACAAGACCAAAAACATATCTCTCTTGAGCCAATCCATTGCCGAGTCCAAGATGTCTTTGCAAGAAAGCGTAGACATAGCCAATAACTTTTTCTCCGCTTCCGACAAACCTGCGGTAGACATATCCATTTTCACGCTCCAAAAAGAGGAAGATATGTCCATCAAACTCCGGCCAATGTATTAACAGAGTCTACGACTTTTTACTTTTACACTGAGGACTTAGGGCGCATGCCGATAGAGCTTTTGATTCTGCCGGTTTTGCCTTTTTTCATTTCGATAGCGAGCTCCTCGCCGCGAGTGGAGACTTGCACCGTATCACCGGACTTGGCGCCATTGCCGATAATAAACGAAGCCACGGGATTTAATATCTTGGTCTGTATCAGGCGGTTTAACGGACGGGCGCCATAATGCTTGTCATAACCGACACGCGCCAAGTGCGACAATGCGTCGTCGGATATCTCGAAACCGATGCCCTTGTTTTGGAGCCGGTCTATCACCACTTTTATCCGCAGATTTACTATTTCTTTTATCGCCTCGGGAGAAAGAACGTCGAAGACGATTATCTCATCCAGGCGGTTTAGGAATTCCGGACGGAAACTGTCCTTGAGCGCTTCCATAACTTTTTCTTTCATCCGGCCATAATCATCCACCGCGGAATTGTTGGAGAATCCGATGGCTTCCATCTTTTCCACAAACTGCGAACCGATGTTTGAAGTGAGTATTATAATTGTGTTTTTGAAATTAACCGCTCTGCCCTTGCCGTCAGTCAGTCGTCCTTCATCGATAACCTGAAGCAATATGTTGAAAATTTCCGGATGAGCTTTTTCTATTTCGTCGAAAAGCACGACCGCATACGGACGATGGCGAACCGCTTCGGTCAATTGTCCGGCTTCATCATACCCCACGTAGCCCGGAGGCGAGCCGATAAGTTTGGAAACAGAGTGCCGTTCCATGTATTCGGACATATCCACGCGGATTATGGCGCTGTCGTCGTTGAACATGAACTGGCCAAGCGCTTTAGTGAGCTCAGTTTTACCCACGCCAGTAGGTCCCAAGAAAATGAACGAACCAATGGGGCGGTTAGGGTCACTTATGCCTGCGCGCGAGCGACGTATAACATCGGCCACCCGAGATATCGCCTCCCCCTGGCCCACGACTCGCTTTTTAAGTTCCGCTTCCATCTTCTCCAGTTTTTCTCTTTCTTCTTCCATCATTTTGGTAAGCGGTATGCCGGTCCATCGCGCAACCACTTCCGCTATATCTTCAGCGGTGATTTCTTCTTTAAGTATCCGACGGGACTTCTGCAATTTTTTTAACCGGGCGAGCTTGACGTCGAGTTCTTTCTTGAGCGCGGGAATTTTACCATAACGTATTTCCGCCGCCCGGGACAAATCGGCGCGCATTTCCGCGTCTTCCGCTTCCAGGCGTATACTTTCGAGATCTTTCTTGATGGCGCGAATCTCCGAGACAGTGGTCTTTTCATTCTGCCATTTGAGCTCCAGCTCCTTGGTCTTCTCCTGTAAGTTGCTAATTTCCTTGTCTATTTCTTTTATGCGGTTCTTGATATCCTTTTCTTTCTGTTTGTCAGCGGTGCCTTCCCGCGTGATTTCTTTTTTAAGCGCTTCTTTCTCGATTTCAAACCGCATGGTCTTACGGTGCGCATCTTCCAAAACCGGCGGCTTGTTCTCAAGCATTATTTTGAGTGAGGAAGAGGCTTCGTCTATGAGATCCACGGCTTTGTCCGGCAAGAATCTGTTTGTAATATAGCGGGAAGAAAGATTTACCGCGGCCACGATAGCATCGTCAGTTATCCGAATACCGTGAAAAAGCTCGTAGCGCTCTTTTAGTCCGCGCAGTATGGCGGTGGCGTCTTCCATGTCCGGCTCATCAATGTACACAGGCTGAAAACGCCGGGCAAGCGCCGGATCTTTTTCGATATGTTTTTGATATTCGCGAAGGGTCGTCGCTCCAATAGCGCGAAGTTCCCCGCGAGACAATGCGGGCTTCAACATATTCGAAGCATCCATAGTACCTTCGGCTCCGCCGGCACCGACGATAGTATGAATCTCGTCAATGAACATAATTACTTTTCCGTCCGAGCGCTCCACTTCTTTCATTATGCCCTTGAGCCGCTCCTCGAACTCGCCGCGGTACTTTGTGCCGGCCACCAGCATTCCCAAATCGAGAGACACGAGCTCTTTGTCTTTGAGAGAT
>JALYJR010000002.1 GCA_030775165.1 bacterium | reverse complement strand
CGCATTGAACCCAAGACCAAGGCCGACCAGGAGAAGATGGGCATGGCCTTAAACCGTCTGGCTCAGGAAGACCCGACCTTTAAAGTTTCCACCGACCAAGAAACCGGCGAGACCATTATCGCGGGCATGGGCGAATTGCACTTGGAAATTATCGTCGACCGTATGAAGCGAGAATTTACTGTGGAAGCCAACGTGGGCAAGCCGCAGGTAGCTTACCGCGAGACCATTACCTCCGATGCTTCCGCCGAAGGAAAATACATCAAGCAGTCCGGCGGCCGCGGAAACTATGGTCACGTGAAGATAAAGATTAAGCCGATGGCGATGCTGACTAAGGAAGAAATAGAAGACTTGCCGAAAAATACCAAGCGCGATGATCATTTTGAATTTGTAAACAACATCAAGGGCGGCGTCATTCCCCAGGAATACATAGCGCCTTGCGAGAAAGGATTTAGGGAAGGACTCGACCGCGGCATACTCGCTGGATTTAAGATGGTCAACGTGTCCGTAGACCTCTGGGATGGAAGTTACCACGAAGTGGACTCGAACGAAATGGCCTTCAAGATAGCGGCTTCCATGGCCGTGCAGGATGCTTGCAGAAGCGCCAAACCCGTTATTCTCGAACCGATGATGAAAGTCGAAGTCGTAACTCCCGAAAAATTCATGGGTGATGTTACCGGAAACCTATCTTCCAAGCGCGGACTTATCGAAGGCATGGAAGACCGTGGCATGAACAAAGTACTTAAAGCCGTAGTGCCCCTCTCCGAAATGTTTGGCTATATGACTGGCCTCCGCTCCATGACCGAAGGCCGCGCGAGCTTCACTATGGAATTCTTCCGCTACGACATAGTGCCAAACAACGTCGCCGAGACAATAATTGCCGCAAGAAAATAAAATTTGACTCTATAAATCTAAAAGCGCCCCCGCGTTTTCGTAATTGACTTTTTAAAATAATGTGGTATTTTCGGTAGCGGAGGTGAAGGACAAGATGAAAGTCAAAAAACTCATCCACTTCATCATTGTCGTAGCAGTGGCGTTCGCGCTGGCGGGCGTCGTAGTGGAAGTGGTCGGCGTGGTCGCTCACTTCTTCCCGCCCTTCGGCGAAAATCTCGTCGTGCATGAATCCAACAGGCTCTCTATGGCCTTGTTCATGCCCGCGATCGCCCTGGGCATCATCGCAGTGCTGGCAGCTTGGGCCCTGCGACTAAACTCGTCGGACTGAAATCCGAGCGAGCATTGATCAGGAGGGCGGCGTTTTGTTTCCTCCCCTGGAACAAAACGCCGCCTAACTATTATTGAAACATGTTAGAATAGTTAATATGCTCCATACTCCTTTCTATGACCCTGAAAAGACTTATGAAGAAAACTTTAAGCAAGGCCCTTTTGGGGCTTTTTCTGATAATGAGGTTTTTGAGGATTCCGGCGAACCAAAATACGATTTTTTTGGCGTAAAAGTCTTTTCGCCTTTCGGTATTGCCGCGGGGCCCCTAGTCAATAGTAAGTTTATTAAAGCCGCTTTCGAGAAAGGTTTTGACATGTGCGTTTACAAGACCGTGCGCTCCGGTGTGTATCCCGCGCACCCGTATCCGAATGTCGTTTCGGTTAAGGTGGACGGGGACCTTACTTTTGAGAAAGCGCAGGGAGAAGTACAAATGCAGGCGGGTTTCGACCAGCCGCTTACTATTACCAATTCTTTTGGCGTGCCTTCCCGCGACCCGAAATTTTGGCAGGAAGATTGCGACAAAGCGATAAATGATGCGGGTAGGGGGCAGACGGTAATTTTGAGTTTTATGGGAACAGTTCGGGAAAACCAGACCCGGGATGAATTTATCGCTGACCATGCGCTCGTGGCGCGTATGTCCAAGCAAACCAAAGCAAAAGTTTTTGAGATGAATTTATCCTGTCCCAATGTCGGCAACGAAGGTTTGATATGTTACGACTTGGATATGACGGAAACACTTTCCAAGGCAGTGAAGACCGAGCTTGGCGGGAGCCCTCTAATTTTGAAAGTAGGTTATTACAAAAATGATGCGGATTTGAAACGGCTCGCGGAAATTGCCGGGAAATATGCGGAAGGTATTGCGGTTATAAATACCATTCAAACTAAAATTGTGGACGAGAAAGGCGAACAAGCTTTGCCAGGCGGACCCGCCCGCCTGCGCTCTGGTGTGGCCGGAGCGGGAATCAAATGGGCGGGGCTTGAGATGACTCGGAAACTCAAAGAAATCCGTGAACAGTCCGGGCTCAGTTATAAAATAATCGGTGTGGGCGGAGTTATGACTGCAGATGATTTTTTTGAATACCGCGAAGCCGGAGCGGATTTTGTGATGTCCGTTACCGGCGCCATGTGGGACCCGTACCTTGCACAGGAGATTAAAGAAAGGCTTGCCCGTCCGTAGCTTTTTTAGTGAAGGAGGGTTAAGATAAAGCGATGTACGAATCAAACGAAGAAATTGTAGATATACTAAAAAAAACCGGAGCTGTAATAGGTAATAATCACTTTGTTTACACTTCCGGTAAACATTCTCCGGATTATGTAAATAAAGATTATATTTTCCCCCATATAACATATATTTCCAGAATCGCAGAAATAATTGCGCAAAAATATAAAGATAATTCTATTGACGTAGTGGTCGGCCCTTCGATGGGGGGTATAATACTTTCTCAATGGACCGCGTATCATCTTGGTCGCCTGAAAAATAAAGAAATTGTTAGCGTGTATACTGAAAAACAACCTGACAAGGATCAAATTTTCACCCGCGGGTATGGCCAATTTGTAAAAGGTAAAAATGTTTTAGTGGTGGAAGATATAGTTACCACCGGAGGTTCCGTGAAAAAGGTTATCAATAGCGTAATTAAAGAAGGAGGCACTGTCGTTGCCGCATGTTCTATCGTCAACAAAGACCCCAAAAATATAAACAAGGATTTTATCGGCGTACCTTACGACTACTTGGCCATCGTCGGCATGGACGTATGGGAGGAAAAAGATTGTCCCTTGTGCAAACAGGGTGTTCCTATCAACACCGAACTTGGCCACGGTAAGAAATTTTTAGCCACCGCTTCCAGCGGGGTCCCGCCAACGGCGGTGAAATCCAAAAAAGTATGAACCCCGTAAACAAATACAACCAAAGAGCCCAAAAGATAAATTCACTTCTTTGCGTCGGGCTTGATTCGGATTTTGAAAAAATTCCCGCGAAATTTAAAGAGTCCGAGTATCCGCAGTTTGAATTCAATAAATATATAATAGAGGAAACAAACGAGTTTGCCGCGGCATTTAAACTGAATTCCGCTTTTTATGAAGCGAGAGGGGATCAAGGCATGAAAGAATTGAAAATGACCATGGATTATTTGTCGGAGAATTATCCCGAAATTTTTACCATTTTGGATGCCAAGCGCGCGGATATAGGCAATACCAATAATGGTTATGTAGCCGCCGCCTTTGACTGGCTGGGATGCGACGCCATTACTCTCAATCCCTATCTCGGGGAAGAAGCTCTCCTGCCGTTCCTGGACAGGAAAGACAAATGCTCAATTATCCTGTGCCGCACCTCAAACTTGGGTTCGAGCGAGTTGCAAGAGCTCGAGGTAGAAGACAAGGCGATATGGCAAATCGTGGCGGAACGAGTTTCAGAAGCTTGGAATAAGAATAACAATTGCATGCTGGTAGTTGGCGCCACTTATCCGGAAGAAATAAAAAAGATTCGCGAAGTCGCGGGCGACATGACTTTCCTCGTGCCCGGCATAGGCGCGCAGGGCGGTGACCTAGAATCGGTAATGAAAAACGGACTAAACAGCCAAGGCCTCGGCATTGTTATCAACTCCTCCCGCGGAATTATTTTCTCTGAAAATCCAAAAGAAGAAGCCAAAAAGCTTTGCGGGAAAATCAACGAATACAGGGGATAACCCCAAATTGTGGATATTTGACAATGGTTTTAAATCTGCTACTATATTAAACAACTGCACTTTTGGCAGTTTTTGTTTTGATTTATCAATTTATTAGTTTAATTAGCTAGTAATTAGGCCTTAGCGACTGGTTCTCGTACGTTAAGTTTTAACTATTAGCGCAACATTTAATATGGCAGAAGAATTTAAGAGAGATAAGCCGCACATTAACGTCGGCACCATCGGTCACGTCGACCATGGAAAAACAACCCTGACCGCGGCAATTTTGAACGTTCTAAACATGGCTGGTAAAACAGTCAGGTTGAGAGATGTGAGCCAGATTGACAACGCTCCTGAAGAAAAGGCTCGTGGAATCACCATCAACATCTCCCACAACGAGTACGCTACCGATGCACGCCACTATGCGCACATCGATGCTCCAGGCCACGCTGACTACATCAAGAACATGATTACCGGTGCCGCTCAAATGGACGGTGCTATTCTCGTGGTTGCAGCGACTGACGGCGCCATGCCCCAGACCCGCGAACACGTTCTTTTGGCGCGTCAGGTTGGAGTGCCAAAGATTATTGTTTTCCTGAACAAGTGCGACATGGTGGACGACAAAGACATGATTGACTTGGTGGAAGAAGAAATACGCGAGCTTCTTACAAAACAAGGCTTTGACGGAGCAGGTGCACCGGTTATCCGAGGTTCTGCCCTTAAAGCTTTGGAAGCAAAGTCTATTGATGACGAATGGGCAAAGAAGGTTCTCGAGCTTACAGACGCGCTAGACACCTACATACCGGTTCCGGAACGAGACGTCACCAAGCCATTTCTTATGCCAGTGGAAGACATATTCTCCATCGAAGGCCGCGGCACAGTTGTGACCGGTAAAATCGAGAGAGGAGTAGTCAAAGTCGGAGAAGAAATCGAAGTAGTCGGAATAAAGGCTACCCAGAAATCCACAGTCACCGGTATTGAAATGTTCAACAAGAACCTACAGGAAGGTATGGCGGGCGACAACGCCGGCATATTGCTCCGTGGTCTTAAAAAAGAAGATATTACCCGCGGACAGGTCCTTTGCAAGCCGGGAACCACCACTCCGCACGATAACTTTACAGCTGAAATTTATGTTTTGAAGAAAGAGGAAGGCGGACGCCACACTCCGTTCTTCAAGGGTTACAAGCCTCAGTTCTACATCCGCACCACGGACGTGACCGGAGATGTTACTCTTGCGGAAGGCACTGAAATGGTTATGCCCGGAGACACCGTTAAAATCACAGTCAAACTTGTTACCCCGGTAGCGCTCGAGGAAGCTCAGAGGTTTGCCATCCGCGAAGGAGGCAAGACCGTAGGCGCCGGTGTGGTTACCAAGATCTTGGGCTAGTAAGGTTAAGAGAGAAAAAGTTCCATGACAACAGCAGAAACCAAAACCAAAAAGAAGTCTGCCGCCGTTTCGAAGCCCAAAGTTTCGAAAGAAAAGGCATCCAAAACAGCAGCCGGAGTTCAGGGCAAGGGCGCTGACGCTCGGGTAACGCTCCGCATACGAGTGCGCGCATACGAGAGCAAAATTTTGGACGCGTCGGTCAAACAGATTATGGATACTGCTGTGCGTTATGATGCGGAAATAATCGGTCCGGTACCTCTACCAACCGAAATAAAGAAATACACGGTTAACCGCTCTTCTTTCATCTACAAAAACACACGAGAACAATTTGAGATAAGAGTACACAAGCGGCTAATCGATATAGTCAATCCGAACGCGAAGACCGTAGAGGCTTTGACGAACCTGTCCTTGCCTTCCGGCGTCGACATAGACGTGAAAATGATGTAAAGCCCCACAATTACTTTATGAAATTTATCCTTGGAACAAAAGAGAATATGGCGGAATACTTTACCGAAAACGGCAAGGTTGTTCCGGTCACCTTGGTCTCTCTTCTGCCGGTAGCTGTCACCCGCATTTTTTCCAAAGATACGGACGGATATGATTCGGTGCAGGTCAGCTGGGGTCAAGTGAAGAATGCCAAGAATAAAAAAAATAGCAAAGATAAATTAAAGGAATTCCGGTTGAAGTCCACGGATGAAGTAAGTGTAAAGGCGGGAGACGCCATTACCGGAGACATTTTCGCGCCCGGCGATAAAGTGACCGTATCCAGTGTTTCCAAAGGTAAAGGTTTTCAGGGTGTGGTCAAGCGCCATGGATTTTCCGGCGGACCCCGCACACACGGACAGAAACATTCCGAGCGAGAACCGGGTTCCATCGGCGGAGGACTCCGTACCCGCGTACCTAAAGGCATGCGCATGGCGGGAAGAATGGGCGGAGACCGGATTACCCAAAAGAATCTGGAAATAGTACTGGTAGACAAAGAAAATAACCTCATGCTGGTCAAGGGCGCCATCGCCGGCAGACGGGGTACATTGGTAGAAATAATAGGCAGATAATTTACGCATAAATTTAATTGATTTAACTGAAATGGAGGCAACAGTATACAACCAAAAAGGAAAAGAGACAGGCAAGGTACAATTGCCTCCGAAAGTTTTCGGAGCTGTTTGGCGGGCGGATTTGGTGCACCAGGTTGTTGAGAGCATGAAAAGCAATAAGCGTGCGGGCACCGCTGATACCAAAGGCCGCGGCGAAGTGCGCGGAGGAGGCCGGAAGCCTTGGAAACAAAAAGGTACCGGACGTGCCCGGCACGGGTCCTCGAGGTCTCCCATCTGGGTAGGCGGAGGCGTGACGCACGGTCCGCTTGCGGAAAAAAACTACAAGAGGAAAATTTCCAAATCCATGCGCGTGCAGGCTCTGTACTCGGTTTTGTCCAAAAAGCTGAAGGATGGCGAAGTTATTTTTATCGACTCCCTGGATTTGCCTGAAATTAAAACCAAGAGCGCGGTGGCAGTCATGGCGGAGCTTGCGAAAGCGTCCGGCCTCAAAGCCCTTTCCGATTCTAAAAAGAAAAGAGTTTTGACGGCTCTCTCGGACCGCAGCGCCAAAGCGGAGAAAAGTTTCCGAAACCTGCCCCAGCTTGAAATGGTATTTCTCAAGAATTTGAATCCGCTCGATATTTTAAACCACAGGTATCTTTTGATTGAAAATCCGGAGAAAGCGGTAGAATTTTTAGCAAGCCGCGGTTAAACCAAAGTAATTTAAATCCATGAACGCGCAAATCATCAAAAATCCCAGAGTTACCGAAAAAGGCAGTTTTGCAATGGAGCAAAATGTTTACACTTTTGACATAACCAAGTCAGCCACCAAGGCGGAAATCAAGAAAGCGGTGTTTACCCTGTACAAAGTGCGTCCAGTCAAAGTGAACGTGCTGGCAGTTCCGAGAAAAAAGGTTATGCTCCGCGGACGGGCAGGAGCCAAGGGCGGTGGCCGCAAGGCGTTTGTGTATCTGAAAGAAGGGGACAAAATAGAATTTATATAGTTCAACAAGTTCACTACAAGTAAAATGAAAACCTACAGACCTACAACAAAATCGCGTCGACAGATGACCAACGTTTCTTACCGTGGGGTTTTGACTACTTCCACTCCAGAAAAGTCTCTCACTTACGGCTTTAGGCGGAGCGTGGGCCGCAACAGCCAAGGCCGCATAACCATGAGGCATAAGGGCGCGGGGCACAAGCGGCTTTACCGCGACGTAGATTTCCTTTACGACAAAAAAGACATTCCGGCAACGATAAAATCCGTGGAATACGATCCGAACCGCAGCGCCTTCATCGGTCTTGCGTTTTACAGGGACGGCGAGAAAAGGTACGTGATACTTCCAAAATCTCTTAAAGCCGGTAGCGGCTTCATAGTTTCCGCGAAAGCTTCGCTTGAGCCCGGTAATCGTTTGCCGCTCAAAAATATTCCCGTGGGAACTTTTGTATACAACATCGAACTCAAACCTCAGGGAGGCGCAAAGATTGCCCGGTCTGCCGGTATTTTCGCGCAAGTAGTGGCGAACGCCGAAGGCTATACTAATATCAAGATGCCTTCGAGCGAGGTCCGCAAAGTCAGTGAAAATTGCTGGGCTACGGTAGGAACTGTTTCGAACGAAGAACATCACCTGGAAAATTACGGTAAGGCAGGACGAAGCCGCTGGAAGGGTATCAGGCCTACTGTCCGCGGAACAGCCATGAACCCGGTAGACCATCCATACGGCGGAGGTGAAGGCAGGCAGGGCCGCGGCACCAAGAGGCCGAAGACCATGTGGGGTAAGGTTACCGGCGGACGCAAAACCAGGCACCCGAAAAAGTATTCCAACGTATTTATCGTCTCGCGCAGGAAAACAGGCAAGAATAAATAAGAATAAGTAAAAAATTAAGATTTCTTGTCCGATTCGATGCTGTTAGAGTTAAGTTCAGCGCTGCTGTCCCATAGCTCTTTAAGCTCTGGAACAATCAAGTTCTTTGCATACCCATAGTCAGTATTGACCCGTATTGTGTAAAATGTTTCTGGAGTACGTACTAATGAACGCAGTACAGGTTTAAATTTCTGTAAATATTCAAGTTTATCTTGCTGAGCACTCTGCAATACTTCTTCTAGTCCTACGTGGCCAGCACCGATAACAGTGGCGATAATGGGTCTATCTGCCATGCTCTCGGCAACCCACTGTTCCTTGAACCCGATTACTACATTTCTAAAAGAGAGCAATATGATATTTAGTTCCGGGTGCATATTATATATAAACTTATTGGTTTCTACGGTTTTTTGCGCTAATTCAGTTTTATAAGTGGCATACATTAGTCCGTTTGAAATAAAGGGGGTCGAAAGATATAATCCGGCCAAAGCCTTACCTGTTTTGGTAAAAAACTTTCTTCGATCAAAAGTTTGGGGGTTGCTATCATTAGATTTACCTTTAAAAGCACTATACATCAAACCTACCCCTGCAAGGAATTCTGTAAACTCAACTCCAAGTTCGACAGGGGTTATAATTTCCTTGCGATCTACGTCAGCAAAATAGATTGGAATACGTCTTTCTTTTAAATTTGTAACCAATTCTCCATATTGAACATCTCCCGCAAGAAAACTATGAGCATTCCAGTATTGAGTCCAGTCTCCTGATGCTTCTAGAAATACGGCGCGGCTGTTGTCGGGAATTTCATTGGGGTCTTGCGGTTTAGAATGCCGGCCATAAGCTATGACATACGAAGCTTCTTTTTTTTCGATGCGCACGACGTTTCCTTGTCGCTCAATGCGCGGCTCCATGGGGTCTGGTGCGGAGTTTATAGCTAGAATTTCTTTCATATTGCTAAGCATACTATAATCGATGACAAAGTAAACAAACAGTAATTTAGGTGAACCTCGGGGGCTTTTAAATTTGACTTTTACGGCAAATTTGCTACTATGAAACCAAGCTCGTTAGGGGGCTATTTTTTATGCCGACGAAGGAGGAGCACTGTGGAAATGTCTATATTTACATAGTGTCCGAATGATGTCGGGCCAAGATTACTTATGACACGATCAATCAAAAAAGGCTTAAATGTAAACGAACGGCTTCTCAAAAAGATTGTCGGCAAAAATCCGCTTCAGACACCCATGATAAAGGTCTGGCAGAGAGCTTCGGTTATTTCTCCGGAGATGCTCGGGTTCACTTTTGGCGTTTATAACGGCAAGTCGCACCTGGAAGTTTTAGTAACCGAGGATATGGTCGGACACCGTTTGGGAGAGTTTTCGCCCACCAAGAAATTCATGAAGCACGGCGGTAAAATGCAGAAAGAGCTTGAAATGAAGAAGAAAGAAGCGGAAGTAGCACAGGCGAAAGCAGCGACTGCCGCATCGACAGATGCGGGCGCCGCCAAGAAGTAAAAATAAAAACATGAAAGCTTTTTTGAAAAACTACAGACAGTCTCCGCGAAAAGTACGACTCGTGGCCAACCTGGTAAAAGGTAAAAATGTCGCGAGCGCAATAGCGGAGCTTGATTTTTTAGCCAAGCGTGCAGGCGGTCCGATAAAAAAGCTTTTGATTTCCGCGGTGGCCAATGCCAAGAATCAGGGTATCGAAGCGGAAAATCTATTCATCAAAGAGCTTCGGGTGGATAAAGGTATAATCATGAAGCGGATAATGCCGGCGGCCATGGGTACGGCTCATCGTATCAACAAGCGTACGAGCCATGTGGAAGTTTTGCTCGCGGAAAAAGTCGCGGCCGTCAAAAAGTCTAAAATTGTCAAAGCAGTTAAGGTAAAAAAAGAAAAAGCAAAATAAATTTATGAGCAAGATTGTACACCCATACGCACACAGATTGACAATACTCCGAGACTGGAAGTCCCGCTGGTTTGCAGACCCTAAAAAGTACGTGGCTTATCTTAAGGGCGATGTCTTGATACGACAGCATTTGGAGAAAAAACTGCGGGGGATGTATGTTTCCACTATCGAGATAGAGCGCAGCCGTAAAGCCACCCGATTTATCATAAAAACTTCCCGCCCCGGTCTCATAATCGGACGCAACGGCGAGGGGGCGACCAAGCTCAAAGAAGATATTTTGAAAAAGATGGATTACCTGAAGCTGCCTCGGCCGGAAGATTTCAAGCTCGAGATAATGGAGATAAGCAATCCGGAAGCGGACGCGGCTATAGTGGCCTACATGATTGCGGAAGGACTTGAGAAAAGAATGCCGTACCGCCGAGTTATTAAGCAAATCATCGAAAAAGTCATGAATGCGCACGGAGTGGAAGGTGCGCGAGTAGTGTTGTCCGGACGACTGGGTGGCGCGGAAATTGCTCGCACGGAAGAGCTTAAGCGCGGTTCCATACCGCTTCAGACCTTCCGCGCGGACATAGATTTCAAGCGCGAGCGCGCGACGCTTTCTTACGGAGTCGTCGGAGTTAAGGTGTGGATTTATCGCGGCAAGATTTTTGCCGAGAAAAAATCGACCAAGACCGCTTTTAGCACCAGCCCCGCGACCGAGGGCGGAAGCAAGTTAAAAACAGATTAGGATATTTTTATGTTTATTCCCAAAAAAGTAAAATTTCGAAAATGGCAGAGCAATCGGAGTAATCCCAAGAAGATATCTCCGGATACTCGCGGCACCAAGATAGCTTTCGGCTCTTTTGCTTTAAAGTCCGAGACGGAAGCGCGGGTAAAATCCAAGCAGTTGGAATCCGCCCGTAAGGTTATTTCCCGCACGCTGACAAAGAGCGGCAAATACTGGGTGCGAATCTTTCCGGACCGTCCTTTTACCGCAAAAGCCGCGGAGGTGGGCATGGGAAAGGGAAAGGGCGACCCGCAGGGCTATTGCTTTGAAGTTTTGCCCGGCCGCATAATTTTTGAAGTGGACGGGGCGGAGGAGAGTGTAGCTCGAGAAGCGCTCCGTAAAGCGGGTTCCAAGCTTCCGTTAAAAACCAGGGTAATCAGCCGCGCACATAAGCAGTAAAACAGAACCATATGGCCAAGAAAAAGGAAAATTTAAAAGAAATGAAAGCGGCGGACCTCGAGAAAAAACTCGCTACCTTGATAGAACAAGAGAGGAGCCTGCGATTCAAAGCCGAAGGCGCTCGTTCCAAGAATGTGAAAGAGTTAAAGAATTTAAAAAAGGACGTAGCCAGAATTTTAACCCAGTTGAATAGTCAGAAATAAACAATATGAAACCAGCGAATAAAGGAGCAATTTTAAAAGGAGTGGTTGTGTCGGACAAAATGAAAAAAACCATAGTGGTTGCTGTTTCCCGGTTCGTGAAGCATCCTTTGTACGGTAAGTATTATACGGTTACAAAAAAGTACAAAGCGCACGACGAGAATGAAAAATACAAGACCGGAGACAAAGTTGAAATAGTCGAAACCAAGCCGATATCCAAAGATAAGAAATTTAAAGTAGCGCAGTAATTTTAATTTAATTTTATGATTCAAAATGAAACTTTAGTAAAAATAACGGACAACGCAGGAGGAACCGTAGGTAAGGTTTTCAAAATTTTGGGTTCTTCCAAGAAGCGTTACGCGACCTTGGGGGAGAAGGTCATCATTTCAGTCAAGATAGCTAGTCCTCGCAAGCTTGTCAAAAAGAAAGATGTGCACCAGGCTGTAGTCGTACGTACCCGCGAACCATATCGCAGAGCTGACGGTTCATATATCCGTTTCGACGATAACGCCGTGGTTATCTTGGAAAAAGGCAAACTGGACCCAAAGGCAGGGCGTATTTTCGGTCCGATACCCAGAGAACTGGCGGAGAAAGGTTACCAGAAGATAATTTCCCTGGCGCAGGAAGTAATTTAAGGAAATGAATCCCGTTAGAAGCCGCGATCGCAATTTAAAAACAAACAAATCAATGAAATCAAATACAGCAAAAATTAATAATATTAAATATCAAGCACGCGCGTTGATCGCGATCTGCTTCTAAACGGGATGAAGATAAAGAAAGGAGACAATGTAATAATCTTGGCGGGCAAAGACAAAGGCAAGTCCGGTAAAGTAGTACGCGCGCTTCCCAAAAAGAATAAAGTCGTGGTGGAAGGTCTTAATATGACCAAGCGACACCAGAAAGCCCGAAAGTCCGGAGAAAAAGGCAGTATGATAAATATGGCGATGCCGATTAATGTTTCGAACGTCAAGATAGCGGAATAATATTAAATTTATGGCACACTTAACCGTCAAAGAGAAAGAAGCCCAAGTTTTTCAGAAAATGAAAGAAGCTTTTCATTATAAAAACGCCATGGCCGCACCGAAAACAAAAAAGGTGGTGATAAATACCGGTACCGGCACTGCCATGAAGAAAGACAAGAACAAGAATGAGGCCATAGCGGGGCGCCTGGCAAAGATCACGGGACAGAAAGCATCTCTCCGTGGCGCAAAGCAGTCCATCTCGTCCTTCAAAGTTCGCCAAGGCGACCCGATTGGCGCCATGATAACCCTACGAGGCAAAAGAATGTACGCATTTTTGGAAAAGCTCATCAATGTAGCTTTGCCCCGTACCAAAGACTTTCGTGGACTCAAGAGAAGCGCGGTGGACAACATCGGCAACCTAACCATCGGCATCAAAGAGCACACCATTTTCCCCGAAACCGCCGACGAAGACATAAAGGATGTTTTTGGGCTCTCCATCACCATAGTTTCCAGCGCAAAAACTAAAGCTGAAGGGACCGCCTTCTTTGAGAACCTGGGAGTGCCTTTCAAGAAAGAATAAACGTACAGTTTATAAAAACAAGAAAAATCCCCGTCAGGGGATTTTTCTTTGCGCAGCTTGATGTATAATATTTAAATGGAAGATTTAAGCAAAGATACGGAAATACAGGAGGCCCTGAAAGAGTTTGAGGCAAAAAACGCAGAGCAGGTCATAAGCAAGCCGCCAGCCAATCAAAAAGCCGAGTCTCCTAAAATGATCATATTGGCCATGAAACACTCCGGTGGCCTGATAAAAGATGAAAGGCAGGCGGAATATGCGCTGTTGGGGTTTGCGATTATCTGCATTATCATTTCACTCTTATTTTTCTTCCCCTCAGGCGATGCGGAACAGACCGAAGAGCGCTTTGAGGATTATATCGACCAGTCGCAATTCATGTTTGATCAATATAATTAAAAAAATATTACGGCGCAACCACATGAAACTCAAAAAAGGCTTTACACTTATAGAACTCCTGGTGGTCGTGTCAATAATCTCGCTTCTTACGAGCATTGTTATGTCCA
Source organism: bacterium (assembly GCA_030775165.1). GTDB lineage: Bacteria > Patescibacteriota > Minisyncoccia > Phycocordibacterales > UBA9973 > UBA9973. The sequence continues at coordinate 21,343 of JALYJR010000002.1, read as the reverse complement.
GTCTCAATCAAGCGCGCGCTCAGGCACGGGACGTAAAGGCCAGAGCCGAGTTCTCGCAGGTTCAAAAAGCACTGATGCTTTACTTTGACAAATACGGCAAGTATCCCAATGAAACGCGCTTCGGGGCCTCTCCTTGGACGGACAATTTCGACAACATGGCTTCCCAGCTTGTAGCCGAGGGATTTCTGACCGCCGTCCCGGTTGCACCTGCTAACCATACATATGCCTACTACAATTACGTTAGTATTACCGTGGGAGCGCTTTTAAAAACTACTCTCGAAACTATTACCCCGACCACAACTCCGCCCTTCGGTTCCTGCAGGCCATTTATAAACAATTGGTGTTCAACAAATGTGGCGCAAAAAGATTACTGTATTTGCAGCCCTTATTAAGACGTACAAGGCAAGTTGACTAATTGCTTTGTATTTGCTAATATTCTCCACAAGGGAAGCAGGTTTTGATTAATCCATTTTTCTCCTTTAGGCCTTTATTTTATAGGTTTAAAGAAAAAAAGTGAGATATTAACGGAGCCTTCCCGATTTATTATTTACTTGTCCCGTACTAAATTTTTGATTACGGAGCATAAGGATAAAGTTTATTAATTAAAATTTCAGTACTGGGATGGCAAAAACATCAGTAAAAGCCCGAGCGGCTAAGAAGCCGAAATTTTCCACCCGTCAGAAGAACAGGTGTTTTAAGTGCGGTCGGGGCAATGCTTTCATGCGCGACTTTGGCATTTGCCGTATTTGTTTTCGCGAATTAGCCAACGAAGGCATGTTGCCGGGAGTCAGAAAATCTTCCTGGTAATTTTAATTTATTTTCGAACATATGGATTCAATTTCAAACATGATCATAATAATGAAGAACGCCCAGCTAGCGGGCCTTGAGACCGCGACCGTTCCTTATTCCGAGCTCAAAAATGCAATCGGCACCTGCCTTAAAAAAGAAGGCTATGTTGCCGATGTGGCTAAGAAACTAAAGAAGGGACATCCGGTTCTTGAGATTAGTCTTATCTATACCGACAAAAAGCCAAAGATTACGGAAGTGGAAAGGATTTCCAAACAGTCCCGCAGGGTTTATTTCAAGATGAAGGACATTCACACCATCCGGAATGGTTCGGGTCTGCTGGTGCTTTCGACCCCCAAAGGCATTCTTTCAGGTAAAGACGCCCGCAAGGCGCAGGTGGGAGGGGAGGCGTTATTTAGAATGTGGTAATAAAAATATATGTCACGAATCGGAAAACAAGAAATTCTAATACCGGCAGGCATCAAAGTCACTCAGAGCGGCAACACTTTGACTGTGGCAGGCCCAAAAGGCAACCTCTCTCGAATATTTAGGGACGATATAAAAATCGACGTTACTGACAAAGGTATCAAATTGGATATAAAGCGGAACGACAAATTTTCCAAAGCGCTCTGGGGTACATACGCTTCGCATATAAAAAATATGATTCAGGGCGTAACATCGCCTTACCACAAGAAGCTGGTGCTCGAAGGAGTGGGCTTCAAGTCCGAAGTCAAAGGCAAAGAGCTTCACTTGGCGCTTGGGTTTTCGCACCCGGTTGTGGTTCCGATACCCGAAGGCATAACCATGAAAGCGGAGAAGAACATTCTTTCTGTGGAAGGCATCGACAAAGAACTTGTGGGCAGCTTTACCGCGGGAGTACGCGCGCTGAAGAAGCCGGAGCCATACAAGGGTAAAGGCATGCGCTACGAGAACGAGGTTATCAGGAGGAAGCAGGGTAAGAAGACGGTTTAAATATAAAAACATGCAGACCAAACAGGACAAAAGAATCAGATTGAAGAAAAAGATCAGAATCAAGATTAATGGTACACCCGAGCGCCCTCGCTTGTCGGTTTTTCGTTCCAATAAATTTATTTATGCTCAAGTAATAGACGACGTTTCCGGGAAAACCATAGCGCAGGCTTCCGACTTGAAAGCATCCAAAGGCACCAAGACCGTACGTGCAAAAGAAGTAGGCAAGGCCATCGCGGAGGCGTGCGGAAAGGTAAAGATTAAAAAGGTAGTTTTTGACAGAAACGGTTTCAAATACACAGGCAGGATAAAATTGGTTGCGGATGAAGCGCGCAGCGCCGGCTTAGAATTTTAAAAACTTACCTGTCCCGTACTAAATTTTTGAGTAAGGGACATAACAATAAAGATTAATAATAAAAATTTTAGTACTGGGATGGAAAAAAGAAACGAAAAAAGGAATACAGGAAGGCGCCCCGGGTCTTTCAGCCGGCCGAAGCCGGAGTTTGACCAGAAGATAATCGGTATACGACGCGTAACCCGCGTGGTCGCCGGTGGACGGCGGTTTTCTTTCTCCGTGGCACTCGTTGCGGGGGACAAGAAAGGCAGTATCGGTTTGGGCTTGGGCAAAGCGGGGGATACGGCACTCGCTATAAACAAAGCGCTCCGAAACGCCAAGAAGAACATGGTAAAGCTGGAGCTTACGAAGACCATGTCTCTGCCGCACGAACTCTCCGCCAAATTCTCAAGTTCCAAAGTGGTGCTTTATCCAAACAAAGGCCGCGGATTGGTGGCGGGCTCGGTCATCCGGGACATCATAAATCTTTCCGGAGCCAAAGATATTACAGGCAAAATCCTGTCCCGAAGTACCAATAAATTGAACAACGCCAAAGCGGTCATGGCAGCGCTTAAAGACATTTCCTCCCGGTATTCCAAGCCGGTTCCGGAAGCCACGGTCGTTGTGGCCAATAAAGAAGTGCCGGTAGCCACAGAATAGTTCGACAAGCTCACTATAAATAATTTATATGCAGATACACCACTTAAAAAGAACCCATAAGAACAAAAAAGACCGCATGGTAGGACGGGGCGGCAAGCATGCCAAAACTTCCGGCCGAGGCGGCAAAGGGCAGACTGCGCGCGCGGGTAACAAGCGCCGGCCCGAGCTCAGAGATATCATCAAGAAATTGCCGAAAAACCGCGGCTACCAGTTCAAGTCTATACAGAAGGTCGTGCAAGTTTCAAAAGAAAAGGCTTATCCGGACAGTCTGTCCGCAGAGGCAGGCAAGCCCGCAACTTTTAAAGAAATACGTCAGCGGCTGGGTATCAAGGGCGGCAAGATAAAAATAAGATAGCAAAAAATGAATTTTTGGAACAAAATAAAACTTATCTGGACGGACATAACTTTACGCAAAAAGATTTTGTTCGTGCTTTTTTGTTTGGTGATATTCCGGGCGCTCGCGGCTATCCCTATCCCGGGTATTGACGAGCTGGCCCTTTCCAGATTTCTCTCAAACAACCAATTTTTCGGCATATTGAACATTTTCTCCGGCGGCGGACTTTCCAACCTTTCCATAATAATGCTCGGAGTCGGTCCTTACATTACAGCCTCCATCATCATGCAGCTTTTGACCATGATGGTGCCGGCGCTCAAGCGCCTGTATCACGAGGAAGGCGAGGCGGGCAGGCGAAAATTCTCCCAGTGGAGCCGAATCCTCACCGTGCCGCTTGCGGTTGTGCAGGGATGGAGCTTGCTGTTTATTTTGGAACAGCAGAACATCTTGGTGCCGTTGTCCGGCTTTGACCGCATCACCAACTTGTTTATCGTGGTGGCAGGGTCAGTGCTTCTTATGTGGATCGGCGAACTGGTCTCCGAATTCGGCATAGGCAACGGCGTGTCCCTCATCATATTCGCGGGTATTGTCGCCCAATTGCCTACCACGGTAGCTGAGCTCGCTTTTCAGTTTGACGTCTCTCAGATACCGCTCTATGTCGGGTTTGCCGTCGCCACGCTGTTGGTTATCGCGGGCATCGTGCTCGTAACCGAAGCGGAACGGCCCATCCCTGTGACATATGCCAAGCGGGTGCGGGGCGCCAAGATGTACGGCGGCGGCTCGACCTACCTGCCGCTTCGCGTGAATCAGGCCGGAGTCATCCCCATAATATTTGCTCTTTCCATACTTCTTTTCCCGCAAATGATTGGAACTTTTTTGGCGCGCTTTACCCACCCTGTACTGGTAAAAATATCCGCTGTGTTGTCTTCCTTTTCCCAGACCTCGGTGCTTTACGCGGTGCTCTACTTCTTGTTCGTTTTCCTTTTCACTTACTTCTATACCGCGGTCACTTTTGACCCCGAAGCTCTCTCTACCAATCTCCAGAAAAACGGAGCGTTTATTCCCGGCATCCGCCCGGGCCCTTCCACCTCCGAATATATTTCCAAGGTCCTGACCCGCATTACTCTCTTGGGAGCGACTTTCTTGGGCGTCATCGCCGTGCTCCCGCTCGTCATGCAGTATGTTACCGGCATCACCTCACTCGCCATCGGCGGTACCTCGATACTCATCGTGGTCTCAGTAGTTCTCGACCTTATGAAAAAAGTCGACGCGCAGGTTTCTATGCGAGAGTACTAGACTTTATCTATTTGTTTTTATTTTCAGCGTCGAGTTTCTCGTCGTATTTTTTAGCTTCAGCCAGAGCTAGTTTGAACACGCTTCGGAGAGTTGTCGCGATTTCTTGCGATTCTATGATGACTCCCAGTTTTTCTTTCCAGGACGCAATCATTACTTTGTTGTTGTATATTTCTATGTCCGTAGGCACTGGGAATTTGTCCTGAGGTATTAGTGACGTGCTTCGATACTCGACTGTATCGTTTGCCTTTCGTTCCCGTGCCAGGGGAGTGTCTGCGACGAACGTATGAACGAAGATCTTTTTCTTGGCTCTTTTTTCGTAATAAGTAGAAAAATATTTCGGCAGAGTGCCATGCATTTCTTCGTAGGTCGAAGTGGAGTAGATATCTCCTTTGGAAGTGAGGGAATCTTCATACACGTGCTCTAGGCCCGCGAGACCTTCGTAGAAAAATACCCGTGGCCGGTCGCCGACATTATAAAGAGACGTGAGCTCGGGCAAGACTTCCTTTGCGCTCTCAGCAAGGCTTTTTTGTTTTTTTGCCTGCGTTTCCAAGTACTCCACCAAGTTGGCAGGGGACTGCGCCATATATTCTTGCTTGGGTTCCTTGCCGGAGACGCTTACCAAGTTCTTTCCGGCCAGACTGTCCAGTATCACATACCCCGTGGAGCGGTTTATGCCCGCCTTCCTGGATATCTCTGCGACCGTGCCGCGGCCAAGCTCCAGAATGGTCAAATATATGGCTATCTCCTTATCCAAAAAGCCGCTGTCCTTAAGTAATTGCTCGATTTTTAATATCTGCCCTTTCATATTTGGGCATTATATACCAATACCCGTTTTGTGTCAATAAAAGATAACAAAATTCTGTGGATATCTTTTTAACCTTGTTATATAAAGCTTAAAACAAATTAAATTGGTAAAATGTATTGACAATTTATAAAAATGTGTTAGATTCAGAGTAAGCCGTTATTTGAAAGGAGAAATGATGAGTCCATATAAGAGGTTTTTCCAGCTCGCGTATCAAGTACTAGGGTGGGTCGTAAAAGGCACAGTCACCATTTACTGGCTGAATGAGCGTCTCGCGACTATTATGAGGCAAGGCAAGCCACAGCATGGTGGTGACACAACCATGCTTCCTCCCAGGGCCTTTTCGGAGAAGAGGGAGAGGGGCAAAAAATACCTTAGAAGGGAGGTTGAAAGCTGGGAGCTTAACTCCGATGACTGGAACATCATCATCGAGTTCTGCAAGAACAAGAATCAGCGCTTCCTCGCTTTGGCGGAATACTTCAGGGTCAATAACAACGCTCTTACCTCTCGATGTTCGCTGGTGGCGCAAGGTTTTGTTTTCGCGCCATTCTCCCTCCGTGATTTTCAGATTGGGGTCAATACGCCTTTCTGGCAGTCAGGCCTCAATTACGCACTTCGCGGCCCAGGGACGAAGAGACAGTCGACGCGCGGCAGCAAAGAGGAGGAATTGAGATTTTGCCGACTTCGAGTGGTGAATTAGAAGCCGTGGAGATAGGTCGTTACAAACATAAACCAACTAGAATAGGAGTTTTGACTATGTTGTGGTATGCGTTCTTCTACGTTCTCGGTATTGCCGCCGCCGTTCTCTCGCCGTCCAGTTCGATCAAGGAGTCGCTCGAAATCCTTGGACCTGTGACGCTCACTGCTTTGTTCGCCTCTCTGCTCGTGCCATTCGCTGGTTTCGCGAAGAACGAGAGGTGGCAGAAATTCGTATTGCAGTACGCCCTTATCCCGCTCTTTGGGATGTATACGGTCGTGCTGTGGGAGAAGTCCTCGATCATGGGGATGTTTCTTCTCTTCTGTGCCTCTGGGGTCCATGCTGGCTATTGGATGAGTGGCATTCATAGCCGGGCCTATCGACTTGAACAGTTCCGGCTGGGATTTGCTCCCAATATGCCGGTAACCGCTCGGCTCATTGCGATGCTCAACGGTCAAGGACGAAGCAACGAAAGCGATATGATTGTTTCCTCCATTCTCAACGGGAAGCAAATCAACTGGGCAGAGATTGTGCAAATTCTTCTCTGGACCGCAGGCTGGGCGTCGTCGCAGGAATTAGAGGAAGAGCTCAAAAGGGTGCACCTCGCTGGTCTCATCGATACCTCCGAGCGCTAACTCTAGGCTCTGGGTAACAAAAAGCTAACATCACGACCGCTTGAATGGGGAGGCCGCCGGCCACCCTCGCAGGCGGTCTTCTCATTTTGAGTGCTATAATGAATATATGAAGAAAAAAGAAACTATAGAAGTTTTAATGACTGGCGGAACCATAGATTCTGCCTGGAATGGTATAAAAGATACAGCCGTGGTCAATAGGCATTCCATAATTCCACGTTATTTTAAGAAATTAGTTATTTACCCCGCATTGAAATTTACTGAAATTTGTATGAAAGATAGCCGTGAGATTTCCCAAAAAGATCTGAATAGAATTGTTCGAACAATTCAAAAAAGTAAAAATAAAAGATTTATAATAACCCACGGCACCTATACTATGCCTGACACCGCTAAGTTTCTGGAGGCTAACCTGAAAAGGAAAAATCTGACAGTAGTCTTTACTGGATCCATGGTTCCCTTAGAAGGTGTTTATCCTACAGACGCAGGATTTAACCTCGGCTTTGCTATTTCCAAAGTTCAAGAACTCAAGCCAGGTTTTTATATTTGCATGAACGGTGACACATTTTCTCCTCAAGAGGTCGTCAAGAATCTAAGCGAAGGAAAGTTTTATTCTATTTTTCGAGCTGTCAGAGACTTATCTGCACAATAGCTTTTTATATTCTCGATTTCTTTAAGTATATATTTAACACTAGCAAAGTTAGTTCTTGCTAATTTGCCAGTAGCCACTGTTTGTATTCCGAGACTACGAGTGCGACGACTTGGTCGAGGTTGTTTTGATTTGTGTCGATGACGAGGTCGAAATTCTTTTTGTCGGTGTGATCCTCGATGCCATAAAGATCCTTGTAACGCTTTTTTTCGCTCTCGCGTCGGGATTTTATTTTTTCTTCTATCTCTTCCGGGGAAGAGGAGTCCTCGCTTTGCCTGCGCAGGGGATTTTCTTTAAGATTATTTAAAATTCTCTGTTTTGCAATTTCTGGCGGCAGGTCGAGGTAGACCTTGAAGGATTCCGGGATCCAATGAAAGGCGAGGCGGGAATCAATCACGATTTTTTCGAGTTCCCCAGCCTTCCTGACCTCATCGTCTATTTTTATGTCTATGTCGGGGTCTGTCTGCGCCTTGATGCTCAGGTCGTTTAAGGAGATACCCATCTCCACTGCGAGTTTCCGCATAAAGTCTCCCGAGGAAAAGCGCTGGAAACCGAGTTTTTGGGCTACTTTGTCCGCGGTGCTCGATTTGCCGCTGCCTAAAGTGCCGGTGATGGTGATGATTTCCTTATTCATAATTTATGCTATTATAACACATATGCTCCCGTTAGAAGCCGCGATCGCAATTAGGATATGAAAAAATATATAAGCAAAATTAATAATATAACTTGTAGAGCGCGAAACACGATCGCGATCTGCTTCTAACGGGATGCAAACAGAAGGCTCCGCGCAAACATTCGTATTTTTCGGCATAGTGGGTTCGGGTAAAGGCACGCAAGTAAAGCTCCTAATGGACTACCTTAAACAGAAGGACGGCAGAGAATGCCTGTATGCGGGCACGGGCGAGGGCTTCCGAAAACTAACAGAAACCAAGAGTTTTAGCGCGGAACTTGTTCGTGAGTGTTTGGACGCGGGCAAGCTCGTGCCGGACTTTTTGACCAATGCCATCTTTGTCGGCATGCTGTCAGAAGGACTTGCTCCGGAGAAAAATTTGGTTGCCGACGGTTATCCGCGCACGATCGCGCAGTCGGAAATATTTGAGACCGCGATGGATTTTTATAAGCGGAAGGGTATAAAAATAATTTACATAGAGGTGGGGAAAGAAGAGGCCTTGAAAAGAAACCTGTTGCGGGGCCGGCATGACGATACGGAAGAGGGGCTCGCAAAAAGATTTGACGAATACGTGAACAAGGTCGTGCCCGCCATGAATTATTTTAACGGCAAAGACGGCTACACTGTATATACCGTAAATGGCGAACAGTCCGTCGAGGCCGTGCATAAAGATATCATTAACGCTATCAGTCAATAAGACCTGCCCCGTACTAAATTTTTGATTACAAAAAATGACCATGAAAGAAAAAAATAAAAATTTTAGTACCGGGGTGGACGAGATAATCATAATTTCGTTGGGCGGTTCTTTGATAGTTCCGGACCAGATAGATGTGGAATTCCTAAAGGATTTTAAAGCCCTGATACTCGAGCATGTGGCGCAGGGTAAAAAGTTTGTCATTATTACCGGCGGAGGTAAAATAAACAACCGATACAACTCGGCCGCGAAAGAAATCTCCGAGCCTTCGGACGTGGATTTGGATTGGATAGGCATCGCCGCCCTAAAATTGAACGCCGAGCTTCTGCGCGTTATTTTTTCGGAGCAAGCCAACAAAAAAGTAATCGACAATCTTTCGAATAAATTTTCTTTTGAAAAATCAATAGTTATCGGCTCCGCATATGAACCCGGCAAAAGTTCGGACTGGGACGCGGTAGAATGCGCCAAAACAATCGGAGCCAAAAAAATAATCAATCTCTCGAATACCGACTACGTTTACGATTCCGACCCCAAGCTAAATCCGAATGCTAAAAAAATAGAGCGCATATCTTGGCCGGAGTACCGCGAGCTTATTCCCAAAGAATGGACCTCGCGTTTAAATTCTCCTTTTGACCCTGTTGCCTCGGCTGCGGCAGAAGAAGCGGGTCTTGAAGTCGACATATTGAACGGCAAAAATATCGCCAATCTGGAGAAGTGCTTGAAGGGCGAGAATTTTACGGGCACCAAAATTTCTTAAAACTTTACCATGGGCATCATTATCAAGACTCCGGCAGAAATAGAAATTATCCGTGAAGGCGGACGTCGGCTCGCGACCGTGCTTTATAAAGTCAGGGACAGGATAGCTTCCGGAATCTCCACCAAAGACCTCGATATTTACGCCGAGAAACTTATACGCGAAATGGGGGATGAGCCCGCATTTTTGGGCTACCGCCCCGAAGGCGCGCGGATACCTTTTCCCGCTACGCTTTGCATATCCGTCAACGACGAAGTGGTGCACGGGATTCCGCGAAAGAGCAGAATACTAAAAGAAGGGGACCTGGTCTCTATCGACCTCGGAATCAAACATAAAGGATTTTTCACCGATATGGCGTTGACCGCGCCGGTGGGCAAGGTGAGCGATGCCGAGATGAAGCTCCTAGCCGCCACGGAAGAATCGCTCCACGAAGGTATCAAAGCCGCGCGGGCGGGCAGTACGGTAGGCGACATCGGCTATGCCATTGAAAGCTTCGTGAAGGCGCAACAAAAAGAACAAGGGTATAAGTACGGAATCGTGGAGGTTTTAGCGGGGCACGGCGTGGGCTACAAGATTCACGAAGACCCTTTTATCCCGAATTTCGGCAAGCGGGGCAAGGGGGCGAAGCTTGTGCCGGGCATGGTGGTGGCGCTCGAGCCCATGCTCAACTTGGGCACCAAAGAAGTAACGATGGATGACGATGAATATACTTTCCGTACCGCGGACGGCAAAAAAAGCGCTCATTTCGAGCATACTATTTTGATAACGGAAGGCGAACCGGAAATTTTGACCCAAATATAGTTCTGGTGCTAAAATTAGTACGTAATTAATTACGTAATTAACTACTTATAATAATTCTTGCATGAAGAACGTAAAAAAGATTTCTATTGGGGCAGTTATGGCAATTCTCGCCGCGACGGGCTACGGCGGATACACGATTATCAAAGAGAAAGACTTGGAGAGTTTGCAGTCAGGGCAGACCGCTCTTTATGAAGTGGCGCGAGTGATAGACGGAGATACTTTTGAACTGGCACCTGCCCGCAATGCTTCAGGCATAGCTGATGCAGGCGGGGGCGGGGAAAGAGTTCGCTTAATGGGCATAGATGCTCCGGACGAAGAAGAATGTTATTTTAAGGAATCAAAAGAAGCGCTCTCAAAGCTCGTGGAAGGCAAAGCCGTGGAGTTGCGGAAAGATGTGACGGATACGGACGAATACGGGCGCCTTTTGCGGCACGCTATTCTTCCAAGCGGGGGCTCTGCAGGCGGCTCAGGAGAGGATAATGTTTTAGTGGAAGAGTATATGGTGAAGGGCGGATACGCGGTGTCTCGAAGCAATCCGCGGGACAAGCTTTATTACAAGTTGCTTTTAGAGGCAAAGAATCAGGCCAAGGCTGCCGGAGCCGGGCTATGGGGCGCGTGCGACTTTGAATCCAAAGACCCGACCCAAGGCGACACCCCGCCTCCTTCCGCCGAGTGCTCCATCAAGGGCAACATTTCTCTTCACACATACGAGAAGACATATAGTTTGAAAGAGTGTGCTCAGTACTCCCAAACAAAGATCGACCCGACGCTCGGCGAAAAGTATTTCTGCTCCGAAGCAGAAGCCAAAAAAGCTGGCTTCCAAAAAGCCGCCAACTGTCCTTGATGTTTGTGGTTTTTGAAAAGCAAAGATTTTGATATTATTACCATGCGTTTTAATCTTACCGCCTCTGCTAAATTTTTAAACCTTATTTAATAAGTATTTTTCTAGCTGTTTTGTGCTTTGGAACTTTGGTATAATAAAAATAATGATAATAAAAACCCCCGACCAGATTGTTCCCGACATTAACGCTGAATTCGAGCGATTAAAAGCTTTAGCTTCGACTGAGCATGGGTTTGAAAGTATTAGTGATGCTTGGCATATGGCTTTGAATTACAAAAGAGGAAAAGACAGACTTTGGTATCCCGTAAAAGAAAGTAAAGGAAATAAGGTAGCGGGATTTGCTTTTGATCCAAAGACTCAAGAATATGAACTTACTCCTCCTGGGGTCGACCATTACGCTGCTCTTAAAAGGCTTAGAGAACGTTTAGAATTAGAAGGGCGAGAAGATGAAAATTCATTTGAAGTAGAACACCGCTTTCTTCATGGTAGCGCAGCTTATACTAAGCTATGGAAATTCCCTCTCATAATGATGTATGGAATTATACCCATAGATGAGATTGAAAAGATAGATCAAATGGTCTTGGAGAAAAAAGTTGGTCTGCCTATTTCTGCTATTTTCCGCAAAAAACATGCAAGTCGCTAATTTATGCTAAAATTAGTACGTAATTAATTACGTAATTAAATGGGGTAGTGAGATTTCTCTACTTCCCCATAAATACTTACATGGCGGTGCAGAAACTAAAAAATAAAAACGTGCGGAAGATTACCAAAGTGGGTGGGAAGTCTTTGGCTATCACTTTGCCCAAGGAAATGGCAGTCCTACTTGGCTGGAAAGAGAAACAAAAAGTCGTAGTAAGCAAGAAAAGTAAAAATTTAATTATTAGCGACTGGAAGCCCAAAAAGAAGTGAAAACAAAAAAGCCTGCCCCGTAGCGAGCTTTGCTCTGCTTCGGGGTGCGGGGAGGTATCCTCATCAAAGACTGGCGAAAATAAGTAATGAATCCCGTTAGAAGTCCTCTAGTTAATTAATGACACAACAAGTGATATAATAGAAGTATGTTTTATAGTCACTATTATTCAAGCAACTTACGTCCCGTTAGAGGTAGAGGGTCCGCTACGAGCCCTCGCGACCTCTAACGGGACTACTTCTAACGGGATGAACCCCTCTTTTCTAAAAGAGATGCCGAAATTCAAGACTCCGGAGGAGGAGCTTGTATACCTGCGCGAGCATGTGAAAGCGCGCGAAGCGGAGCTTGTGGATATCGGCCACACGGAACGCACTGCCGAACTGGCTACCCATGAGGTCATGGACCAATATCGCAGGGTGCCGCTCGAAAAAGCGGTCCATAAGAGCGCTGTGATGAAACAAGAAGAAACTGAAGGTATCGTTTTACGGCTCAAGCCCGAGCCGCACGATACCGTAATGGAAGAACTCTTGGGCTTGGTTATTACCAAGGGTGTCAGAAATGCACTTTCAATCGTGGAGAGCATGGGCAACCCGCACATAGAAGACGATTTTCACCGATTGCTCGTGCAATATTTTAAAACGGGGCAGATCGCGGGCTTTAAAGAAGGCAATCCTATGTATCGTTCGCTCAACATGACCCTTTTTGAAGTTACCCTGCCGCCGCCGCAAGACGAGGCGGATAAATCCAAAGGCTTCAAGGAGTTTATCGGCGCTATGGAGCAGTTTTACGCCGGCATGCAGTCTATATCGGAAGGCAAGCACAACGAAAAAGAAAATTATTTTACCCTGGAAGTGGCTCTCGGCAATCAAAGCGACGAGGTGGTCATCTATGCGGGTATACCCAACAAATACTTAACCCTCTTCGAGAAACAAATACTCGCTTTTTACCACGACGCCAAGATTCGGGAAGTTACGGACGACTATAATATTTTTAATGAATCAGGGGGTTCCGCGGGGGCATATGCGCACTTGTCCGAGCGGGCCGTGATGCCGCTCAAGACCTATGATGAGATAGAGCACGACCCGATGAACCCTATTTTGAACGTGTTCTCCAAGCTCCAAACCTCGGGTGAAGGCGCGGCGATACAATTTTTAATTGCGCCGGCGGGGGATAAGTTTATAAACGAATTTCATATGATTTTGGATGACGTCAAAGACGGTATTTCGGTAAAGCACGCTGCGGATAATTTTTATAAATTCCACAAAGCACTCACTAAAGCGGGCAAGGACCTTATTTTCGGCGCCAAGACGGCGAACGAAGATGATAAAAAAGAAAAATACATGAAAGGCAGACGGGCGGTGGACGAGGGAGCGGCGGAAAAAATCGGCAACAAAATAAAAAGCACGATCATGAAGGCCAATATTCGCATTATAGCCTCTGCAGGAACCCGCGAGCGTGCGGAAGCAGTGCTCCGGGAGATAGAATCCTCCTTCAATCAATTCTCCGCCGCCGCTTCAAACTCTCTCGTATTTGAAGAAGCCAAAGGTAGCGCCTTGAAAGAGCTTTTCCGCGATTTTTCTTTCCGCGCATTTTCACACGACAAGATACTGCCGATGAACTTAAAAGAATTGTCCTCAGTGTTTCATTTCCCCGTGGGCATGGGCTCCCAGCCTCAGCTAAAAGAAGCCAAAGCGGGCATCGCGCCGGCGCCGATCGAAATGGGGAAGGAGGGTATCGTACTCGGAGTAAACAGCTATCGTGGCCGGGATACCGAAGTGCATATGACCCGCGAAGACCGCATGCGGCATTTCTATGTTATCGGACAAACGGGTACGGGTAAGACAAATATAATGCTCAACATGATTACCCAAGACATCAAGAACGGGGACGGTTGTTGCTATATAGACCCGCACGGCACGGATATCCAGACGATACTCTCGAGAATTCCAAAAGAACGCATAGACGATGTTTTGTATTTTGACCCGGCGTACACGGCGCGGCCCATGGGTCTCAATATGCTCGAGTACGATCCCAAGTATCCGGAGCAGAAAACTTTCGTGGTAAACGAAATGATGGGCATTTTCAACAAACTGTTCGACATGAAAGTCGGCGGCGGCGCGATGTTTGAGCAATATTTCAGGAATAGCGCGTTCTTGGTGATGGAAGACCCGTCTTCCGGCTCCACTCTTTTGGAAATTACGCGGGTCTTGGGGGACAAGGAATTCAGGGACATGAAACTGGCACGCTGCAAGAATCCGATTATCAAGCAATTCTGGATTTCCGCCGAGCAAACCACGGGCGATCAGTCCCTTGCGAACTTCGTGCCCTATATTTCCTCCAAATTCGACAACTTTATCTCTAACGACATCATGCGCCCCGTGGTGCTGCAGCAGAGCTCGGTTTTTAACTTCCGAAAAATCATGGACGAGAAGAAAATACTTTTGGTCAACTTGTCCAAGGGCCGCCTGGGCGACATAAATGCGAACCTTATCGGCTTGGTCCTTGTCGGTAAGATTCAAATGGCGGCGCTGTCGCGGGTGGATATGTTCGGCAAGCCTATGAACGATTTTTATCTATACATAGATGAGTTCCAGAACGTTACCACGGATTCTATCGCCTCCATTCTTTCCGAAGCTCGTAAATACAGACTGTCGCTCAATATAGCGCACCAGTACATAACCCAGCTTGAGGACAATATCAAGAACGCGGTGTTCGGCAACGTGGGGTCCATGGCGGTGTTTAGAGTAGGCACCGAAGACGCCTCTTTCCTCGAACCAAAATTCAAACCGCAGTTTGACGCGCACGACATAACAAAACTCGACAACTACAACGCTTACATGAGCATGCTGATTAAAGGCCAGCCGACCAAGCCCTTTAACATAACAACTCTGGCGCCGGAAAAAGGGAATCCGGAGATTGTCGAGAGCCTAAAAGAACTTTCCTACGTTAAATACGGGCGGGACCGCGAAGAAGTGGAGGCGGAAATCATGGCAAGGTATACTTCGATGGAATAATAGTTGGTTTTGCAAAAGGGGCTTTTTCTTGCTAGAATGCACACATGAAGCCAGGAATAGAAGATTTGTTGTCAGACGTTACGCAACGCAAAAGTATAAACAAGGAAATAGATAAACTAACCAGAGAAGTTCGCGAGATTGGCGATAGGGATAAAAAATTAGAGATTTTATCCGAAGCCACGAGTATTGCTCTGGAAAAATTAAAGGCAAACCTGGATAATATAAAGCAGGCTTTAGAAAAAAGTAAAAATTCGGACCAAGCGGAAAGCGATACGAGAATGGCACTAGACGTCTTGAAGGATGACATTATGAGAATAATAAGAAACATAATTTAATTTATGAGCCACGCAAACGCTGAAAAATCATTGATAATCATAAAGCCTGACGCTATCCAGAGGAATCTGGTGGGGGAGGTGATACGCCGGTTCGAGAACAAGGGTTTAAAGATTATAGGTATGAAAATGATGGGCATCGAAGACGCCCTGCTCGATGAGCATTACGCGCACATAAAAGACAAGCCTTTTTTCCCGGGCATACGGGATTTTATGAAATCCTGCCCGGTCATCGTGATGGCAGTGGAAGGCATTAATGCCATTTCCGCCATCCGCATCATTGTCGGTCCTACTAAGGCATGGGAAGCGGACGCGGGCACTATTCGGGGAGATTTTTCGCTATCCACACAGTCCAACATTGTCCACGCTTCGGATTCGGTGGAAAACGGAGAGGTGGAGGTCAAGAGATTTTTCGACAAAGGAGAAGTTTTCGAATACAACAAGATTGACGCGGATTTTGTCTACGCGGAGCACAAGGGATAAAAACTCAAATTCCTTTTCTATTGTCTTTTTTGTAAAATCGTGTTTTTTTGAAAATTTTATTGCAAAAAATAATAGGGGTAGTATACTTTCGGTAGGGTTATTTCCGATTATTACCTAGAACACTAATTTATGGGAGCGTCGATCGGGTCGGGCTTAGGCCCTGCACGTCTCGCACCCACTTAGCTTTAAGCTATGGTAATATATCTGAGATAGTCCTAAGAAGAACTCCGCAACTGTAAATTTCAGTGGGCGGATTTTTTCTTACTTTTTTGTTTATTTAAGGTAAAATATGAGTAATGGATAGAACAAAACTGCTTAAACCAATCGTTTTTTTAATGCTATTTATCTTTCTCCTACAGAAGATGGCTGAAAAGTTCTTCTGGTATGATTCTCTGCGCTGGTTTGATATAGGTATGCATTTGCTGGGAGGTTTCTGGGTCGGCATATTCTTCTTTTGGTTCTTTTTGGCGGCTCGGCTGCCATTTATCCGCCGGCCGGTTCGGGGTATGGACCGGCAAACTCTCGGCCTCGCACTCCTGTTTGTTCTTTTTGTCGCGATATCTTGGGAGGCGGGGGAATTTTTGACAGATAATTACATAGGCCAAAGAGCTTGGGGCGCGCTCGATACTATCTCCGATATATTTTTAGGCTTACTCGGAGCCTGCGTCGCTCTGTTTTATTGTCGGCGTAAAATTATGACTGCGCGCCAAAATAATGTACAATCAAGCTGATGCATCCCGTACGAAATCGCGGACGCATAAATAAGCAAATACTATGTCAATGATAAAAAATATTGTTAGCGACAAGACACCGATCATCGCAAAGCGTACGCGTCCTATTTCGTACGGGAGGCAAGAAAAAGCAACAATCACATTTCACGGCGGGACAGGATCGGTCACGGGGGCTAATTTTTTACTTGAAATTGGCGGTAAAAGGATATTGATAGATTGCGGCCTGACTCAGGGCTACAAAGTGGCTGACGACGTGAATTGGGATCCTTTTACTTACGACCCTAAAACAGTAGATGCACTTTTTATAACTCACGGGCATGTGGATCATATAGGGCGCATACCCAAACTCATACACGAAGGTTTTCGCGGCCAAATTTATTCCACCGACCCGACCCGGGGTATAGCGTTGCCTATGCTCGAAGACACCGCGGGCATTTTAAATCACAATACGGAACTTGAACTTGATAAAATTTACACGGAGGAAAATATAAACATCGCATTTTCACGCTGGACCGGCACTGGATATCGGGAAAAAATAAGTTTGACGCCGGAGCTTGAGGCCACTTTTTACAATGCCGGCCATATTTTGGGTTCTGCCATGGTTTTGTTTGCCTACCGCGGTAAAAACATTCTTTTTACCGGCGACTTGGGCAACAGCCCTTCTCCGCTTTTGCCGGACTATGACAAAGTAGCCGACGTGGACTACCTTATAATGGAATCGGTGTATGGTGACAGAAACCATGAATCCCGCGAAAGCAGACGCTTGAAGCTCGCGCATGTTATCCAAGACAACCACAGGCGGCGGGGCACGCTTATAATCCCGACCTTTTCTCTGGAGCGTTCTCAGGAACTTATGTTTGAGCTCGACTCGCTTCTGGAAGACGAGCGCATTCCCGTGATGCCCATTTTTTTTGATTCTCCGCTGGCGATACGACTGACCGACGTTTTCAAGCAATATAAAAGCTACTTCAATGAAACGGCGGCCAAGGCCATGTCACCCGGTAAATATTTGTTTGATTTTCCAGGCCTCCACAACACTTTAAAAAGCGAGGAGTCTAAAATGATAGCCGAAGTACCCAATCCGAAAATCGTAATTGCGGGTTCCGGTATGTCCACCGGCGGGCGAGTGGTACATCACGAGAAACACTATTTGCCCGACGCTAATAACACTCTGCTTTTGACCGGATACCAGGCGGTCGGTACGCCCGGGCGTCTGATTGAAGAGGGTGTAAAAAAGATTCACATTACCGGTGAGGATGTCGTGATTCGCGCCCACATAGAAAAAATTTCCGGATATTCCGGACACATGGATAGCGACGGCCTCCTCAATTTCGTATCAGATATGGAAGAAAGTTTGAAGAAAGTTTATGTGGTCATGGGCGAGCCCAAGTCATCCATGTTCTTGGTACAGAAAATCCGCGACAATCTCGCCATCGAAGCTTACGCGCCGGAGAAGGGGCAGAGCGTGGTGCTAGATTTTTGACTTATCCGGTTTTTTTGCTACAATAGATGTACATGAATTCCGATTCTTTTTCTGATTTAAATTTTCCGGCTAAACACGGACATAACCAGATAAAAATTTGCGTTTCTGGCGCGGCTGAGACCGGGCATTGCGGCATCGACGCTTTAGACAAGGCAAAAGAACTTGGACGTGAAATCGTTCGGCAGGGAGCAATTCTCGTAACAGGCGCGACCACGGGGTTTCCTCTGTGGTCCGCTATGGGTGCCAAAGAAGCGGGCGGTATATCTGTCGGAATCTCTCCCGCGGCTTCCGAAAAAGAACATGTGGAGGTTTACAAACTGCCTCTCGATTATATGGATTTGGTTATGTATACCGGTTTTGGCTACCCGGGGCGGGATATACTTCTGACGCGTACATCCGATGCCGTCATCTGCGGTTGTGGGCGGGTGGGCACCATTCACGAATTTACCGTGGCCTTCGAAGACTCTAAACCCATCGGCGTTTTGGAGGGTAGCTGGGAAACAGACGAAGAGCTAAAAAGCATCATTGAGAATGGACACCGCCCTAATGCTAAAATAACTTTCAGCGACGACCCCAAGACTCTGGTGGAGAACGTGATTGCCCTCATAAAAAAAGACAAAGTGGAAGAGTACAGGATGGTTCGACCGGCGGCGACCGAGCTCCAATAAAAAAATCCCCGTAACGGGGATTTTTTTATTATTTTTTTATTTAACCGCGGCTAGTATCTTTTCGAAAGTTTTAGGATGATGCTCTGCGAAGAGGGCGAGAATTTTCCGGTCGAGCATTATATTTTTCTTTTTGAGGCCGCCCATGAGTTTGGAATATGACAGGCTGGCTTGTTCCCTCGCACCCGCATTTATTTTTATGTTCCAAAGTTTCCGGTTGTGGGATTTTTTATCGCGGCGGTGAGCAAAGGCATAAGCTCCGGCATGAAGCAGCGCGTCTTTTGCCTGGCGTTCCTTGGTGCTCCTGCCGTGGCGCATGCCCTTGGTCTGCTTCAATACACTCCTTCTCCGTTTTAACGCATGTACTCCCTTTTTAACTCTTGTCATATCGCTATTTTAAATTGATTGTTAATTAAAAGGCATCAAGTGGCTCTTGGGCTTGTTCTTGATTACGAAGCCAACGCCGCTTCTGCCGGCAAGCTGCTTTCTCCTCGACTGTTTGGCATTGAAATGGTTGAAGCCGGCCTTTCGGGAAATAACCTTGCCGTTCTTGGTAAGCTTCAGCCTCTTGCTATATGACTTGTTGGTTTTCATTCCTTTCATCCCGTTTAGAAGTTTTACTAATTTTACTTAGGTACTAAATATTATTAGGTTACTTTAATTAATTTTTTTATAATCTTTTCCCGAAAGTAAACTTCTAACGGGATTCATATCCTACTTGCGCTCGATGGTTATGGTTATGCCCTTCGGACCCCTTTTGTATCCGTCCGATATTTTATAATCCTCGGTGATGAGGTGTAATATCCGATCCAGCCGTTCGCGCAGGAACTTCTCCTCCATATACTTCGCTCGTCCCGCCAGATACAGCTCTACTTTGATGCGGTGGCCTTCCGAAAGCCATTTGGATGCGGTTTTGGCCTTGAGCGCCAGGTCGTGGTCGCCGGTGCCTATCTTGGTTTGTATGGATTTGGTCTCCGTCCGGTTCGAACTCGCTTTGGCCTTCTTTAATTTCTTGTTTGCCTCGTACTGATACTTGCCGAAATCCATTATCTTCGCTACCGGGGGATTGCCCGTAGGGCCTATCTCTATAAGGTCCAGATTTTTAGACATCGCGAGCTCTAAAGCATCTTTTATGCTCAAAACGCCGAGATTCTTGTTTTCGCTGTCCAAAACCCGAAGTTCCTTCGCCCGTATTTGGTTGTTTATTCGTTCTCGCAAGTGATAATGGTACCCCTTCAAGTAAAAAACTTGACTGGCGAATAATAGCTTATTTTAGGGGTAAAGTCAAATAGAAAAGGGCCTCGCGAGAAGCAGACGCTTTCCGCGAGGCCCGATAGCACGGGACCTCGCGGCCCGCGCTTGATGAAAAGAACTTCGTTAGAAGAGGGTCGTCCCCTTTACTTCGGAGACCAACCGGAAGAGAGTGGTTCTTACTTGCCCGTCCATTCTGTTGGGAGACCGATTGGCGGCATGCCTCCCTGGTATCCGAAATGGATCTTGAATGTGTCATCGATCCAGCCGCAGTGTATTCTGTCACCATCATCATCACTGTCCGTCCGAGCGAGAATGCCGGGCTGGAGCTTCTCTCCGGTTACGAAGGCGTAGAGAAGCTGGGTATAGGCCTGCACCTCAGCCTCACAGATCTTGTGTGCTCGTGGACAGGTAGATAGCTGTTTCTGGACCAGCGATTTCACATCGCTGTTGTTCATTACTGTCAATAGCGATCCCGTAACAACCAGCTTGCGCACGAGATGCCAAGGAGATGTGGATCGCGCTCTGAAACCATACCCCCTGAACTCGGAGAAAACCGCACGGGTGTGATCATAATCACCCGATGCGGCATGCTCCCTCAGCCTATCTTCGGAGATAGGAAGTACGATTGCGAGCAGGCAGTCTTCTCGGAGCTGGCTGTCGTTCTCGATCGCAGCCAAAAGATGCGCAGGCACCTCGGCATGTTGCCGCAGTTCGCTTAGCCGCGGGTCACAGCCGAATGCCAGAGCTTCTTCGATGCCTAGGTAGTGATTGCCCATCAGGGAACGGGCGTGTTCTTGGGATTGAGTCGTGAAATTCGTAGACGATGTCATCTTTGCCCCCATTTTCCCGCATTCGTCCGGGATAACGGCTTCTCAAGATGCAAGAAACTCCGAATAATGAAAGAGACATGACGGAAGCTTCAGATATCACATGAAGGGCGCACTCATGCGAGAACCATGTACAGACACATGACCCCGCTTCCTAAGCTGCGGACAGGCCCGCGGAGCATAGAGAGTAAGCTTTCGGTCGAGTACTTCCCGCATGGTGCCCCAGGATTCTTGTGAAGCTGATTCACCGCCCAGCTTTTCCATGATCAGAGCATGGAGCGGTGGAACTTCCTTATCTATGGTTTCTCTCAGCTTCTCGTAAAACTCGGGATACCCGGCGTTGAATCCGTTGTGCTCCACCGGAAGCACTTCCTCGGGCAGGTTGCCGTCCGCAAGCACTATCCTGATCAGATTCGAAATTGCAGACGGCGAAAAGTAACTGCCTTCCTCGGTCGTACCGAACTCGATGTATACACTTTTGACACGGCTCAAGGCTTTGATGAGATACTCCGTAACTTGAACCGACGTAATCTCGTTGTTTGCCATGGCTTTCTCCTGTTCGGGACGGCATCTTGAATAGAACATGACAGTTTCCTCCTAGGTGTTTCCGTTACATTCCAGTGAAGTGCCCTCGAAACATGTTTCCCCTATGATTACGTTTAGCACAGGAATCATGAGGGCTAACACAGCCTTTTTCCCAACAGCAGTTATGGAGACAGACGGTGTAAATG
>JALYJR010000001.1 GCA_030775165.1 bacterium | reverse complement strand
TCGGAAGAAAATCGAAGGGCTTACCGGGAACTTCTCATAACTGCGCCGGGGCTGGAAGAATATATTTCCGGAATCATTTTTTATGATGAAACTATACGGCAATCGGCAAAGGACGGAAAAAGTTTCTATGCTATTTTACAGTCAAAAGGCATCGATGTAGGTATAAAAGTTGACCAAGGGTTGAAGGATTTTCCGCCGTTCGAGGGCGAGCAGAAGACTCAAGGGCTCGAGGGTTTAAAGGGCCGCCTCGAAGAATACAAAACCATGGGCGCCACTTTCGCAAAATGGCGCGCGGTTTATAAAATTGGCGAGGGTACTCCCAGCGTCCTGCTTATGGAAGAAAACGCAAAGATTTTGGCAGAGTATGCCCGAGTCTGCCAAGAGCTTGATATCGTGCCTATCATTGAACCTGAAGTTCTGATAGAGGGCGAGCACTCCATAGATCAGTGTTATGAGGCAACAGCGAAAAACCTTGATATCTTGTTTGCGGAATTCGTAAAAGAAAATATTTTTCTGCCCGGCGCAATATTGAAAACCAGTATGGTGATTTCAGGGAAAGGCGCGCAAAATCGTGCGGTCCCGGAACAGGTAGCGGAGATGACGCTTAAGTGTCTTAAAGAACACGTACCTAAAAATATAGGGGGCGTTGTTTTCCTTTCCGGCGGACAGAATGAAGAAGAATCTGTTGTACATTTAAATCTTATGCATCAGAAAGGTGAGTTGCCCTGGAACCTTACTTTTTCATATTCCCGAGCAATACAAAATCCAGTTCTAAAATATTGGTCAGAGAACATGGAGGATATCAAAGGAGCGCAAGAATTACTTTTAGAAAGAGCCAAAGGGAATAGCCTCGCAAGTGTGGGAGAGTACAAGTAAATGAAAGAGGAGATCAAGAAATTTTTTAAAGGGGAAGTCGAAAATAGCGAACAGGCGCTTATGAAATATTCCCGCGATGCCAGTATTTTCGAAGTGCGGCCTAAACTTGTGCTTTTCCCAAAAGATACGGAAGATGTCAAGAATCTAGTGAAATGGGTGGCCGAGAACAAAGAGCTTTATGACCATCCGGGAAATCCCGGCGCCAGTATTTCCATAACCGCCCGTTGTGCCGGTACGGATATGTCCGGCGGGGCGATTGGCGAGTCGCTCATTGTTGATTTTACGAAATATATGAATAAATTAGTCGGGGGACCCCTCCCGATAGAGGACGGAAAAAATAAAAAGATTAATCTAAAACTGGGGAGTTATCCTGCCTTGCCATCCTATATCTCGGTAGAGCCTGGCATGTTTTACCGCGATTTTGAAAAAATTACTCTTGAGAAGAACCTGATTTTACCGTGTTATACAGCGTCTAAAAATATAAATGCCATCGGCGGCATGTTTGGTAACAATTCCGCGGGTGAGCGTACGCTCAAATATGGCCAGACAGAACGCTATGTTTTGCGGTCAAAAGTCGTTTTTGGGGACGGCAATGAATATGAGGTGAAACCGCTCAATCCCGGCGAACTCGATAAAAAAATGGCGCAGGGAGACTTTGAAGGCAATCTGTATAAAAATATTTTTAACCTCATTAACGAAAACCAGGAGGAGATACGAGATGCCAAGCCCGCGGTGCAGAAAAATTCCGCCGGTTACTTTATCTGGAACGTCTGGAAGGATAATATTTTCGATTTGAACAAACTGCTTGTAGGTTCTCAGGGCACACTCGGCATTCTGACCGAAGTCACACTCAAAATTATTCCAGAGAACAAATACTCCAAACTTGCAACGATTTCCATGTACGATCTCGCCGCCCTAGGAAGGGTAGTCGGAGATATACTTACTTTTTCGCCGGACACGCTCGAGACCTATGACGATAAAAGCCTGCGGTTGGCGGTTAAATATTTCCCTGATTTTCTAAAAAATAAAGGGTTTTGGGCGGGTTTAAAATTCCTTAAGAATTTTTTGCCGGAGTTCCGCATGCTCCTGACAGGTAGATTTCCCAAGCTAGTTATACTGGTGGAATTTAGGGGCGACGACGAAAAAATACTCGAAGATAAATGTCTAGCGTTAAAAACTTCGCTCAAAGATTTTACAGCCTTGGAAGTAAATATTACCAAGGGCCTTGCCGAAGCAAATAAATATTGGGCTATCAGGCACGAAAATTTTTCACTGCTCCGCAATCACGTGAAAAAAATGCACAGTGCGCCGTTTATCGACGACGTTATCGTGCGCCCGGATTTCTTGCCCAAATTCCTGCCGGAGCTTAAAAAAATCTTAGACGACCATACTCTAATCTATGCCATAGCGGGCCACGCGGGCGACGGCAATTTCCATATTTTTCCGATGCTGGATTTCAATAGTCCTAAAACTGCTAAAACGATTCTGGAAGTTAACGACAAGGTTTTTGATTTGGTGCACAAATATCACGGTTCCATGGCCGCCGAGCATAACGACGGGCTAATACGTACGCCCTATCTTGAAAATATGTATGGCAAGCCCATAACGGCCATATTTAAAACGATAAAGGAAATTTTCGATCCTAAAAATATCTTTAACCCGGGCAAAAAAGTTCCCGCTCCGAGCGCCGGTAACTCGTCTCTCCAGGCTGGCACGAAAGAGTACATCGCCGCCCACATCGCGCTCGAGCATCACAGCGAACAAAAAATTTGATGTTTGCAATTTAAAATTTTTTGTGTATGATATGTTTCTATGCTAGCAATCAAGGCCAAGGCCCGAGACAACGATATTAAACTGAGTGTTTTAAGGCAATCCGGAGAGATTCCGGCTGTTTTTTATGGCGCTGGCAAGGACACTACTCCGATTTCCGTACCGATGATAGATTTCAAGAAAATCTGGCGACAAGCGGGGGAGTCTTCTACGGTCAAGATACAAATGCCGAAAGATACGATTGACGTGCTCATACATGAAGTTCAGGTAGATCCGGTTACCGGAGAGCCGGTACATGCGGATTTTCTCGCTATCGACATGGCTAAAAAGATAAAGGTCAAGATCCCACTCAGCTTTGTCGGTATATCCGAAGCGGTCAAGACCGGTATCGGCAACCTGGTTAAAGTTCTCCATGAAGTGGAAGTAGAAGCCCTGCCTTCCGACCTGCCGCATGACCTTTCCGTAGATATATCCAAACTGGTAACTCTGGAAGACGTTGTCAATGTATCCGATGTTAAACTGCCAGCCGGCGTCGTCGCGATTACCGTCTCTACGGACGTCGTTGCCTCCATTGTTGCTCAGGTTGAAGAGAAGGAAGAAGAGGTTGTTCCGGTAGACCTGTCTGCAATTGAAGTTGAAAAGAAAGGTAAGAAAGAAGAAGAGGGCGCCCTAGCCGAGTCTCCCGCCAAAGAGGAAAAAGCGGAAAAGTAGGCTCGCCCATATGGGTTACGCCCTAGGGAAATAAATATGATATAATAAAGACTATGGTAAAAAAAGCCATAGTTTTTATTTTAGTTTCAGTAATAATTTTTGCCCCATTTTTTTCCGCGCAACCGACGGCCGCTTTTGACTGTCTGACCCTCTCCAGTTCTTCCAGTGAATCAGACAAAGATTACTGCAAAAAAGAGCTTAAAGAGATAGAAGCTCAGCTTGCGGAGCTTTTGGACAAACAAAAAGCCCAACAAAAGCAGACCGGCACGCTCAAAGGCGACGTGGCGTATCTCCAGAGCCAGATAGACGCGCTCCGGGCCAAGAGCAAAGCGCGCTCCCTTGTGATTTCGCAGTTAAAAGTGGATATCGCGGAAAAAAGTACGGAAATAAAATCTTTATCACAAAAGATAGAGCGGGAGCATGAGTCTTTGGCGCAGCTTTTAAGAAATACCAATGAGTTTGACAACGACACCATAATTCACCTCGTATTATCGGACGACAGCTTGTCCAATTTTTACAGCGACCTGGAATCCTATTCTTCTATCAAGCGGGCAGTCAAAGAATCGGTGGACAATATTCGAGGCATAAAGAGCGACACCGAGGAGGCAAAGGTGGACTTGGAGAAAAAACATGACGCGGAAACCGATGCCAAAGCGGAGCTCGAAAGCGCCCAGAAGAAAGTCGCGGTATCCGAGGCGGAAAAGAAAAAACTTCTTGCCATATCACAGCAGACCGAGGCTGCTTACCAGCAGCTGGCTGCCGAGAAAAAGGCGAGGGCGGACAAGATTCGCGCCGCGCTCTTTCCCTTGGCTAACACTACTACTAAGATAGATTTCGGCACGGCGCTTGCATACGCGAAAGAGGTGGCGCAAAAAACAGGCATAGAGCCGGCGTTTCTCCTCGCTATTCTAACGCAAGAATCAAACTTGGGTTCCAACGTCGGTCAATGCTATCTGACAAATCAGGCCACCGGTTCAGGAGTCGGCAAGAACACCGGCACCCCGTTTGCCAATGTCATGAAGCCGATGGGTATGCCGGGCCGGAAAGGGGACGTGGAAGATTTCCTGCGCATAACGGGGAAACTTGGCATGGTCTGGAATCAGACACCGATTTCTTGTCCTATTGCCGGAGTCGCGGGTTATGGCGGAGCCATGGGGCCTGCGCAGTTTATTCCTACCACATGGACCATATTTGAGACGCGCCTAAAAAACACCTTAGGGTACGACGCGAGCCCTTGGTCGCCCAAAGATGCGTTTTACGCTTCCGCAATGTACCTGACAGACCTTGGAGCGGTAGGCACATCCGCAGCGGCTCAGATGAAGGCGGCTTGCAGGTATTACGGAAGCGGTGGAGCCTCTTGTTCTTACTCGAACGGCGTCATGAAACACAAGGCTACCATACAGGCGAACATAGATTTGCTTAATCTGTAAATTCGTGATAATCTACAAAAACTATGAAAAAAGACGTACATCCCAAATATGACTTAAATACCAAAGCTTCCTGCGCTTGCGGAGCGGTTTTTCTAGTTGGTTCTACTATGACGGAGATTCAGATGGAAATCTGCAGTCAGTGCCACCCTTTTTACACCGGTAACGAAAAGATAATGGACACCGCCGGACGTGTGGAACGCTTCAACAAGCGCCGCGCCGCATCTGCGAAAGTAAAGAAATAGTTATCTCGGCTTATTTTTTGCCGGGTCGCATATCCGCCTACTGGCGGACTGCTCATTCTCGGACCGTCGTCCTGCGAAAGTCCCGTCAAAAAACAAGCCTTCGACAAGCCTGCTTTATTTTGCGATAATTATTTTATGGCCTTAGACTTAGATGAACTTAAAAAGAATCACAACACCGCTTACATGGCGGTGGAGCTTGAGCGTTTAAACCGCGAAGAAGCGGAAGTGCGGGAGATGCTCGACTCAGACGACTCGCTTCACGAGCTTGCTGGCAAGGAACTTAAATACATACAGGAACAAAAAGAGAGATTGGAACAGCAAGTAGGCGACATACTGAATAAAGAAAAAGAAGAAGAGGAATTCCCAAATGAAGCGGTGCTCGAAGTGCGCGCCGGCGCCGGTGGCGACGAAGCGTCTCTTTTCGCGTGGGAGCTCGCGCATATGTACGAGAAATATGCGGAAACGGAAAGGTGGCAGTGGAAAGTGAACTATGAATCCAAGAGCGACTTAAACGGCTACAAGGAAGCCAGCTTTGAGATAAAAGGCAAGGACGTTTATAGAAAAATGCGTTATGAGACCGGCGTGCACCGGGTGCAGAGAGTGCCGGCAACCGAGAAGAACGGGCGGGTGCACACTTCGACCGCGTCGGTGGCAGTGCTGCCTATAAAAAAGAAAATAAATTTTATAGTCAATCCGGCGGAATTCGAAATGGAGTACTCGCGCTCCGGCGGAAAAGGCGGGCAGAACGTGAACAAAGTGGAAACGGCCGTGCGCATTATCCACAAGCCGACGGGCCTCGATGTGCGTTCCACAAACGAACGCAGCCAGCTTGCGAATCGCGAGAAGGCGATGCAAATATTACTGGCTAAGCTCGAGCAACTCGAAGAAGAAAAAGAAGCCAAGAAATACGCTGGTCAGCGCTCCGAGCAAATTGGCACTGCCGACCGTTCCGAAAAAATTCGTACCTACAACTTTCCGCAGGACCGCATCACCGACCACCGCATCAAAAAATCTTGGCACAACCTGCCAAAGATAATGGAAGGTGACATAGTAGAAATAATCAATGATGTCACTTCCGGAGCGGTGGGCCTGTCCGCCAATTCTGGGGCGGAGGACGAAGAGGAAGAATAAACCCGCATTTTTAATAGTTTATCTTATTTTACCCTTGCAAACTAAGGGTTTTTTATTTGACAAGCATGATATATTATGATATAATAGATATGGAGGAAAAAGTAATGCCGTCCAAGCTCATCCGTGTTCTCAAACTCATGGAGTGGAAGTTCATCAATACTGTTCTCGTCATCTCTCTCGTCCTCGGCTTCGTCACGACCCTGATTACCGATAACTCGGTGATCGTGGCCGTTGTCACCGGAGGAACGTGGGCGGTTGCCAGATTCTGGCAGGTATACCACCGGGAATATCGCAGGATCATGAAGGAGGAAGAACAGTAGAGACGACAAGCTCTTCGTAACCGATGTTTTTCGACCCGAGTCGGGGGTTAAGCCGACAGGAGGAAAGCCATGAATCCAATCTTGCGAATCATTCTCGCTCTCATTGCCATCGTTCTGCTAGGTGCAATGGGTCACGTGCTGGTCCAGATGGGACTCACCCCGTTCAGGAGCAGCTGTCTCGTGGGATTCTTCGCCACGGTATTAGCCTATATCGTCGGCAGGGTGGAGCACAGCTAGTGACAATGCGGAAGGTTTCAAACCCGCACTATAAATTTTGAGACTGCCGGTCAGGGTACTGTCTGACCACATCAAGGGGGTCGATCTTCACATGTTGATCGGCCCTTTAGTAATTTTATGCACTTCCCCCCCCTTTTTAACTTGCTTTTAATTTTTATATATGGTAGTGTTAGAGTTCGTAGCAGTTTCTCGGAGCCTTTGTGCGACAAGAATTTCTACGTCCGCCAGAACGACCGTCTAGTCGGGCTGGCATTATAAATAGTTTTTGCCCGATTTTTTAAAAAACGGGAGAAGTAAGAAAGTATGGCTACAAAGCTATATGTAGGGGGACTCCCTTACAGCACTACTGAAGATGCTCTCCGTGAGCACTTCGCACAAGCAGGAGAAGTTACCTCTGCTGTGATTATCATGGACAAAATGTCCGGTCGCTCCAAAGGTTTTGGATTCGTAGAAATGTCTTCAGATGAAGACGCTCAAAAGGCAATCTCTATGTTCAATGACCAGGATTTCGGTGGACGCAAGCTCACCGTTAACGAAGCTCGCCCGATGGAAGCTCGACCCCCACGCAGTGGCGGTAACGGCGGATACGGAGGCGGAGGTGGAGGTGGACGCAGAGAATACTAATTTTAACTTAGATTCTAAAAACAACAAGCCGCTCGCAAGAGCGGTTTTTTGTTTGCCCAAAAAGCTTTTATTTGGTATAGTTTTTCACATTGAGCGTGTAGTTCAGTGGTAGAACGCTGTCCTGATAAGACAGAGGTCGATGGTCCGATTCCATCCACGCTCACTATATTTAAAAAATGCAAATAGGAGGAGAGCCAAAATCAAGAAGCAAAGAGGGAAACGAAGGTTTGGACCTGAGAATTTTGATAGCGGACGACAATAATCTTGCCATCAAACTTTTGACCATTTATTTAAAACAAAAATACCCCTTGGCTACGATAGAATCCGTAAAAAACGGCAAAGAATTGGTAAGCAGGCTTTCGGACCCAAGCCAAAATTTTAATTTTATATTTACGGATCAGAACATGCCCGAAATGACCGGACTTGAAGCGGCCATGGAGATTCGCAGCAAGGGCAACAATATACCTATAATCATGATAACGGCGCAGAGCGCCGATTCGTTTGAATCTTTAAAGGCGGAAGCAGAGAAATATAAGGTTTATTGTTTTCAGAAACCCCTAACCAAAGAAGTGGTGAGTGAGTTGTATGCGGCGATGGAGGGCATGATAACAATGCAGTAATTTCAGCTATCGCCATTTGCATCCTGTTAACCTTTCATTTATACTAAGAGAAAGCCTAAACGGCTTTGTTTTTGTGGAAGACAACAAGGAACATTCAAATAGCGGGTCGCTCAAGGGCCCTTGGTGGGCGCAGGGTATGAAGCTTTTTGGCGACATTACCACCTGGATTGCTCTGCCCATAATCGGAGCTCTGGTTTTCGGTAAGTATTTGGATCGCCGGTTTGCCACCGAGCCGGTGCTTCTTCTGGTGTCCGCCGGGCTTGCGTTCATCCTGTCAGCTTACGGAATCATGCGCACGGTGCGGGATTATTCTGAAAAATTAAAAAATACCGAAAAAGCAATTAAAGCAAATAAATAGACCGGAGAACATAACTTATGAGCGCACCTTTAGAAAATCTTGAAACCGAAAATATAAATCAATCCGAAGCTCATGTCGGCGAAGTAGAGGCAGCCGAAGAAGAAGTATCCCACGAAGTAACTCTTTTTGCGGAACCAATTTCCCATTTTAAGAATTTTTCCATAACCAACGCGCTCTCTACCAGCTGGGTGGTCGTGGTCATTATCGCCATCCTCGCATATTTTTTGCGCAAAGGACTCAAGGAAGTGCCGGGCAAACTCCAGACAACATTCGAGATTACGGTAGAAGGCGCTCTCGGTCTCTGCGACCAAGTGACCAACAACCGCGCGCTCTCGATGAAGATTTTCCCGATTGCCATCAGCGTTTTCTTTTTTATTTTGATAAACAACTGGCTCGGCATCATGCCCCTCGGGGGCTTTGGGTTGATTGAAACAGGGGACCACGGCAAAGTGTTTATCCCGTTTTTGCGTGGCGGAACCGCCGACATCAATACCACTTTAGCGCTTGCTGTTATGTCCGTAATTGGCGCAAACGTTTTTGGAGTGGTTTCCATAGGGGCATGGAAAACTCTGAACAAATATGTTAACCTAAAAGCGCTGGGGGGAATAATAAAGCATGTGCGCAAAGACCCGACGGTCATCATCGTCGCCCCCATCACGTTCTTTGTGGGATTAATAGAGATTGCCGGCGAGTTCGCGAAAGTGGCATCGCTGTCATTTCGTCTGTTCGGCAATATTCTGGCGGGGGAAGTGCTTTTGGCTTCGATTGCCGCGCTAGCACCTTATGCCGCACCAATACCCTTCCTGTTTTTGGAAATATTGGTCGGAGTCATACAGGCGCTGATATTTTCAATACTGACAGTCGTATACTTTACCATTGCCGCGAGCGATCATGACCACGAAGAGTCGCACGACGAGGTGGAGCCGCACCACGAAACAGCCCCCGCATAAAGGGCCGATAAATTTTAGACGGATCGAGTGATGTGTCTAAAATCTATCTGCTCTCTTGCTCGAAAGAGAGAAGATTATTATTAATAAATAAAAAATAAAAATATGGAAGAAGTAGCAACAACTGCAGTATCAAACATTCCTTTTGCTAAAGCATTGGTGATGGCGGTAGCCATCGCTCCTGCGATATCCATCGGCTGGATTGGTTCGAAAGCCATGGAGTCCATCGGCCGCAATCCGGAAGCAGCGAGCAAGATTTTGGTGCCGATGCTTTTGGCGTGCGCATTCGCGGAAGCTATCGCGATTTACGCCCTTGTTATCGCATTTTCGATTTAAGTGTTTTATGGATCCCGTTAGAGATCACAGGATTTATGTTTCTTACGGGATTAGTAAAATACTTAAGTAAGTATTTAGTTTATTATTTAACACAGAGTGACGGAAATCTAAAGATTTCCTACCTCTAACGGGATGGAATCAATCATTTCTACCTTTCACATTGACTGGAAAATCATAATCGCTCAAGCAATAAACTTTGCCGCGGTTTTTGTCGTGCTGTATATCTTTGCGCTCAAGCCCCTAGGCAAGCTCATGGCGGAGCGGAGTGAGAAGATCGGTAAGGGAATAGAAGATGCAAAAAAATCCAATGAATTGTTGCAAAAGGCTACTTTTGAATACGAAGAAAATACAAGAAAACTTCGAAAGCTGTCCATGGACTCAGAGCAACAGCTACAGAAAGACCTAGAAAAGCTCCGAATTGAAAATCTGGAGAGAATAAAATCTGACAACGAAGAATGGATGAAACAAAGAAAAGAGCAGCTTGAAGTCGACAAAAAAACTTTAGTCGAATCGGCAAAAAACGAATTGGCATCCTTGGCCATACTGGCTGCTGAAAAAATTATCGCCGAAAAGAACAAATAGACTATCATGAAAATTTCACCGAAAATTGTAGCACAGGCCATATACGAAGCAGCGCAAGGAAAATCCGGCGGCGAGCTCAAGAGCGTGCTTGAGCGTTCCGCACGGTTTTTGCGAGACAAGCGCATGCTCGGCAAGTCCAAAGATGTTTTAGGTGCCCTGCAAAAGATTATCGACAAAAGGACAGGTGTTGTCAGGATGAAAGTCACCACAGCCAAGCGCATGGAAATAGAAGAAAGAAAAAAATTGGAAAATGAAATAAAAGAAAAATACAAAGCGCAAACGGCCATAGGTGAATTTTTTGAAAAACCGGAGCTTTTAGGCGGCATACGTATAGAAATCGGGGATGAAGTCTTAGATACCACATACCAAAATAAACTTCGAAAATTAGAAAATTTTTTAATACAAGAAAAATAAATTAAACACAATATATGTCAAATCCAATCGTAGAAAGTTTGAAAAAGGAAATAGAAGCTTTTAAGGCAGACGTGAAGACCGAAAAAATAGGCAAAGTGCTCGAAGTTTTTGACGGCATAGCCAAAGTGTCCGGGCTCTCCGATGTGAAGTCGTCCGAGATGGTTACTTTTTCCGGCGGTGAAACCGGTGTGGTGCTAAACCTCGAAGAAGATACTATCGGTGTTATTATCTTGGGAGATTTTTCAAATATTAAAGAAGGGGATGAAGTAAAAGCTACCGGCAAAATTCTAGAAATTCCCGTATCCGACAATATTTTAGGCAGGGTGGTAAATGCCTTAGGCGTCCCCGTAGACGGTAAGGGAGCCATAAAGGCGGAAAAGGCTTATCCTATTGAAAAAGTCGCCCCGGGCGTGGTAACCCGCCTCGGAGTCGATAAACCTATGGCCACCGGACTCAAGGTTATCGATGCCATTATTCCTATCGGCCGCGGACAACGCGAACTTATCATCGGCGACCGTCAGACCGGAAAGACAGCCATTGCCATCGATACCATTTTGAACCAAAAAGGCCAGAACATGATTTGTGTTTATGTTTCCATTGGCCAGAAGGATTCCAAGCTACGAAAAATCGAAGCGCGCCTTGAAGAAGGCGGCGCGATGAAATATACGGTTATCGTTTCCGCGGGAGCATCGGAACCTGCTCCGCTATCTTATATCGCGCCTTACGCCGGAGTCTCTATCGCGGAATATTTTATGGACCAGGGCAAGGACGTGCTGGTCATATACGATGACCTTTCCAAGCACGCTGTTGCTTACCGCGAAATTTCCCTCCTACTTCGCCGTCCGCCGGGCCGTGAAGCGTATCCGGGCGATGTCTTCTATCTGCACTCCCGCTTGTTGGAACGCGCTTGCCGCCGAAATGAAAAATACGGAGGCGGTTCTATTACCGCATTGCCCATCATTGAGACTCAGGCCGGCGACATTTCCGCTTATATTCCGACGAACGTCATTTCCATTACCGACGGACAGATATTCCTCGAGACCGACCTGTTCTATAAAGGCATACGACCGGCAGTGAATGTGGGTTTTTCCGTGTCGCGTGTGGGTTCGGCGGCACAGATTAAGGCCATGAAAAAAGTCGCGGGTACACTCAAGCTTGACCTCGCGCAGTTCCGTGAACTGGAAGCCTTTGCTCAGTTCGGCTCCGATCTCGACGATAATACCAAGCGCCAGCTTGAACGCGGGAAACGTGCGGTGGAAGTGCTCAAGCAAAAGCAATATTCTCCGCAAAAGTTTGATAGACAAATAGTGACTCTATATGCCCTGACCAAAGGATACATGGATGATGTGCCGGTGGAGAAAATAAAAGAATTCGAAGAAAAACTTGCCGATTATGCGGAGCGCAACGCCAAGAAGTTTTTCAAGGAAATAACCGAACAGCAGATGTGGACTGACGCCGGCGAAGCGGAGCTCAAGAAAGTCATGGAGGAATTTAAAAGCAATTTTAAATAAGAGTTAAATGGCGGGAACAAAAGAAATAAAAAGACGAATAAAGAGTATCAAGAGTACCAAGAAGATTACCAAGGCGATGGAGCTCGTGGCCGCAAGCAAGATGAAACGTGCGGTCGCTTCCGCGCTAGCTTCGCGCTTGTACGCCGGATATTCTTGGGACATATTGGCCTCCGTGGCGGAAAATATGCCCAAGTCCAAGCATCCGCTTTTTGTTGAGAGAGAAAGGCAGAACAAGGAAGAAGAAAGAATACTCATAGTTCTGATAACTTCCAATCGCGGACTGTGCGGAGCTTACAATGCGCAGATAATCAAGAAAGCCATTTCGCTTCTAAAAATACAATCCGACACCGCGAAGTTTGATTTTATTTCCATAGGTAAAAAGGGCGATGCCGCCATGCGCCGGGCCGGGCAAAACATTATCGCGACCTTCCCTGAACTTCTAGATAAAGTTTCCTTGGCCGCCATTCTGCCGGTTTCTCGGATGGCTATGGAGGAATATGCTACAGAAAAATACAGTAAAATCTTAGTGGCGTACACGGATTTCCTTTCGCCTTTAGTGCAGAAGCCGAGAATCAAACAGCTCCTACCCGTATCCAGGGAAAGCTTGGAAGACTTACTGACAAATTTGGGTGGCGAGGGGGAAGGTCAGGAAATTTTTAAAAAACATGCCAAGATTGAATATCTTTTCGAGGGGGAATTTGAAGCATTGCTGTCGTCCCTCGCGGAAAAGATAACCCGGATGCAGATTTACCAGATGGCGCTTGAGTCGGGCGCCTCGGAGCAGTCGGCGAGGATGCTTGCCATGAAAAATGCCAGCGAAGCTTCGGACGAGATGATAGGCGACCTGACGCTTGCATTCAACAAAGCGCGCCAGGCGAACATCACTCGGGAAATTTCCGAGATTTCCGCCGGCATGGCATCAATTTCATAAGTTAAAATTTATAAGTTAAAAAATTATCAAAGTTATGCAAGGAACAATTAAAAGAATTATCGGACCGGTCGTAGACGTAGACTTCGGAGAAACTTTGCCTCCCATATACACAGCGCTTCAGGTGGAAAGCAACGGCAAAATATTGACGCTTGAAACAGAACAGCATTTGGGTGGAGGCTTGGTGCGTACGGTCGCAATGGACACCACGGACGGTTTTGCGCGCGGAATGAAAGTAACCAGTACCGGCGGGCCCATATCCGTGCCCGTAGGCAAGGAAACTCTTGGCCGCCTTTTTAACGTGCTGGGGGAAGTGATAGATGACGGTAAAGCTGTTTCCGGCGATAAAAAACTTCCCATACACCGCGCGGCACCCGCGTACACAGAGCAGGCGACTAAAGTTGAGATTCTTGAGACCGGTATCAAGGTCATCGACCTCATTTGTCCCGTACTTAAGGGTGGAAAGGTGGGACTCTTCGGCGGCGCGGGCGTGGGCAAGACCGTCGTCATTCAGGAGCTCATTCACAACATCGCTTCCAAACACGGAGGATATTCCGTTTTTGCCGGCGTCGGTGAACGAACCCGCGAAGGTAACGACCTTTACCATGAAATGAAAGAGTCCGGAGTTATCGACAAGGTTGCCATGGTCTTCGGGCAGATGAACGAACCGCCTGGCGCGCGTCTGCGTGTGGCGCTTTCGGGGCTCACTATGGCAGAACATTTCCGCGACGCGGAAGGCAAGGACGTGCTTCTTTTCATCGATAACATTTTTCGCTTTACGCAGGCAGGTTCCGAAGTTTCCGCTCTTCTCGGGCGCATACCTTCGGCCGTGGGCTACCAGCCGACACTGGCAACGGAAATGGGAATTTTGCAGGAGCGCATAACCTCCACAGATAAAGGTTCGGTAACTTCCGTGCAGGCGGTTTACGTGCCTGCTGACGACCTGACCGACCCGGCTCCGGCTACGACTTTTGCACACTTGGACTCGACCGTGGTGCTCAACCGTTCTCTTTCTGAAATAGGAATTTACCCTGCCGTGGACCCGCTCGATTCCTCTTCCACTATTCTTGACCCGAACATCGTTGGGGCTGAGCACTACGCGGTAGCTCGCGAAGTACAGCGCGTATTGCAAAGGTATAAAGACCTTCAGGACATTATCGCCATCTTGGGCATGGAAGAATTGTCGGAAGCCGACAAAGAGCTGGTTGGCCGCGCGCGCAAGATACAGAAATTCCTATCTCAGCCATTTTTCGTCGCCGAACAGTTTACCGGTACGCCGGGTCAGTATGTGCCGCTCAAGGACACCATCCGTTCGTTTAAGGAGATATTGGACGGAAAGCATGACAGTAAAACGGAGAATGAGTTTTACATGAAGGGTGCGATTTAAAAACCAATGGCAAAACAACTAAAGTTAAAGATAGTAACGCCGGAACGTCTGGTGCTTGAAGAAATGGCGGACCAAGTCAGCCTGCCTACGGTCTTGGGTGAGATTACCGTATTGCCGGACCACATCCCGCTCATTACTTCTCTTACTTCGGGAGATGTCGTGGCTTTCACGGCGGGAGAACCTGTGCCTATGGCGGTCGTCGGAGGATTTTTGGAAGTAAAGAAAAACGAGGACGGCATGACAGAGGTGGCCGTACTTGCCGATTTTGCGGAGCACGTCTCGGAACTTACAGAAGACAAGATAGAAGCTGCCAAGGCTCGCGCGGAAGAACTCAAGAAGATGAAAGATGGAAAAGAAATTGTGGACTTCGAGCATTTTGAAGCCGAACTGGAACGCTCTCTCACTAGCGTCAAAATCGCCGATAAATGGCGGACAAAAAAGTATAGAAAGTAAATTGATGCCTAAATTTTACGTAGTGGCGACGCCGATAGGAAACATGGGAGACATCACCTTTCGCGCTATCGAAACGCTTAAAAGCGTGGATTTAATATTGTGCGAAGACACCCGGGAAACTAAAAAAATTCTCGACAAATACGGTATCCATAAGCCCACCATGAGTTATCATGCGCAGAGTAAGGTTTCTAAAACGGATAAGATATTTGAATTATTGGCGGAAGGAAAAAATTTAGCCCTAGTGTCGGACGCCGGCACGCCGGGAATTTCCGACCCCGGGGCAGTGCTCATTTCTAAAATAAAAGAAGAACTCGTTGATGTCGAGGTCGTGCCCATTCCGGGCCCTTCGGCTGTGATAGCTGCGCTATCGGCCTCAGGATTACCCACTCATGAATTTACATTTCTCGGATTTCTCCCCCACAAGAAGGGCAGAGAAACTCTTTTTAAAGAAATTTCAGAATCAAAAAGAACAATGGCATTTTATGAATCGCCGCATAGAATTTTAAAAACTCTCGAATCTTTGGTTAAATTTTGCCCAGATAAAAAGATTTGTGTAGCACGGGAACTCACAAAAATATACGAGGAATTCAAAACCGGCAATCCAGCGGAGGTTTTGGCGTATTACGTGGAAAATCCGGACAAGCAGAGAGGGGAGTTTACGGTCCTGGTTTCCTAGTGGCTTGCGATTTTAGACAAACTCTATTCCCGGTAAATAATTTTTGCGTTTGAGGAGATACCCGACAAGCAGAAGAATAATTACTATCTCCCAGATTGGGTGTATGGGCGAGAATGCTTTTGCTAATTGCCATACGGAAACCCACTGCACCGATATGGAGCCGCTTACGGTTTCGATATTGTCGGTGAAATCTTCATCTCGCTCCGCGACATTTTCTAGCTCCTTATCCGTGTTCTCAATTTGAGCTTTCAGGTTTTGGCTTTGATTATTGAAGCTCTGATTCTCGGAATTTAAATTTTGGGTAAGGTTAGCAGAGTTTTTTACCAAGTTCGTCTCCTGTGCTTTTAGGGCAGCCAGCGCGGTTTGGTCGGAAGTTTTCGCCATAGCATCGCGTACGCGTATTAGCTCCAAGGCATTCGCGTTTATGCTATTCTGAAAAGTTTTTACGGCTGCCGCATGACTTTTGTTTAGATTATCAAGTTCCTTTTTGAGTTCCGCCAGTCGGCTTTTGGCATTTTTTTCCTGCTCTTCTATGTTTTGTTTTTGACCGAGCAGATTGCTGGAAGACGTGTTTTCGATTATAAGTTTTTTATGAGCTAGGTCTTCTATTTCTTCCTTAAAATTTTCAAATTTGCTTTTAGGGACCACAAAGCTTATATAGGCGTATTTGGGCGATTCGTTTAAATTGTCGATTCTGCCGTCTACATCTCTTATGGCGCTTTTCACATCGCGAGTGACATCCTTCACGTCACGGGTCCTGATTTCGGTATTGTAATACACCTTCATAAATTCCCGGGTGTCTTCCGCGGAGGGGTCGTTCTGGTAATAAGGCCTGTCGTAATCGGGGTATATAACATTAGAAGTCTTTGCACTTTGCGGAGCCATAACACTCTGAGTCCCGCCGCTTCCGCTGCTCGTCGGATACATCATATCCTGCTGACCTGCAAAAAATATCCAAGCTATAATTCCTAAAATAATAATAATGCCGATAAAAATAGCGGCTTTTTTTTGAAACTCGCACAACTCTTTTTTGATTTTCCATAAGTAAATAGTATTACTTGGGGCCAAAATTAGCAACTACAAGAGGTCCTCTGGGTCTACTTGTGTTTCAAAAAATGCAGGCAGGGCGGCGAGCTTTGAGGACAAGCCTTTGTCGATAGACCCGGTCGAAAGGTCAAACAGGGACCATTTCCGCGGCTCCATTTTTACAAGAGCATTGGTTATATATTTGTCTTTATGCTTGGCGATGAATCCGCTGAATATTACCGGCGAATAATCCGACAATGTTTCTTCCAGAAACTGGCGTCCTCTTTTTGTCTCTTCCCGGTCTCCCGTATAAGTGATTTTAATGAATCTCTTATAAGGAGGGTAGCCGAGACGGCGGCGGTCTTCCAGTTCCTCGCGAATGAACGGCAGCAAGTTACCGGACGCAATGGCGCGGATGGCGGGGTCTTCCGAGTTTTTTGTCTCGATGATTATTTTTTCCGTGGTTATTTCCGCGATACGAACCGCGAGTTGGAGTATTTTCTCGCTCATTTTATAATTGGGAATGCTCCAGAGTGAATCAAAAGAAGCGATGATCGAAAGCGGTATTTTATTCTCAAGGTAGAAGAATGCCATCTCTGTGCCGATGAGTATGGCACCGGTTTCCTGTTCGAATTCCTGTGCGATTTTTTTCGCGCCGCTCGCGGTTTTGGCCGACTCTTTGTCCAGTCGGAATAGCTTCGCCGTTGGAAAATTTTTCTTTATCTCTTCATACACCGTGTCTGTGCCGATGCCTAGGGGCATCAAGTTCCAGCTGCCGCATCTCGGGCAGGCAATGTCGGCGCCCCAGTTTTTCTCGCACCTATTGCAGACAAACATTCTTTTCTTGCCTTGTGCTGCCAGATACAGAACCATGGGTGAAGAGCAGTCGGTACAGCTGACAGTTTCATCGCAGTCCCGGCATATGGTTTGTGTCGCCAATCCTTTGCGTAATGAAAATATGAAGATATTTTTTTTACTGTCTAAGGCCGAATTTATTATTTCTAAAGTATTTTTTGCGAATATTTTAAAGCCGCCCTTTGTGTCCGTGGCATACTTTTCTTTTTTGCCTCTTTCTTCGATATCAACAACTCCCGGAAAATCTATCCGGAAGGACAGAGGGTACAGGGGGTGCAGATGGTCCTCGTCTTTTCGGGCGATGGTTTCGAAGCGAAGCAGGTCGTCGGCTAGTATGAATTTGGCGTCTATTTTGGAAGCGTAGATTTCCGCGAACACCCGCAGGTCGATATAGGGTCTCGACATAGTGCGGTACGAGGAAGAGCTTTCGTGCTCCACAATTATAGTTCCGATGCCGGGTTTGGGCATGGATAAATATGGCGGCGTGCCTAAAATAAGCGCTGGATGGTCGGAGGCGGCAAGTTTTTCGTAATTTTTAAGGTTTTTTTTTGCGGTCGTACCGCTTGAAAAAGTGAATGTGAACTGTTCGATGCCTCGAGACAGGAGAGCGGCGAATTTTCCCACATCTCTTTCGGTGGGCAATACGATAAATATGGATTTACCGCGTGCAAAAGATTCACGCACCAGGGTTTTGTAGATGGAAATGCGCTCAAGGACAGGGTACTGGAACAATAATTTTTCAGCGCGGAGGTTGCTATCTATATTGGGGACAGGTTTTATATCGGCCTGCTTTACCCGGGCGAGCTTCTCGTACTCTTCTATGAAAATATTTGGTATGAGAGAAGTGATGGCGGAATGCGGGGGTAAGGCAAAATAACTGGACACATCCGCGGCGGCGGACAGAAACTCTTTTAAGAACACCGATGGTCCCAAGTCTCGCGCAACTTTTTTTAAATTAAACTTAAGTTTCTTAACTCCGCTTTTGGCAGTCTCGAGCTCTTGCGATGAGAGCACCAGTGCCAGGGTGTTTTTATTCCTGATTGGCACGGATACTATGTGTCCGGCAGGTATGGGCAGGCTCGTAAAATATGTGAGGTCTCCGTAAGGCGCGCCTTTTTTTAGAGGTATGACGGATAAGATTTTCATCTGATTTTTCAATTTCATTCTAACATAAAAGTGTGCTATATTGCCCCTATGGGTCCCGTTAGAAGTTATTCTAATAGAGCCTGTCGGAAACGCATTATTTATTAACTTATATATTAAACTTCTAACGGGATGGGAATTTTTTCAAAGAAACTCGGTATAGATTTGGGCACCGCAAACACTCTAGTATTCGCCCCCGGAAAAGGCATTGTTCTCAATGAACCCTCCGTGGTCGCGGTCTCCGAACAGGATAATAAAGTTTTGGCCATAGGTTTTGAGGCCAAAGATATGATAGGTAAAACTCCCGAATCTATTGTTACCTATTGCCCGATGAAAGACGGAGTTATCGCCGATTACCGCGTGACCGAAGCTATGCTCCGGTATTTCATAAGCAAAGCCATGGGCAAGTGGAATTTTCTCAAACCGGATGTTATGGTTTCGGTGCCTGCGGGCGTGACTTCCACGGAGCGCCGCGCGGTGGTGGAGGCGGCCATTCGGGCGGGCGCCAAGAACGCTTATGTGGTCAAAGAGCCGATACTTGCGGCCATTGGCGCGGGTATTCCTATTTACGAATCCAAAGGATACATGATTGTGGATATAGGCGGGGGCACTACTGACGTGGCGGTCATTTCACTCGGGGGTATCGTTGCTTCTACGTCCGTAAAATGCGCGGGCAATAAAATCGACGCCGCCATCGCGGATTACATCAAAAAAACATTCAATCTGGCTATCGGTGACAGGACAGCCGAAGAGGTCAAGATTCGTATCGGCGCGGCGGTTCCCCTCGAGGAAGAGCTTCGGGTTACTATCAAGGGCCGGGATTTTATTCAGGGTCTTCCGCGCTCCGCGCAAGTAAGTACGAACGAGATAGTGAAAGCCATAGACTCGGAACTGAAGCAGGTAATCAAGGCTATCAAGGACGTACTGCAGGAGACTCCACCCGAACTCGCTTCCGATATTATCGACCACGGCATAATAATGACCGGCGGTTCATCCCAGCTTCGCAATCTTACCGATTTGGTGTACAGGAAGACCGGAGTAAAGGCCGCCATCGCGGAAGACCCGCTATTTTGCGTGGTCAAAGGCACAGGCATAGCGCTGGAACATCTGGATGTTTATAAAAAAACAGTCTTGAGCAAAAAGTAATGTTGTCCCAGCATTTAGATAAAGATAACCTGCACCATGCGTATCTTATCGAGGGGGTACGTGAAGAAATTCTCTCGGAACTGCTCCATTTTTTAAAAAAGGCAAATTTGAGCTCTATCGGCAGCTCGGATTTTATGCACATGAGCGCCGATGCTTTTAAAATGGAGGACGCGCGTAATTTGAAGACTTACGAAAGAGAGAAAAGTTTTTCTAATAATAAAAAAATATTTGTAATCTCCGCGAATGCCATTCTTCCGGAAGCGCAAAATACGTTGCTCAAGCTTTTCGAGGAGCCCATACCCGATACTCATTTTTTCGTCATTGTGCCGGACACGAACTCCCTTTTACGAACTCTGGTTTCCAGATTTTATGTCATCAGGTCCGGAGCTCGAGAGGAGAGCGCAGACCAAACAGCGGAAAAATTTTTAGCCATGCCCAAGACCCGGAGACTTGAGTTTATTAAAGAAATGATTGTAGAACAGGAAGAGGAGGAAGAAAATATCGCTGTGTTGGACTCCGCGCGCGCGAAGTCCCTTCAATTCCTTAACCTGCTCGAATTTGCTTTGCATAGAAAATTGCCGGCCTCCGAACTCCCCATAAAAAGCTTCGAGCATTTTTTCAAAGTTCGGGAAATTCTTCGCATGCCGGGCTCGTCCGTAAAAAACCTGATGGAGTCTGTCGCATTAATCGTTCCTGTGATACAATAAATTTATGCAATATAATTTTTCAAATTTAAAAGCTGAACTTAAAAAAATAGAGGAATTTCTGACCAAGGAATACAGCCAGCTCAATATTGGCCGGGCGTCACCCATGGTACTCGACGGCCTAGTCGTCGAGTCCTACGGCTCTTCTGTGCCTATAAAGAATGTGGCTTCGGTTTCCATAGAAGACCCAAAAACACTCCGGGTGGCTCCCTGGGACAAAAATCATGTCAAAAGCATCGAGAAATCGATTGTTGGAGCCAATTTGGGCCTGTCGGTTGCCACGGATGACGCAGGGCTTAGAGTAATTTTTCCTCAGCTGACCACGGAATCGCGCGAAACTCTGGTAAAGATATTGAAAGAAAAACTGGAAGAATCCCGGATTGCGGCACGGAGAGAACGCGAACGCGTCTGGGAAGATATCCAAGCGCAGGAGAAAGCGGGCAAAATGACCGAGGATGAAAGATTTCGAAGCAAAGACGAATTGCAGAAAGTAGTGGACGAGGGCAACAATAACCTCGAAGCCGTTTTTGACAGAAAAGAAACGGAAGTGAGGGGATAAGGCCATGAGCATACTGATTTTCATAATAATTCTTTTGGTGTTGGTTCTGGTCCACGAAGCGGGGCATTTTTTTGTCGCGAAAAAATTTGGCATACGGGTGGATGAATTCGGTTTTGGATTCCCGCCCAAAATCTGGGGTAAAAAATACGGCGAGACGGAATACAGTGTGAACCTTTTGCCCTTGGGCGGCTTCGTGAAAATATTTGGAGAGACTCCCGATGACGAAAACACAAACGGCCCGGACCGAGCCCGGAGTTTTGTGCATAAGCCCCGATGGCAACAGGCGCTGGTGCTAGTGGCGGGTGTATTTATGAATTTTATTTTAGCTTGGCTTTTATTTTCCGTGGGCTTCATGTCCGGATTGCCGGCTTCCGTGCAAAGCGCAGAAACCTCCGCTTATGAGCTACAAGATGTAAACCTCGTAGTTTTGTCGGTGGCCAAAGATTCGCCGGCCGAGCTCGCGGGACTCGCGACCGGAGATAAAATAGTTTCCGTGTCGCATACTCACGAGGGAGGCCAAATTCATACTCTTGGAAATATACACCCGGAAACCTTGCAGAGTTTTATTCTTGAACATTCGGAGGAGAAAATAGACATCGGATATCTTAGGGGTAAAACGGAGGACGTCAACGTCGTGGAAGTGTCCGTCGGAGAGGTTAACGGCAAGCCCGCTATCGGCATCGCGATGGATGAAATAGGAGTGGCAAAAATGGGTTTTTTCAAAGCTTTTTGGCAGGGGCTCAAGTTTACAACACTTCTCACTAAAGCCACCGCTGTGGGCCTTTTTGACCTCCTGAGAGATGGTTTAGCCGGAAGAGGCAGCATGGAATCCATAACCGGCCCCGTGGGGCTCGTGGGCGTGGTAGGGGATGCCTATCAATTCGGCTTTGCTTATCTGATTTCTTTCGCCGCGCTTATTTCGATAAATCTGGCAATCATAAACCTTCTGCCGTTTCCGGCGCTTGATGGTGGGCGGCTGCTCTTTCTCCTTATCGAAAAAATCAAAGGTTCGCCCATCAACGTAAAAGTGGCTAATACTGCAAACTCCATAGGCTTTAT
Organism: bacterium; assembly: GCA_030775165.1. Lineage (GTDB taxonomy): Bacteria > Patescibacteriota > Minisyncoccia > Phycocordibacterales > UBA9973 > UBA9973. The sequence goes on along the minus strand of JALYJR010000001.1, from coordinate 503 downwards.
AATCTTGATACTTCTCATGCTTTTGGTGACCTACCATGACATCGCGAAACTGCTTTAGTATTCTAATATTCTATAGAATTGTAGAATAGCTATCTATGCAATCAGAAACAAAAAATTGTCAGAATTGCAAAAATGAATTCACCATCGAACCGGACGATTTTGGTTTTTATGAAAAAATAAAAGTCCCGCCGCCGACATGGTGCCCGGAGTGTCGGAGAATGCGCCGTTTTGCGCAAACAAACGAAGTAGTTTTATACAAGAGAAAGTGTGATTTATCCGGCAAAGATATTTTCAGTATGTACACGCCTGACGTCTCTTTCCCGGTATACGACACGGATGAATGGTACTCCGATAAATGGGACCCTTACGAATATGGTATAGATTTTGACGAGAGCAGGTCATTTTTTGAACAATACCGCGAACTTTTAGCTAAAGTGCCTAGGATGGCATTGGTCCGCCAAGGCATGGCAGTCAACAGTCCATATGCGCACAGGGTTAACGAC